>CAJXQE010000011.1 GCA_913058215.1 uncultured Verrucomicrobiales bacterium
GAGAACGCTGCCGGCGATGCCATCGCGGTGAAGTTCGTAGATTTTCCGGCGAAAGGGTTCGGAGGAGTGTCGGTATTTTTTGATACCGGGTAGTGGCGGGATAAAGGATGTTCCACATTCCCTGCATTGGTAGCGGTGGGTATGAATGTGGAGGCGGACTTTCCTTCCAAAGGAGTCGAGGTGGCGAACACTTCGTAGGTATGGTCCCTTGCTGTAGACAGGAAGGGCAGCTTGGTCGTGTGGAGGTGTGATCGCGCTTGAGGTGCACGATTGAGAAGCGCCTTTGCTCCTCGATGTGAGTGACGCAGTAGCCGCGTATTCCGATTCTTTGTAGCTCTTCTGACATGAGTGAACTCTTGTTCATATATGCTCATGTCCCCATTTGTTGATGAAGAGCCTCGCAATCGGTAGTTTTCAAAACTCTTGAAGCCGAAGGCTCTTCGCGGAGGACTTCGACCTTGCATCGGCGTGGAAGGTCGAAGAGCCGAATTACAATGATCGCGGCATCCATTTTTCGATCACTTAAGTCGCAGTAAAGAGGTTCCGAAGAACCGGGCGCGATGTCCAAAACTAGCTTCGAAGCACTTTCGGATAATCGGCGAACCGCCCTGGGCAACACGTCTATAGGCCCAGCAGAATTCCGCTCAAACGCTATAGTTTCACTTTAGTAATGACAAAAAAAGAACTGCTATCCCCTTCTTGTTCCGGTGATAGGATTTGACTATGAGAAAGAGAATCATCAACACTGACCGCGCTCCGGCTGCGATCGGGCCCTACAGTCAAGCCGTTCTAGCAGGAGACGCATTGTATATTTCCGGGCAAATTCCGCTCGGTCCAAGAACCGGAGAAATCGTTGAAGGCGGCCTTTCAGCTCAGACAACGCAGGTCCTCGAAAACATGAAGGCGGTCGTTGAAGCCGCCGGTGCCGAAATGGAATCCATTGTCAAAGTGACGATCTATCTGACCGACATGAAGCAGTTCGCGGTCGTCAACGAAATTTACGGATCTTACTTCTCTGCTCCGCATCCTGCGAGGGCTTGCGTCGAAGTATCTGCCCTACCGAAAGGCGTTGAAATCGAGATGGATGCCATTGCCCACCTCGCTTAATCAGCAAATTTTTTGTAACATGAATACCAGCCATTTAGAATGTCCGAAGTGCGCCGCCACTTACGAAACTGAAGAGATTCATCACCTTTGCGAGTGCGGAAGTCCGTTGCTCGTCAGGTATGACCTCGACAAAGTTCGTGAGACGATGAGCAAAGAGGTCGTCGCGAGCCGTGCCCCGGATCTCTGGCGCTATCGCGAACTACTTCCTGTGGTTGATGAAGCGAACATCGTCACCATGGGCGAAGGCATGACTCCTCTTCTCAAGTTGGAACGTCTCGGAAGTGAGATTGGGATGACGAATTTGTATATGAAAGACGAAGGCATTATTCCTTCGGGCACGTTCAAAGCACGCGGCTCAGCAGTTGGTGTTTCACGAGCAAAAGAGCTGGGAGTTAAAACTCTGGCGATGCCGACCAATGGCAATGCTGGCGGTGCCTGGGCTCTTTACTGTGCCAAGGCAGGAATTGAGTGCGTTGTTGTAATGCCGAAAGACGCTCCATCCATTCCGCGAAGCGAGTGTGAAATCGCCGGAGCTACCTTTTATCTGGTCGACGGACTCATCAGTGACGCGGGAAAGATTGTGGCTCAAGCCGTAAAAGAAAATCAGTGGTATGACGCCAGCACGCTGAAAGAGCCTTACCGGATCGAAGGGAAGAAGACGATGGGGCTGGAGCTTGCTGAACAATTTGGTTGGGAAATGCCGGACGTTATTCTTTATCCAACGGGCGGCGGTGTTGGCATCATTGGAATTTACAAGGCCCTGAACGAACTGAAGGAAATTGGCTGGATCGAAGGCGACCTGCCGCGACTCGTTGCAGTTCAGGCGACCGGTTGCGCTCCGATTGTTCGGGCGTGGGAAGCAAATGAGAAGGAGTCTGAGTTTTGGGACAACGCTCAAACCTGCGCGTTTGGAATCACCGTTCCCAAAGCGATTGGTGACTTCCTCGTTCTCGAAGCGGTTTACGATACGAACGGATGCGCAATCGCAATCACCGACGAGGAGACGCTTGCCGCTGAGGGATTGCTGGCATCAGTCGAAGGTGCCTTCGTCTGCCCCGAGGGTGCTGCTTGTTTTGCTGCGACTCAAAAACTTCTCGCTGACGAGTGGATCAAACCTGACGAGAAAGTCGTGTTACTCAACACTGGTTGCGGTATCAAATATCCTGAGACTGTGGAAAGCAATCCTCCGCTGCTTCAGCCGGGTGAATCCTTGCCAAAGACTCAGAGTTAAACCTTTCTCTATTTTGATTTCACATTACGGAACACCCTTCCCCAAACAGACACGCCGAAGAGTCAACGGGATACAGAATGGGACTCCGCTGCGAACACATATCCTGAATTCAAGATCCCTGCCTGCGTCAAGGATCCGGATCGGTTTAACAGAGACCGCATTGTCGCAGTTGCTGAAAAGTATGTCGACCTCCCGAATGAACACAAACACATCCCCGCTACCTGCGGCATTGATTATTCGAATTTTGCCGCATGAGTCTACAACTATGCCTTGGGCAGTCGGTTTTCATTTGCCGTGGTGAAACAGTCCGAAACAGCGGGAAGGCGACTCGACCCTGATGATAAACACGAGCCGGGAGACTTCCTCTATCAGCTTGACACGTCTAAAGACCCACGCAACCCAGGTCATTATTCACACCGACGAAGGAACCATTATTGATGCCACCAACGGCAAGTTCCTTCTGCTGTCTCCTCTACGCGGACCCATCGCGGATACGGATCGCGTGCTGGAAATCTGTCAGCAATATGACCTTTTTCTAATCGAAGATTGCGCACACCCCATGGGCGCATCGTGGAAAGGACGCACCAGCGGAAGCGATGCTATCATTGTCTACTACAGCACACAGACCTACAAGCAGTGGTTTGGAGCACCGGAACACCAGTTCCGCTACGATAGCTGACGCTATCTTTCAGAACCACCAAATTTGCCCCAAACTGATCGAATTTGCGGCGCTCTTTGTGACATGCGGGTCCCCCTCACCTTTGACGAAGCCGACTGCGATTTGATCTTCACGACTATCGCCGGATCTCCGCGATCAAATCGCCGAAGAGGAAGCGAACAATCAGCCTTCAAACAGCACAGTCTCAACGCGAACCTCGGATTCAAGAGTTCGGTGAACGGGACAGCGATCGGCAATTTCCAGAAGACGACTTTTTTGAGCTTCATCTAAATTGCCCTCCAAAATGATTCTCCTTTCGATTACATCGACCCTGCCCTCACTCGTCACGCACTCGTCGCAGTCCCGCGCATGAATCTTGTCATGAACCAGATGAACTTCGACAGATTCAAGCGGCCAATCCTTCCGATCTGCATACATCCGTAGAGTCATCGCAGTGCAGGCTCCAAGACCGGCAGAAAGAAAGTCATAGGGTGTCGGTCCGAGATTTGTTCCTCCGACATTGATCGGCTCGTCTGCGATGAAGGCTCGGCCATTAGCGAGGACATCTGTGCGAAAGCCGCAATTCCCGATTCTCACAACCACCTCTTCTGCATCAATCGCCCTATCCACCGGATCAAGATACCGGCTTGCCCATGTAGCGATGCATTTGCCAACATACTGAGAGTCTTTCTCTCTGCTCAAAAGATGATCGGCGTCGTCAAGGGAAATGAAACTCTTCGGATGTCTCGCTCTCCCGTAAATCGTTGCAGCGTTTTCAATCCCCACCACTCGATCCACAGGCGAATGAAAAACTAAAAGCTCCCTGCCCAGGTTTTGAGTCGCTTCCTCCATGCTGATCGATTCAAGATCCTCAATAAATTCGCTTTTTATCAGAAACTCACTCTTCGCAATGGATACGGTTGCGGAACCTTTGCTTTCAATTTCCTCACGCTCATCGCCGAACAGATGGGTCACGTGGGCGGGATCAGCCGGAGCTCCAATCGTAGCAACCCCCTTCAATGACTTGATCAAAGCAGCGGCACGAATTGCAGCGGCTCCTCCCAGCGAATGTCCAATAAGGATCTGGGGTGACTCAGCAATTTCTTCGAGATAAACGGCAGCGCGATAGAGATCATCCACATTCGAAGAAAACGTCGACCCTGAAAAACAACCCTCACTTTTACCGAGGCCGGGGAAATCGAAGCGGAAAACTCCGATCCCCTCTTCGGTCAAAGCCCTGGCAATATTTCGAACAGCAAGCAACTCTTTGTTGCAGGTGAAACAGTGGGCAAACAAAGCATAGCCTATCGGCTTTCGAAGCGGAGGCAGATCCAGGAAGGCTGAAAGTTGATGACCGTCGCCATTCGTAAAAGTGTGCTGAACAGTCTTCATATTCCCGACGAATAAACCCTACACGACACCGCACTGGCGAAGAGCATCTCCCACTTTCACAAACCCACCGATGTTGGCGCCTTTGACGTAGTCGATTTTACCATCATCGAGCTTTCCATACCGCGAACACTTTTCATGAATTCCCGCCATGATGGTCTGCAGGCGCTCATCCACTTCGATAAGCGACCAGCTGATCCGAAGGGAATTCTGACTTTGCTCCAATCCGGAAACGGCAACGCCGCCGGCATTTGATGCTTTCCCGGGAGCATACAGAACACTGTTTCTCAGCAAATGCTGGGCCTCCGGTTCGCAGGGCATATTGGCGCCCTCAGCGAGGGCAAGCAATCCATTGTTGATTAGCGTTTTCGCATCCGACTCGTTCAGCTCATTTTGAGTGGCACAGGGAAAGGCCAGATCCGCTTTGATCCCCCAGGGAGTGCCTTCATGAAATTCACAACCGAACTCCTCCGCGTATTCCGAAATCCGACCGCGCCGGACTTCCTTTAAATCCTTGAGCCACTCGAGCTTCTCCTTATCAATTCCTTCCGGATCATGAATAAATCCCCCGCTATCACTCGCGGTCAGAGGTTTCCCTCCCAGCTGGATTATCTTTTCGATGCAGTAAAGAGCAACATTTCCTGAACCGGAAACCACAGCGGTTTTTCCTTCAATCGTTTCGTCCTTTGTCTTAAGCATTTCCCGCATGAAGTATACAGCGCCATATCCTGTAGCTTCCTTTCTTCCGATACTTCCTCCAAAGGCCAAACCTTTACCCGTCATGGCTCCCGTGAAGGTATTGGAGAGACGGCGATACTGCCCAAAGAGATAACCGATTTCCCTCGCACCAACTCCGATATCGCCTGCCGGTATGTCTGTGTCAGGGCCAATATAGCGATGCAATTCCGTCATGAGAGACTGACAAAACCGCATCACTTCATCGTCACTTTTCCCTTTGGGATTAAAATTTGATCCACCCTTTCCCCCACCCATAGGAAGACCCGTCAGGCTGTTTTTAAAAATTTGTTCAAAGCCGAGAAACTTAAGCACACTCTGACTGACCGTTTCATGAAAACGCATCCCTCCCTTGTAGGGTCCGATCGCGTTGCTGAACTGGACGCGCCAGGCGCGGTTGGCCCTGACATTCCCTAAATCATCCTTCCAACTGACCCTGAAGGAAATAATCCGGTCAGGTTCCGTCAGTCGCTCGAGGAGGCATTCACCCTGATACTGTTCATTCTCGTTTATGAATGGAATGACGTCAGACGCGACCTCCTGTACGGCATTGTGAAATTCAGATTCCCCGGGATTTCGCTTCAGGAGTCCCGCCATAAAGGGTTCAATGTCAGAGCAGTTTTTCATCATATTAAACAGTATCGGACTGTGTAGAAGGCTCTCTTAACGCCAGTCAAGTAGGCTCCCCTCATAGACCTGGCTCTATAGACGGCAAGCACGCTTCAAGCTTACTTTCCTTTTTTCTTCAAAAAACCATCCAAAAACTCTTTCCCCAACTCTTTCAGGTTCTTGATGGTATCACCGGATCCTTTCATCAAATCACGGAGGTTCCCGATCGGAGTTGCGAGATCCGGCTTCGGTTTTGAGAGGTCACCACTGGAGACGACTTCGAGGTGAAGCCGGTTCTCTTTAGTGATCGCCATCATGAGAGTGCTCACCACCGCTTCAGGTGCCCGACCACCGGTAAGCTCATTCAAATAAGCCTGGGCCTTAGTCTTCACTTCTTTGGTAAAAGATTCCGATGCCGTGACCGCTGCCTTAATCTCATGCTGGCTGTCTGCAGAATCAATCCAGCTGTCCGGGTGCACCTCAATCATTGTGTCTCCAAAGTTGAGAAGAAAATCCTTTTCGAAAGCATACCTTCCCCTCTTGTAGGAAATTTCGGTGACCGCATCTTCCTCCAGCTCGCCACTTGCCATGATTCCGCTGAGCTCGATCCCGGGACGGTTGACCGCTTCCAGTTTCTTCTTGAGGTTCTCCATAACCGGAACGGTGTCGAGCCGTGAGCCTTTTGCCAAAACCACTTCGCTCTTCCATGAAGGCTCCCACTGCGCCAGTTCAGGATCAAACGGCTTGGTCTCCCCTGAGCCCCGAATCGCAGCTTCAAACGCTCTGGCACCACTTGTCCCTTTTCCTACGGCAATTTTCCCGGAGAAATCGAAATCCGCCCGGTTCTGTGCCGCCAGATTCCGGGGATTCACATCGATACCGGAAAACTCAAAATTCGCTTCCTTGAGTTGAATGACAGCCCCTGTCTTCTCCACCGTCAGTGACAAGGAACTGTTGGTGAAGCCGGCATGATCAGCAAACACCGCAAGCGGAATCTTACCGGCGGTAAAGACTTTCTTCTCCTTCAAAGGCGGTGCTTTTTTTTCAGAATTCGGCTTCTCCATATCCTGCCCCGGATCGCCCCCGGGAGCGCGTTTAAAGATCGAATTGATGCTTGTCTTACCGTCAGCAAGCATTGTCATATCAATGGCAAGACCATCAAAATTTAACTCATTCACATAGAGCCGGCGCAACAGAAGACTTCCGGGCTTCAACTTGAGTTCTATCATTCCCACATGAATGGGCGGATCACCCAAAGGAAGCCTTTCGGCGAATGGGGTTCCGGATTTTACAGCATCATCGCGCTCCGCCAAGGATACCCCTTTAATCACCAGCCTGCTTTTCCCGAGCCAGTAGGCATCGACGGATGCGACTTCAGCCCTGCAATTCAGGCGTGACTCCAATTGCTGCACGAGAAGGTCAGGAGTAAAATATCCAATCATAACCCGGCTGAAAATAACTCCGCCGATCAAGGCTACAAAGAGACAAATCGCGAGAAGAATTAGTACTTTTTTCATCAGGGTTCAGTCTTTGGTGCGATTCACAAGCTTGATACAGACAGGGCTGGCAACAGGAAATTCAGTGCCGGTAAATTCAAGTAAGCCAGTCTCCTGATTGAGATTAAAGAGAGTCACCAAATTTGATTTATGCCCGGCTGCGAAAAGGAACTTCCCGCTCAGGTCAAAATTGAAGTTTCTCGGGACTTCGCATCTCACCGACTCCACTTGCAGCTTCGTCAATTTCCCATCCTCTTGGTCAATCCGGTAAACAACAATCGAATTGTGCCCCCGGTTTGATCCATAAAGAAACTTCCCGTTCGGATGGATACGCACTTCTGCTGTACTTCCAACATTCTCCTGATTTTCAGGCAAGGTGCCAATCTTTTGAAATGAGGCCAACGATCCGTCATCCGGATTGCAGCGGTAAGCCGTGACCGTAAGATCCAGTTCATTGATCGCATAGACGAACTTCCCACCTGGATGAATCGCCATGTGTCTCGGCCCGGCCCCCGGACTGGCAGAAACTGCGCCTGAAGATTCCAGAGTCCCCATCTCCGGGTTCAGTCGATAAACAAATACCTTGTCCGCACCAAGATCGGCAGCATACGCAAACCTGTCGCCGGATCCCGGATTAATGGAATGAGCATGGGGTTCTTGCTGCCGCCTTTTATTGACGCTGCTTCCCTGGTGCTGAATCAAAGATCGCGGCTCTGAGATCTTCCCTTCGCGATCAATCGAATAGGATATGACATTGCCACCCAGGTAGTTCGCGACCAGAAGGCATTGCCCTTTTGCATCCATGGATGCGTGACAGGGAGCCCCCCCCTTTGTCGGCTGCCGGTTCAGAAAAACCAATTCCCCGGTATCACGGGAAATCTTAAAAGCGCTAACCGATCCACCTCCCTTAGAATCCTTCACTTCAGAGACAGCATAAAGCACTGTCTCATTGGGGTGGATCACAAGAAATGAAGGATTCTCCAATTCGACGGCGAGCCGGATTTCACCCACTTCACCGGTTCCACTATCGAAAGAAGCGGAGTAAATCCCCTTACTCTCGCCCTTCGTATAGGTTCCAAAATATGCCCACTGATCTGCGGCGCTCGAAAAGCTCGCCAACATCAGAATCAGTAATATTGCGGAGCGTAGGGCTGACATGCAACAACCAGCACCAGCAAGCCATATTCCGCAAGAGACAGATTCGCCATCCAGAGAAATTACACTCTCGGTGTAATCCGGGGACGCAGTGTCCAATCGGGCCCACTCTCTTCAGTAGACTTCCCTTGACGAAAGACATTAATCAAAATTCCTATCGCAAGAAAACTGAACACAAGCGAAGAACCGCCGTAACTGACAAAAGGAAGCGGAAGACCGGTATTCGGCAAGGTCGAAGTGGTTACCCCAATATTGAGGAATCCCTGAAATCCAATGTAGGAAGCCAGGCCCACAGCAAGCAGCAGACCAAACCGGTCCGGGGCGTGGAATGCGATGGAAAATCCTGCGATCACAATGAACACAAAACCAAGCACGACACCAATCGTGGCAATCATTCCCATCTCCTCTCCGATCATCGGAAAAATGAAGTCAGTGTGTGCAAATGGCATATAGAGCATCTTCAGCCTTCCCTCTCCGATACCGCGCCCGGTCATTCCCCCGGATCCAATAGCCATCAATGAAATCCATTGCTGGAACCCTGCACCAAGCTTGTGTTTTTCCGGGTCTATAAAGGCGAGAATTCGCTCCATTCTGTCAGGCGCATAACTTAGCATCCCAATAAAACCGGCAACACCTGTCCCAACAAGGCTCGTCAGAAACTTCCAATCCACACCGGCAACGAAAAGCACAACGAGCGTCGAAACCGTCAACACCGCAGTAGTTCCGATATCGACCTCGAACAAGACGAGGGCAATGGCGATTCCTGCAATTGACAAAGGAATGATGAACCCTTTAAAGAGGTTCTTACCACTGTCAGGATTCCGGGAGAACCAGTGTGCGACCATTACAGCGACTGCGATTTTAGCGAGTTCAGAAGGCTGGAACTGAAGTGGGCCCCAGCCTATCCAACGCTGCTCCCCGTTTACCTCCATTCCCACTCCGGGGACAAAACAGAGAACCAGGAGTAATACGGTTCCTCCATAAAAGTATCCGGAGACCCTTTTCCAGAACCGATAGTCAATGCTCGCAGCACCCCAGCAAACTCCGACGCCCAGCAACAACCATACTCCCTGTTTTTTTGCCTCACGATAGCCGTCCAGGGAATCCGCGTGCGCGCTGAATACACAGGTACTCATAAGCATCACAAATCCAATGACAACGAGAAACGAAACTCCCGTAAGAAGGAGGGCAAAACTCTTTTTATGCATACAAAAAACTCACTATAGGTTGAGTACGAGACGATCAATCGCCCCGCTCACGAAATACAAATCCGAACAATGGAAACTTTTGAAATCCGGCTTACTCAGGAATTTTCAGCGTTTGACCAATCTGAAGAGACTCAGGCTTATCAATCCCATTGAAGGCCATCAGCTCCTGAAAATTTACACCAAATTTCCGCGAAATCCCCCAGGCTGTATCACCTGACTGTACCGTATAGCTTTCCTTCGGTGAAGCAGAAGCAGGAGCCTCGGCAGCCTTCTTCGGCTGAACTGGAGCAACAGCTTGCGATGTAGCAACAGACGCCTTCGCTACAGCTGGACTCTTTGGAATATCAAGCCAGCGCCCCGGATACAATTCATTGTCTGAGCGAATATCATTCTCTTTCCGAAGAGCATCCGCGGTGATTCCCAGACCACGAGCGATTTCGGGAAGGCTATCTCCTGCGAGCACTTTATACTGCCCCTCACCTCCAGCGACTTTCCCGGTCTGACTCACGGCGGGCTTCGCCACAGAATCTGTAACTGCAGGAGCGGCTATCGCGGCCTGAGACACTGCGGCAACCGCTTGCTCCTGACCGGAAACTTCTACTTCGGTTGATACCACTTTGGCTGGAACGGAAGTTTTTGATGCCAATTGCATCGGAGATGATCCAGCAGCCTTATCGATCATTTTGAATGCGAGAATCCCTCCTACTGCGATCACGTGAAGGATCAATACGACCATAAAAATGCGGGTCAGCCGTACATCCGGTGTATCAAGATACCAGTCGGCCTCCTCGGTGACATTCGCGGCCAGTTTCGACTGACTGAATGCTTTCCCCATAATTCCTTTCCGTCCGGTTGGACGGCCCTTTCTGTTTCTTCTTTTATTGCTCATTGCTTAGCTTGGTTAGTTGGTTTGATTTGCTGGTTTGGTTGGTTGATTGATTCTGCGAGACGGTTCACCTCAGTGCTTGAACAGCAGTTCGGAAAACATCGCCACGCTGCTCGTAGCCGGTAAACATATCGAAGCTGGATGTACCCGGTGAAAAGAGGACTGCATCTCCCTGCCGGGCCTTGCCCTTTGCGATCGCGACCGCTTCTTCCAGCGAATCAGCGGAAGTGCAGGGCACGATTGAATCCCAGGCATCAGAGATCTTGGAAGCGATTTCGCCGATGCATACCACGGCCCTTACGTTCCCTCTAATCAGAGGGGTGACTTCTGAAAAATCCAGGCCCTTTTCTTTTCCCCCTGCGATCAAAACGACCGGTTGACTCTGTCCGGCGAGCGAACTCTGAATCGCATGAAGATTGGTTGCCTTGGAATCATTCACATAGACTACCTCATCAATCGTCGCGATCACTTCGCAGCGATGAGGTGGAGGTGTGTAGTTAATGATTGTTTCAACCATATCATCGAACTTGATTCCGATGCAGGAAGCCGTGGCCATCGCTGCCATAACATTTTCAGCATTGTGCCGACCGTTCAAACGAGTATCGGAGTAGTCAAGAATCACCGTACCTTCAGGACTGATGATCGAACCATCTTCCAGTCGGAAATCAGACTCGGAAGAGTAGGCAGAGAAAGTTACGACATTTCCATTCCCCTGATGTTCTTCCCCTTCTTTGATCACGCACCAGTCGTCCTCTTTCTGGTTTTCAAAGATACGGAGCTTGGCGTTCCGATAGTCGTCGAGATGCTCGTAACGATCCATGTGATCCGGAGCGAAATTCATCCAAACGGCAACATCCGCCCGGAATTTTGAAATGGTTTCCAACTGAAAAGAACTCAATTCAAGAGTGTAATAATCGTAGTCGATTCCGGATAGAACCACCTCTGACAGAGCAAGCCCGTAGTTTCCGCAGGCAACGGTCTTGACGCCGCTGCCATTGAGGATTTGAGCAATCAAGTCGGTGGTAGTCGTTTTGCCGTTCGTCCCGGTAATCGCAACGACTCCGGCATTCCCAAGACGCCAGGCAAATTCAATTTCACCCTGCAGTTCCGCCCCGGTTGATACGAAAGCCTTTCCAATGTCCGATTTCTCATCAATCCCTGGACTGATCACTATTAAATCAAGGTTTGCCGGCGGGATCAAAGCATCCTGTCCCGTCGTCAGCACAATCCCCTCGTCGAGGAAACGGGAAACGGCGGGAGCCAGGTCTTCAGGCGCACCGCTATCATAGGCGCTAACTTCAGCCCCTCGACTCTTTGCAAGTTTCGCCGCAGTAAGGCCACTAGTGCCCGCGCCGAGAACAGCAATCTGTTTCCCTTCCAACTCCATCAATTTATCGCAGTTTCAAGGTCATCAATCCGATCATCGCGAAGATAATTGAGACGATCCAGAAACGGTTTATCACTTTACTTTCCGCCCACCCCATCAACTCAAAGTGATGGTGAATGGGTGACATTTTGAAAATTCGTTTTCCTGTGAGCTTAAAACTGGCGACCTGAAGGATTACCGACATCGCTTCGATCACGAACACGCCACCAACAATGATCAGTGTGATTTCCTGCTTGCTGCAGATCGCGACCATTCCAATCATCCCGCCAATGGCAAGAGATCCGGTATCTCCCATAAAGACTTTGGCAGGATGGCAATTAAACCAAAGAAACCCGAGGCCGGCGCCTACCAGAGCTGTACAAAAAATAGATACCTCACCTGCATACGGATGATGTGGAACAAGCAGGTATCCGGATGCCAGTTGATTACCTGCCACATAACAGAAGAGAGCGTAGGTAACCGTCGTCGTAACAGTACAACCCGCTGCCAATCCGTCCAACCCATCAGTCAGATTCACCGCATTGGAACACCCGACAATCACCATCGGTAGGAAGAGATAGGCAAACCATCCCATATCCTTGAGAATCGGCTCTTTGAAAAGCGGAATAAAAAGCTGCCCAATATACTCCGAAGTATCTGGACGATGAAGCAGATAGGACACCGCAATGAAAGCCACCACAAACTGAAAGACCAGTTTGAACCGACTGCTCACACCCGCCGAGCTCTTCTTGGTAACTTTTTGATAGTCATCAATAAATCCCAGCAATCCGGTTGCAATCGTCACGAAGATCATGACCCAGATAAACGGGTTCGTCATGCGAGCCCAAAGCACAACCGAAACAAGAACCGTGCCGACGATCAAGATGCCTCCCATCGTAGGCGTCCCAACTTTCCCTCCGTGAAGCTCAGCCAACTTGTGCACTTCTTCGGCGGTCCGAATCGGTTGCCCCAACTTCAATGAAGTCAGCTTAAGAATCACCTTGTTACCGAGGAGCAAACTTAAAAGAAAGGCAGTCAAGCAGGCTCCGGCGGCACGAAAGGTTTGATACTGAAACACATTCAGTGCGTCCAGGTATTCAGTTAGATCTTTGAGGTAGTAAAGCATTTGGGGTGGAGGATTAGTCGAGTGAGTCTAGAACAGTTTCCATTTTTGCCGACCGGCTCCCCTTCAGGAGAATCAGGTCTTTTTCGTCGGCTTGTTCACGAATAAAGTGTCCCGCTTCCTCGTGAGTGGAAAAGTGATGATGAGGTATTGAATCGGCAGCGCCGTCATTAATGAGCGAAGCAGTATCCCCTACTGTGATTAGCAGATCGACTGACTCATCCTTCAGATCCGCTCCCAGCGCTTTGTGGGCACTTTCTTCATGCTCACCCAATTCCCCCATTTTTCCGAGGACTGCAATTCTTCTACCCTCTAGATTAAATTCCTTCATCGAGCGCAAAGCCGCCCGCATTGAATCAGGGTTCGCGTTGTAGGTATCATCGAGAATTTGGAACCCTCCAATGGACTTGCTTTGAAGTCTTCCACCGGTCAAAACAACTGCAGCGAGCGCATCTGCAATATCCGAAATCTGAATTCCGGATTTCCACGCGACCGCTGCGGCCAGCAGTGCGTTCATTACCATGTGACGACCACTTACTGACAAAGTTACCGAAGCGGATTCCCCTCCGGGAATGGAGAGATCAAAAGTAGTATTCCCCTCACCGCCGGTCACGAGGTTCGAAGCGGATATATCACCCGAGTCAATTCCCACAGAAATCATCTCGCACGCAATCCTCTTCTTAACGAATTCAAAATAGTCATCCGCAACCGGCATAAAGCAGACGCCTTCCGGGGACAAAGCCATGGCAAGCTCAGCCTTCTCCTCAGCGATCGCATCCCGGGTCTTCATATGCTCAATGTGAGCGGTTCCTACATTCGTAATCACAGCGAAATCAGGGCGGGCTATCTCAGCAAGCACTTCAATCTCACCCGGATGATTCATCCCCATTTCCCAGACGCCGATCTGATGGAAATCGTTAGTGTCGAGTATCGTCAAAGGAAGTCCGATATGATTGTTGAGATTCCCTTTCGTCGCATTCACGGGACCCGCAGAAGCAAAAACGCCACCAAGGAAATCCTTCGTAGAAGTCTTGCCGTTACTTCCCGTTACGCCAATAACGCGAAGTTCTTTCAGGCTGCGCCGATATCCGGCCGCAATCATCTGCAGCGCAACCAGAGTGTCGCGAACATGAATGACAGCCCCATCAAACGATTCCGTTTCCGCATTGAGTGATTGCACAACCAGCCCCGAACATTTCGCGTCGATCGCCTTCTCAAGCAGATCGTGTGCATCAAAATTCTCACCTTTCAAGGCAAGGAAGAGATCTCCCTCCCTGAGTTTTCTCGAGTCGGTGGAAAGAACTGTAACGGTCTCCGAAGGACTACCCTGCAATAGAACTCCGCCGCACCAGTCTGCTATCGCTGCTAATGTGATCGAGTTCATATTTATCCCTCGGCACGGGCGGCGATACAATTCCTGGCAGTCTGACGATCATCAAATTCGTGACGCACTCCATCAATTTCCTGGTAGGCCTCATGCCCCTTCCCGGCGATCAGAACAATATCCCGTTCCTCTGCCATGTTGATTGCCCTTTCAATGGCATCCCGGCGGTCAGCAATCACTTCATATCGATCTGACTGAAGCCCCGCCTCAGCATCTCTCAGAATCCTCTCAGGGTCTTCGGTGCGCGGATTATCTGAGGTCAAAATCGAAAAATCACTCCCTTCCTCAGCAGCGGCACCCATTTTAGGACGCTTCACTTTGTCGCGATCTCCTCCACATCCGAATACGGTGATGATCCGTTGAGGTTCCAGCTCTTTCAGAGTTTTCAGGACATTCACCAAGGCATCAGGAGTATGTGCATAGTCGACATAAACACGGTAATTCATCTGACGACCGGCAACGAGTTCCAATCGGCCCGGAACCTGCGGGCATTCTGCGATATTTTTAATCGCTTCACGCAGATTCAAGCCGATACCGTCAGCGGCAGCCAGCGCAGCCAGAACATTATAGACATTGAACAATCCAATAAGAGGAACCGTCACCAAAAATTGACGGTCTTTATAGCTCAGAGAAAAGGTCGTGCCATTAAATCCATACTTAATATTCGACGCCTGGAGGTCATTGCCGGAAGTCTGACCAAAAGTAACCACATCCAAGCTTCCAATCCCCATCTTCAGAAGACGATCGCACCATCTGTCGTCACCATTAATTACGGCTAGCCCCTTCTTCACCGTATTGTTCTGCATCTGAGCGAAAAGCAATTTCTTCGATTCGAAGTACCGCTCCATCGTTCCATGGTAATCGAGATGATCCTGACTCAAGTTGGTAAACACACCGACATCAAACTCCACCCCGGTTACACGGTGCTGAGCCAGGCCGTGAGAGGAAACCTCCATCACCGCAGCCCGACAATCTTCGTCGCGCATTTCCCGAAGCATCGCCTGGAGATCAGGCGCTTCCGGTGTCGTGTGCGGAGCATCCACCACCCGGTCCGCAATCAGATACTGGATCGTCCCCAGTAAGCCCGCTCTACGTAAAGTCGCCTGCATCAAATGATGCACCAGAAATGCGGTAGTCGTCTTACCATTCGTCCCGGTTATTCCAACGACCGGCATCTCGAGCGATGGATTTCCGTAAAAATTTGCCGAGATCTGCCCCATCGCCTCGCGGGAATCCTTTACTTGAATCCAAGTCGCGGAAGTCGTTGCTGGAAACGAGCGTTCCGCAATCACCGCCACCGCACCATTCTCCAGAGCTGGACCGATGAACGAATGCCCATCGGCGTCCACGCCTTTCAGCGCAAAGAACAATCCTGCCCCTTCAACATTTCTGGAATCGAGGCACAAAGATTCAACCTCGATATCAAGTGAACCAGTTACCGCTTTTACAGGAATCTTTTCAATGATCTGCTCTAACTTCATATACTATTCCCCGGGCGGCACTTGTGAAAGCTCCACACCCTCCTTCTCGTTCAATGCTTCAATTTCCTCAGGGGCATCCGGTGTGATCCCCATCAGTTTAATGGCCTTTTCAGCCATCTTCTTAAACACCGGTGCGGCAACGGTACCGCCATATAGATTGATCCCTTCAGCCTTAGGCTCATCGATCACCACAAGGCCAAGAATTTTCGGATCATCCGCCGGAAAGAACCCAAGAAAGGACACGATGTACTTCCCTTCGACATATCCAACATTTTCGATGTGCTTACGTGCCGTTCCCGTTTTTCCGGCAATGGTATATCCGGGAATCGCAGCCCTGGTTCCCGTTCCGCCCTCTTTTAAAACACGGACCATGCAACGCTTCACATGGTTAGCTGCCGATGCACTCACCACTCGAAGCCCCTCAGCCTTCTCAGGCTTTACGGGCCCCTTATCGTAGTGATCCTTCACCCCTTTCAAAATGGTCGCTCCATTATAGCGCCCACCATTCGCGATCACACATCCGGCAGCAGCCACCTGAAGAGGAGTAACAGCCACCTCATATCCCATGGCCATACTCGAAAACGAAACCGGCGTCCATTTTTTCACCGGATATACACGACCCGATGATTCAGTAGTAAGTTCAATTCCGGTTTTCCGGCCAAATCCAAACTGATTCATATAGTAATGAAAAATATGCTCATTCAAAGGCCGGGCGACCATGTAAGCGCCAATATTTGAAGACTTCGCGAAAGCCATCTCAGCAGTAAGGACCCCATAGTCATGGTGGTCTTTCATCGTAAACCCTTCGAGTGAGTAGTTCCCCATATGGCAGTCAACCGGCATAGAAGGCGTTGCTAAATTTCGATCAAACGCTCCCGCATAAGCTACAATCTTGAATGTAGAGCCGGGCTGATAGAGATCCGTGATTGCAATATTGCGCCGGGTCCCCTTCCTGGTTTCGAGATCGAAATGGGGGCGACTACCCATAGCCAAGACCTCGCCAGTTGATGGATCCATCCAAACTGAAGAAACCTTCACTGGATTGTATTCCTCCACCACTTCATCCAGAACAACCTCAAGGGCGGACTGCAAGCCCATATCAACCGTAAGGTATACATCCTTACCCGCGACAGGCTCAACGTGGCGCCCACGGTATGCGTGAATCTCGCGGCGGCTCCGATCCCTTTCCACATAGCGATGACCATCAACACCCTTCATCTCCGCATCAAAGACCCTCTCCACTCCTTCGAGCCCGTTACCATCTCCACCGACATACCCGATGACTTGCGTCAGCGATCTCGGACTTGGATAGTAGCGCCTTTGATCCTTTCGGAGATAGAGACCTCGCAGCGATTTCTCATCGATTAAATCTGCCAACTCATTGGCAAAATCATCTTCCAGATCACGGGCCAGGACGATCTCACCACGCTCTTTATCTTTTAACTTTTTCCCGAGCGTATGACTGGGGATCCGAAGAGGAGCAGACATGCATTCAACCACGTATTCCCGATACCGGCTTCGCACCTCTTCAGGCAAATACTTCTTCTTAACCGCAATCGCACTCACCCCCTCTTTTTTGGAGAGCCCAATACAGCTTAAGCCAAGATCACGAAGGTGATGGCAATCAACCACTAGCGAATACACAGTTTGATTTCGGGCCAACAATTCACCATTGCGGTCATAGATCCTACCACGGCTTGCCGTGAGCTTCATCTTGCCCTCATAGTGGGCACGGGCCTGGCGATCCAGCGAAGCGCCCTGCTTCAACTCAAGCCACACAAGCCGGCCACTCAACACGCAAAGAAGCATGACCATTCCGGCACATGCTACAATCAATCTGGACTTTAATCTTGAATCCAAGCTTCTGGTTTTCCTCGATTAAAATACTCCCACTACAGGACGTGAGAATTCGTCGTTCGGATCAATCTGAATCACCCTCGAGGCATCCACCTCGGCAAGATCACTCCCAACCCATCGAAGCCTGCGCCCCAATTCATTGCGATCCCTGACCCCTGCGATCCGCAACTCCCACATTTCAACTTCCCGAACATGGTCCTCGATCTGCTTTTCCATCGCGGAAATCTGATGCCCTTTCATCACGTGCTGATTCCGCATCCAAACAAATGAGCCCCCAATCCCCCCGAGCATCAGCCCGACGAAAAGAAGACGGAAAATCATCATGAACCGAACCCGACTTTTGTACCTATTCCTCTTTTCCATAACTCTTATCTTTTATCGTTTCACAGCCACACGAAGCTTTGCGCTCCGGGCTCTCGGATTCGTATGCACTTCCTCTTCTGAGGGCACAATCGCCTTTCGATTTGGCAAGCGCAGACAGTAATCAGGATTTGGTCGCGGCTCGGGCCACTCCGGGCGATCAAGAAATGGCGCACTGGCGTTCCTCATGAAATGCTTCACGATTCGATCTTCCAACGAATGAAATGTAATCACCGCCAACACACCACCTTCAGAAAGTGCTTCCACAGCATTCTTCAAACCCTCTTCAAGCACTTCAAGCTCACGATTCACCGCAATCCGCAGCGCTTGAAAAACCCGTGTCGCCGGATTTTTCCGACCAACGCGTGGAATAACCCGGGAGACGATCTCGACCAGTTGAAAGGTAGTTTCGATCACACTCTCTTCCCTGGCTTTCACAATCGCACTGGCGACCTGGCGGGATTTACGCTCTTCACCATACTTCCAAATCAGATCCGCCAGCTCTTCTTGCGACCACTCATTGACAATTACTTTCGCAGAAAGATCTGAACCCTGGTCCATCCGCATATCCAAAGGGCCATCCGCACGAAATGAGAACCCACGAGCCGCTTCATCCAACTGATGTGAAGATACCCCAAGATCCATCAGCATCCCATCCACCCCATCAATACCCAGATCCTTCAGGATAGAATCAACCCTAGCAAAATTCCCTTTCACAGGAAGAAAACAGTCACCGAACTTCTCCAGTCGCCGGGATGCGTAACTGAGCGCATCGTCATCCTGATCGCACCCAATAACGTGAGCCCCTTTTTGAAGCAGCATTTCAGAATGTCCCCCACCACCAAGAGTCCCATCAAAAACCTGGCGGCCGCTCACCGGGCGCAGCGCATGAAGAATTTCCTGTCCCATCACAGGTTTGTGGTAAAAATCCATACGACTCATTGTTTCAAAATGAAGAGGCTGCTCATTTCGCTCCCGCCTCAGCTCAGACTCAAGACGAAGCGCCTCAAGCTCATAATCCCGTGACAAAGCAACCCCGCCGTCACTTACACCTCTCTTGCCCTGCCCTTGATTCATTGACTCCGCCATCTCAAGCCAGGGTTTGATTGAAATAATCATGATAAATTCTTATTGATGCAGATTCTGTCAGCATACGTCTCCTTCCAGTCGATTCTTCCAACTTATAAATATCATAAATTAGAAAAATACTTGGATACTACTATAGTATCCGAAATTAACATTAAGCAAGGCTAAAATTTAAGATTTCTAAACTAAATATGGGATTTCCAGATTATGGAAATTCCCGTGATTCCCCGTAATATTGGGAGATCTGGGCGATTCTAAGCTGGATTGATAAAGATATCCAGATTATTCAAGGATCGGAACGAGTGATGAAGGTCTCTTTCCTCACTTTAAAGCGAGGGCCTCACTTGAAGAATCGATTACAAAGCAGATCGATACACTTTAGCCAGGGCTTCAGCGTCGACTTGGACAGGATTGAATTGTGCCGTCCATTGACTAGCGGCCTCCGTCGATAGCTGATCGATTGCCGACTCGGTCAAACCGAGATCAGTCGCGCTTTCGTCCATTTTCGCGGCGACCAGCAACTCAGAAACCCGATCCTCTAATGATCCATTTGGATAAAGCTCATTGTAAACCTTCTCCGCAGCTTCGTTTTGCCGATTGAATCGAATCACATGAGGCAACATCGTTCCTACCGCCTGTCCGTGAACCGTTCCAAAGTGAGCCGTCAAAGGGTTTGCACAGGAATGAGCAATCCCAAGCATTGAATTCTCAATGGCAGTCCCCGCAAAAGCGGCCCCCAACTGCATCCGTGCCCGCGCCTTCATATTATCAGGTTCAGCGAGCACCGTTTCTAAACCTTTTTCCAAAAGGCTCCACGCGGCCCTGGAGTAAGCCATCGAAATATCATTCCCTTTATTGCATACCGCAGTCTCCAGAGCATGAGCAACGGCATCTATCCCGGTATGCGCGGTGACCGAGGAAGGCTGAGTCAGCGTCAGTTCAGGATCCAATATCGCCACTGCCGCTGCTGCTTTCTTGTCTCCACACGCCATTTTTGCATGCGACTCCGAATCAGCAATGAGCGCAAAACTCTGGCATTCACTCCCCGTACCGGACGTAGTCGGCACAGCAATCAAAGGTAACATCGGCTTCTCAGCACGATTCACTCCCTGATAGTCCTGCATCCGACCACCATTGGTCAGGATGAAATTCGCTGCCTTGGCTGTGTCCATACTTGAACCACCACCAAAACCGATAATCAAATCAACCTCAGCCTCACTGGCGCATTCAACACATCGCTTTACATCAATCGTAGTCGGATTCTCGTGAACTTGATCGAAGACCACGACTTCAATGCCGGCATCCTTTAAAATGGACACAGCGCGCTCACTGTGTCCCGTTTTGGCAATGCCCGGATCCGTCACAAGAAGGGCACGCTTTGCCCCAAGTCGTTTCGCTTCCTCCCCGATCTGCCCAACGACACCGGGACCGAAAAGGACTTTTCCCCCGGGGACATGGTCGAACCCCAACACGAAATCCGGAAAATCCAAACCGTGACAGAGCGACTCGATAGAAAGCGCGTTTTGAGGCATCGTCAGGATTCTACGGCCTCAGGCAATCTCCGCAATCTGGAAAGAACGCCGAGTGTAAAGAAAGTCAAAAAGGTTGCCTTCATGCGGCTGGTCCCATTTGATCCGGTTTGTCGGAACATTCCCGACATTCAAACGGTCAATCGTCGGACAATCGAACAAGTGGTTCACCCACTCAAGATCTTTTGTCACTGCAGTGACGACCAGGGAAGGACCGATTTTTTCAAGCATCTCCGCCTGTGGACATTCCACCACAGTCGCAAAAGGAAAGAGAAACTCCCGGATCGCCAGTTCCTGATCGAAAGAATCAACCCTGACAATGGTAGGCTGTAAGTAGTTCATCCCGTCACGCTCATGAAAACGCTCGCCTTCACGGAACTCCGCGGTGACATCAATCGCTCCACCGGCGTCCAGCCCTGTTTGCACAGCGTCATTGATCCATTCGGCAAATTGTGGATTCGCGAATCCGGAAAGCCTTGCTTCAGGATCATCCTGCGCCAAAGGCTTGATTTCCGCGACTCGCTTTGCGACGGCGCGGGCAATTTCGTCTCCGTATTTGGGCACCACGATCGTCGAGGTACAAATACAACTCCGGCCTGAGTTTGCAGAAACGGATTCAACAATCGTGTCGATGTATTTCTCCCAGTTTTCAATCTCATCTTCGCCGATGAGAAATTTGGAATACCCGGTTCCGTGGACTTCGATGCGCTCGTCGTTTTCGTACTGCTTCACTGTCGAATCATCGCCGAAAAGCATGCACCGACCTGCGCGTCGAATGATCGCACCCGAGCCATCGTGTTGAGTTGGATAAAGAGAAAAGGCTTCTGCGGGGCAACCCGCTTTGATAAACGCCTGAATCACTCGCCATGGAGTCCAGGGCTCTTCGCGACCGGGCTTCAAGAGAACAGGAACTTTCATCGCAATCGACGGAATCCAAAGGGCATTTACCGCCGGAGAGTTACTGGGAAGAATCACAGCCAGCTCACTGGTCGTTGCCGAAAAGCTGACCGGTGCCCCGCCCTGCTCGCCATAGCCCTTGTCGAGAACTTCCCAATCGAGTCCGCGAGTCAATCCCCGGAAGATCGTGTCGATCTCCCCGAAAATTCCGGCGAGACGCTTCATATTCATTCGGATCAGCGAATGCGGGAGCCCACTTGTAGCTGCGAGAGAGAACACATAATCATCTGGAGACTGCAACTCCCCTTCGATTCCAATCGGAAGATCAGATTCCAGAAAATACTCCCCTGCTTTCTTTGTGATATCGACAAGCTCCTGACAGCTGAACTTTTTCAATACTGCTCGGGCCTCATCCATCTTGAGCAGGTCGTATTTGATCATGTCTGAACAAGCAAACGAGATCTCTGCGGCTGGTTCGTCGCTTCCGAGTCGATTTACCGTCTGCACATCGAGACTCTTGTAAACCTTACCCTGTCGGAGAATTGGAATATGTGGCGCTGTCATAAAAAAGAAAAATACGCCGGTCAAGGCTCTCCAGATTCCAAATTTTCGAATTGAAAAGAGGCAATGTAAACCGACCCCGTAAATTCAACGGTTTCCCCGAATTGGCAACCCCGATTCGCTCCCGTGATCTCGGGTAAAATTTGCATATTTTTTTTGTCCGATCATCAACAGGCTTGAATCGATTGTAAGGACAAAGTCAGCCTCGCCTTTCAATTATCACAATTGTCGAAATCCGTGACTAAAAACAGAGCAGCCCCTTTACGGGCACTGCTCTGCTTCCGACTCTCAGGTGATTTCTATCGAGTCATTTTCACCTTTGCTTTAACGACATCAGATCCCGCAGGATTCGCGATCGACCGTGAGAAGACCCGGAACGTTTTGCGCTTCGAACCGGCCTTGAATTTTGATCTCACAACCGCTTTGAATCCCACCTTTTCACCAGATTTGAGCTGCCCGGTCCCCAGAAGGCCCCTTGTCAGATCTGCCGTCACATTCCCCTTACCCACCTGAAGGTACTTCACTTTGAAATGCCGATCCCCCTTCGTCCCATGCAAGCTGAATTCCCCGGAAAAATTACTCCCGGTTTTGTTCACCATATCAAAATAGAAGGATGAAGCCCTCTTCGAGCTCCGAAGGTTCAGAGATTGCCCTCCTCCCGATCCGTTGACGACGCCCCTGCCTCTTTGACCTTCCCGACGTTTCCCAATCGTCGCATCAGGCTGGAACGAAACAGGTGCTCCCGCCAGATCGACCCGGCGAACGACAAGGTTTGACTCATCCAATATCAGAATATTACCAAGGGAGTCCGCGACTACTCCCCGCGTGCTTGACATCATGGCTTCAGTCGCAGGCCCGCCATCACCTGAGTATCCACTAACGGTGGTTCCCGCCACGGTTGTGACCAGCTTCGTTGTTGCATCCACCTTGCGAACACACTTGTGAGCATAATCGGCGATAAACAAATTATCATCACCGTCAACGCAGATACCATACGGGAAATAGAATCTGGCTGAAGTAGCGAGGACGTTCTCAGTGACAGCTCCAGCTCCTCCAGTTCCTGCATAAGCATTGATGATTCCTGTCTGTGCGTCAATTCGCCGGATCATGTGATTGGGACGGTCCGAAATATAGAGATGTCCTTTTGAATCGGTACAGAGCCCTCTGGCTTCATTCAAAACAGCATCAACAGCAGGTCCACCATCTCCATCGAAACCATTGGTGCCATCTCCCGCTATTGTCGTGATGATGCCAGTCGTCCCGTCGATTCGGCGAACCCGGGTATAAGCATCATCACTGAAGAAAATATTCCCCAGATGATCGACTGCTATCGCCGAGGGAGCATTGAGCTCTGCATCCGTCGCCAGACCGCCATCTCCGGAGAAGCCGGAAGTGTCCTTACCCGCAATCGTCGAAATGTTTTTGGTGGACGCATCCACTTTCCGAATCCGATGATTTCCACTATCAACAATATAAAGGTTGCCTTCCTTATCCAGTGCGATCCCGTGGGTAAAAACGCTAAAGCTGGCGTTAATAGCAAGACCTCCATCTCCGGCAAACCCCGGATCCCCTCGTCCTGCATAAGCCGCGAAAATGCCCGTATTTACATCTACGCGATAGATGGCGCGGTCACCCGTAGAGAGGTAAAAATTTCCGGCAGAGTCATATGCTGCAAAATGCGGGGAACCGATAATAGCTTCGGTCGCGATCATTCCGTCGCCAGTCGCGCCATTCATTCCGTTTCCGGCGACCGTGTGAATGTCGCCAGGTGCAGCATTCGACAGGACTGAACCGAAAACCATCAGCACGAGGGCCGTTGCAAAAACTTTCGTAGCCTTGTTAGTTAAATATCTCATTGTATAGAACTTGGTTTGGATAATAGGGCCAGGGTAAAATGCCTTAGGCCCTGGCTTCAAGAATGAGGTTGAACGGAGTCTCCGCAGCGCGGCGGAATGACTTGAATCCGGCTTCATCAATGATGAGCTCGCGCAGTCTCTTCTCACCCGCCTGGGCACCGAGAGCCTTTCCGGTTTCCTGTGCCAACGAAGTCGGAACGCAGACCATGGTGGAAGCGGAGTAATACATTCGACCGACTGGATTGAGATTCTCCGAGAGGCTATCGCCGGCCATCGGCTCAACAATCATCACAGTCCCACCGGGATTCAAAGCCTTGCGAACCTTCTTCATCGCACCAAGGGGATCGCCCATATCATGAAGACAATCGAACAGCGTGATCAGATCATAAGTCCCCGGAATTTCCTTCGCCTCCTGATGATGCAATTCGAGATTCGTGATTCCGTGCTCCTCTGCATGTTTTGCGGCATCCTGGATCGACTTCTCATGAAAATCGAAGCCGTGAACTTTCGATTTCGGAAAGGACTGCGCCATAATCATTGAAGACGTAGCGTGACCACAGCCGATGTCTGCGATTGCGCCACCCTGCTCCAATTTTTCAACGACGCCCTCCAGAGCAGGCAGCCAGGCCTGGACCAGATGATTCTGATATCCCGGACGAAAGAACCGGGCCACAGCACAGGAGAGGCATTCAGTTTGATCTCCCCATGCAACCCCTTCCCCTGTCTGGAACGCCTCTTTTACTTGAGGCATATTCTGTTGGAATGCGGCTGCTGTTCCGAATGCCGGAGCCAAATAGAAAGGACTATCCGGATTGGCAAAGACAAACGCCTGCTCGGTTGTCATAAAAAACTTTTCCCCGCTAGAGTCGTAACTCACATAGCTGGAAGCCGCCTGTGCCGAAAGCCATTCACGCAGATAGCGTTCATTTAATCCGGTCAGACTCGCCAGCTCACTGGAAGAAGCTGAGCCATTTTCATGTAGAGCCCGATAGATCCCGAGCTTCTCTCCGATCTGAACGAGCGGAACACTGAATGCGCCTCCCAGGTCCTGAAGGACGCCACCCAATAGTGTGTGGAGCCGTTCCTCGTTAATGCTTTCTTTCTTTGGTGTTTTTGCTGTTGTTGTCATAATTCTATTTCTTTGCGCTTGGATTTGTTCGGCATTTCGCTGCCCTACCCTCTCTAAAGAAATATTTTCAGATTCGTTACACAGCTCCCTCACATTTTTTAAAGAAAACCCCCGCTCCCTGTCAGAAACCCTGTTTCCGGCGCGATTTCGTTCTCCAATTCCCCGCGAATTGAGCTACAATTTTCCCGGATCATGGATGAATCTCCAGGACAGGAATCAATCGACCCGGGCCAGTTCCCTCCAACCCGTTGGAGTTTAGTAATGGGAGCCAGGGTTGGCGGCGAAGAAGAGCGAACTCGTGCCGTTAGCGAGCTTTGTAAGATGTATTGGTATCCTCTCTATGCCTATGTGCGAAGACGAGGATTGAGCCCCGCCGACGCTGAAGACGCGACTCAGGGATTCTTTTGCGAACTCCTGGAGAAAGATCGAGTCCAACTTTTTTCGGAGGAGAAAGGGAGACTTCGCGCCTACCTGCTTTCTTCAGTGAAAAACTATCTTCGTGATCTGGGGAAAAAAGAACGTGCCGAAAAAAGAGGTGGTGGCCAGAAGGTAATCTCTCTCGATCTGGAATCAGCCGAAGAACGGTATTCCTACGAGCCACCAGAATTTGATACGCCGGAGAAGTTGTTCGAAGTCCGATGGGCCCTCACCATACTTGACCGGGTTTTTGAGAGAGTCCGGCAGGAATACATAAGACTCGAGAAGTCCGAAGCCTATGAAGCACTCAAAGGGTTACTCGCAGGCGACGGGGATA
Source organism: uncultured Verrucomicrobiales bacterium (assembly GCA_913058215.1). Classification (GTDB taxonomy): domain Bacteria; phylum Verrucomicrobiota; class Verrucomicrobiia; order Verrucomicrobiales; family DEV007; genus Arctic95D-9. Next base: position 25,858 of record CAJXQE010000011.1, read on the forward strand.
TTTCCTTTCGGGAAATTGGGGAGCAACTTGGAATCAATGAAGGGGCGGCCCGCGTCACCCTTTTTCGAATGAGAAAACTCTATCGGAGGTTTTTGGAAGAGGAGATTTCAGAAACAATCTCCGAAGGCGATGCCCTCGAAGACGAAATTCACTATCTTAACCAGGTATTCGCGAGTTAAGGCTCATCCATGGCACCCGCTCCATCATCCACCGATCATCTTTGTGACCATTGCGGTAAGCCCATCCCGGCCTGGGCTCCCGGAGGAAATTGCCCCGGCTGTCTCTTCAAGAAAAATGAGATCCCATCAGCCGGCATTTCGGAGACGGGAAAGCGCGAGAAAATCGGGGATTGGGAGTTAGAGGAAAAGATCGGTGAAGGGGCCTTTGGAATCGTATTCGCCGCCGACCAAACGCACCCGGTAAAACGTTCCGCTGCCCTGAAAATCCTTCGTCCCGGGATGGGTTCGAAGGAAGTACTGGCCCGATTTGAAGCAGAGTCTCAGGCTCTTGCGCTGTTAAATCACCCTGACATTGTAACGATCTACGATGCCGGCAGCACCGATGACGGCCGTCCCTTTTTCGCGATGGAATTTGTTCCGGGAGTTCCGGTCACCCAATTCGCCGGGGATTCCACGATCAACGAAAAGCTTTCACTTTTTGACCGGATCTGTGCGGTCGTGGAACACGCTCATCGCCGTGGGATCATTCATCGTGATTTAAAGCCGGCAAACATTCTTGCTTACGCCGACGACGAGGGAAAACCTGTCATCAAACTGCTCGATTTCGGCATCGCAAAAGCCACGGACAAGATTCTCAGTGAAGGTACAATTCTCACGGGCGAAGGCAAGCTACTTGGAACTCCCGAGTATATGAGTCCAGAGCAAACCAGCGGCGAGGAAGTCGATACACGGACCGATGTTTACTCTCTTGGAGTCATTCTATTTGAACTGCTGGTCGGCCGCCCTCCGCTTCGTCTCGATTCCAGTTCCCTGGAGGCGGTGCTTCAATTCATGAACAGAGTTCGGGAGGAAACTGCGCCCCTGCCCTCATCGCTTTCGACAGAAGATATTGCAAGAGATCTGGATTGCATCGTAGGCAAAGCCATCAATAAGGAACGCGAGCGCCGCTACCCTTCGGTCGGCGCTCTCCGGGAGGATCTTCATCGCTTTCAATCGAATGAGCCTGTCCGGGCCCGCCCTCCCGACACTCTATATCTGGCTGGCAAATTCCTTCGCCGAAACTGGAAGCTCACCGCTTCCCTGGCGATCATCGCTTTGTCAATTACCTTCGCAGCAGTCATCAGCAGCGTCATGGCGGTAAAAGCTGGTGTCGCATCCCGGGAAACAAGCCGGGCATACTCCAACTCAGATCTTCGGGTTGCCGTGAGTCTCATTGATCAAGGAGCTACAACAAAAGGAATTGCACAATTGGTTCGAAGCTTGCGGACGGATCCCGAAAACCTTGAATCAACCAGGCTGCTAAGAGCAACCCTGGAACAGTTTCCAATTTCAAAAGTGACACTCCAGAAGGACCTTGCAGATTTGAATCTTCGAGAGGCTTTTTTTACAGACCCGGAAGGTTCATTTGTCGTGGTCACGGAAATGGGAACCGTTCAGTTTCATGGGCCGGATGGGACTGAAATTGCTCCGCGAATTGAAATTGTGGGAACCAACCAATATGCAAAACTCAGCCACAACAAAAAGCTTCTCGCAGTTACCAATATTCAGGGAAAGTATGTGCTTGTAGACCTTGTAACCCGAAAACCCCTCTTCCTCAAAGACCCGCCACCTGACATTGGGCAACACATCACCAGAGTATTATTCTCACCGGATGACGAAAAGCTCTGCATTACTTCAGTCAACGGAATCGTCAGCCTCTGGAATACCGGAGATGGAGAATTGCAGTGGACGAAAAAGTTGCCGACGACCGCCCTCTCACACGCCTTCTTTTCAAGGGGAACAGGGATTGCTTTGGCCAGCCACGATGGAAGCAGGATCGATTTGGATGCTGAAACCGGAGATTTCACCACAAAAATCCCCCAGCAACCTGAACCTATTCACAGCCTCGTGGAATCCGGCTCAGGGTACCGATACTATACCGTCACGAACTCAGGAATTATTTCCGCATGTGACGCAGGAAGAGCGCCCCGCATTTTCACTCAGCAAAGAGTTGGTGTCCCCCTTCTCTTCTCTGCTTCCGATCCTGTAAGAAGACTGTCGGCCTACTTCAGTGCAGCCGAAGCCAATATCTGGACAGTAAAAGGTCAAACAATCATCAAGAATCTTCCCCTTCCTGATCCGCCCACCTCCGCGACTATTCATCCTGACAAAAACCTCGCCTACATCGGAACCGTGGAATCGGGAGTGCATCTTTGGGATTTTGAAAGAAACGAACTCTTTGGAGCTGAAATCACGAGAGTAAAAAATGCGGAGGAAATACAGATTGATAGTACCTCCAAAATACTCCGATGCATCACCCAGGACGCCATCCTCTTTCACTTCAAAGTCCCCGGCCAACATTCAGAATTAAATCCCAGCCAACAACTCCCGGAAGGATGGGATACCGTCCCGCTCTCACAGCGGAATAGTCTAATCGTAAAAGCTGAGGCTATCGATCTACAGTCAATCCGCGACCTGCCCGATCAAGCACCAAGATCGATGGGAGCTTCGCAGGCTCAGCCTTTATTATTTGGAGCGTTCCGGGACGGATTCATTCGAGTATGGAATAAAGAAAGCGGCGAGTTGGTGGATCAAATCGAGACAACAACATCCAGCGTTCGATCTTGCGACATATCCCCGGACGGGAAACTTCTGGCCTATCGCGATCGATTCAGCCACTTTTCCATTTACGATTTAGAGAAGAAGACGACCAAAAGATTCGAGTCCAGACACCACCGGGATATTTCATCAGTCTCCTTTTCACCTACCGGTGAATCAGTTGCTATTGCCACTGACGGGGGTATCGCGAATATTTTTGATTCTCAAACCGGTGAGAAGATTTCCCCGGACTTGATTCACGACGTCAAGGGAATCGTATCGGCTCACCATTGTCGCTATTCTCCTGACGGAAAAACATTGGTAAGCTGGGGAGCGCCGGATCGTTCCTTTCGATTCTGGGATACCCACTCGTGGAAGCCGGTAGGAATTCCAATCGTCGGCGATGGCACTCCCTACTTCGGCATGTTTCTCGAAGACGACCAACTCTTCGCCGTGATATCAGAAGATCAGAACAGGGAATATACCCTTAGGGTCTGGTCGATTCCAGAGAACTCCCCGGTAACACCAAAGAGGAAGATTTCGATGGATTCGTTTGATGCATCCCTGCTGCGAATTCCGGAATCCAAACGGTTCACAAATTCAGAATTGGAAGCAATCGAGTCTGCCTGCGGCCTACACCTCGGCCCTCATGGATTTACTGAATCCTTTAACCGGTAAAAGCCAACTCGAGACAATCCCACTGCGAACGATCACCAAGCTTGAGCCCGGCAATGTCCGCCGCAGAATTTCTCGCGAGCGAATTAATAAACGCCTTCGATCACCTTATTGGTAAGTGCGCCGAATGGGCGGACATCACCAACACCATCCCAGGCATACTTCGCGTGCGGTTCCCTACGAATTGCTTCGTCGCGTTCGAGAAAGCGTGGCATGAAAAATTCGTGTGACAGTGTCGTCAATTCAACCCGGCCATACTCTCCGTAGCCCATGGTTTTCTCTGTTTGTTCGGCATCGACAATACGAAGGACCGCACGAGGCTGAGGCGCGTAATAGGTAACGCTGTAATCGTTCTCTTTCAATTCTTCCGGGATACTTACCGCAAGTCCCATCAAGGTATTTCCGTAAGTAGGAACGAACTGAGCCTTGTCCTCAAGAACCTCTTCCTGAAGAAAGCGGACATATTCAGGAGTCATCGAAGTCCCCCCGCAAAAGCAGCCTTTGATTCCGTGATCAGAAATCGAAATGCGCTCGCCAATTGAAGCCAGCAAACGCGGAGTCGTGAAGATACAGGAAATGTCGCGATGCTTGATGATCTCCACCGCCTGCGACATGACATGCGCCTGATAACGCTCCACCTGATCGAGCTCCTTACGACCGATGAGCTTCTTCACCCAACGTGGATCGAGATCCACGTGATAACAGCTTCCCCCCCTGACATTCGCCAAATGCTCAACAGCAAGCCGCAAACGTCGGGGCCCGGTTGGACCAACCATGATCCAGTTTCCGCCTTTCGGGAAAAACTCATCGCTGAGCTGATCAGAGAACTGTTCGTAATCGTGTTTGTAATCTTCCCAGCCGACACGCTGTTTTGGAAGACCGGTTGTGCCGCCTGTTTCAAAAACGTTGAACGGTTTTCCCTTGTAGGCATTCGGAACAAAGCGCTCGTTCTTCTCATCACGAAGCCACTCATCCTGAAAGTGCGGAAATTTGATGATATCATCATACCCCTTCACTTCTTCGCGGGGATCCCAGCCGGCTTCCTTTTTCCAGTCCAACCAGAAAGGGCATCCGGTTTCGTCGCTGAAATGCCACGTCATCATTTCGCGGACGCGCTCGTCGAGTTGTGATCTTGCTTCGTCTGAGGTCATTCTTATCGGGTAAAAGGTAAAAAAACAGGAAAGTAAAAAGGGGTGCCGCGCGTTTTGCGCGACATCGGATTCTATGCGAAGAATTTACGAATCGTGGCTTCAGAAGGTTTCTTCGTAAACAGGGAAACGATGATGAGCGCAGCTGCACCAGCAGCAAATGCGATCGCAACCGGCATAACCCCGCCAACAGTAATTTCTTTACCGCCGGACTTGAGGAAAAAGAACAGCCAGGTGGCGGCAACGCTGAGAACGCAGGCATAAGCACCGGCCTTCGAGGCACCTTTCCAATACAAGGCACCGAACACCAGCGAAGTCAGAGCGGCAAAGCCGGAGAAACTCCACACTGCCAGATCAAAGACGTTCTGCTGTTTCTCCAAAAAGAGAGATAAGGCGAAAATTGCCGTCACAATCACCGCGATGAATACGCGCGCCATCAGGACGATCTGCTTATCGCTATATTTATCCTTCCCGGCTTTGTGAAGCACAATATCATTGGTGAACATCGTTCCAAGACAGAGAAATTGAGAATCGAGCGATGACATAATCGCCGCCAAAATCCCCGCCGTGACAAGTCCCACAATGATCGGATTCGTTACCAGAAACTTCAGTGATAAACTCAGGACGGCCCCGACGCTGGCATCAGGAAGCCCGCCAAGAATTCCTTTCGCAGGAGCAGGCCAGGCAGCTCCGGTATTCCCGGAGAAAACTCCAGTGGCCCAAAGGCCGATCAGGACGCAGGGCACCCAGACGATCGCAATACAAATCGGGTGGGCGACCACCGTGAGGCGAAACGATTTCGCGCTCTTAGCAGTGAGCCAATGTTGAAAAAGGTGCGGAAACATTCCCACCGAAAGCGGGATAAACATGTAGCTCAAAAAGGTAATCGGACTCACACCGACGTCTCGAAGGAAAGAACCGGATTTCCCGGTGATCTCCAACTCACTCGGAGTCCTCACCAAGTGTGCGGGATTCGCCTGCTCAATGGCTGCGGCAAGACCACCGAGCTTTGTCGAGATCAGATAAAAAGCGAGAACTCCCATGGCCATAAACACCAGGGTCTGGAAAGTATTCGCCCAGGCAGCTGCCCGGGAACCCCCTGCAAAAATATAGGACAATACAACACCACAAATGATGATGCCGGTCAGCCAGGATGGGACAGCACCCCCGGTTGAGGCAAACAAATCCGGGAACATCCCCTTCGAAAGCGGTCCGATAACACGATAAGAACCAATGATTCCGATCAGAAGGTAAGGAACAACCAGAAGAACAAGAATCGGGAATAATACATAGCCGAGCCCGTTTGACTCAAATCGGCCCCGGAAAAACTGGATCTGCGTAACATAACCATGGCGTTTGGCGATGGCCCACACTTTGATTCCAATAGCAAAAAAACAGGCCGCGTGAATCAGACCTGATGAGGAAGCCATCAGTCCGTAGGTGCCAACTCCTAATTGAAAGGAACGCCCGGTGGAGCCGACGAGAGCAAAGGCTGTCATGGTGGTTCCGAAGACCGACATCAATAGCATGAAGGGACCAATGGAGTGACTCGCTACGAAGTAATCCTTCGACGTTCCGCGGAACAGTTTGCCACTGAACAGCGCCAGACCGAGGAGCAGACAGAGGTAAATCGCGAGAACGATAATCGGGATTGTGGAAACTGCCGGGGCAGCAGCGGCCGGAGCTCCGGCCTGAGCAAAAAAGAGATTCATACGGTTCGTCGTTCGAGAGTGGTGGAAACAGGCGTGGAGATAATTCGATTCAAGAGGGTCAGGTGATCTATCCTAGCCTCTTGCTTCAGGAAATGATAAAGCGGCAGTTTGTCTTTGGATTACTCCGACTCATCCTTCCCTTCGGCCCACTCTTCCAAATGAGTTGGCCAGGCGAATTTGATAACGCAGGCCCAAAAGACCACCGCGACCAGTGAGTAGCCTGCGTGATACGCCAGACCAACCGGCATGAAGCCGAATACGAGATTCGAGTTATCCCAGTTCCAGAAGTCCTGGTGAAGGACTGCCAGAACAATGAAGACTGCGATGATGATTCCGTTTTTCATAATAGAAAACTTTCTGTTCCCGTATTCAAATCAAGCCTGGCGTTCGCGCCTGACAATATCACTTACTTGGCTGCTGCAACTTTTTCACCCAACTGATAAGCATAGAGGTGAGTTTGAGTCATCACGTAAAGCACGCCATTCGCAATCGCGGGAGTTGCATAGATTGGCGCTTCGTAAGTGATCGTTGCCAGCTCCTCTTTTTCTTTGCCGGCTTTCAGCACGAGAAGTTCCCCATCCTCAGTTCCGATCAGCACTTTGCCGTCGACAACCATCGTAGATCCCCAGATGTGGGCAAGGGTGTCATGCTCCCAGTATTTCTCACCTGTCTCAGCATCGACGCAGTAGATTCTTCCGGAATAATCCGCAAGGTAAACCAGCCCGTCAACGACGGAAGGAGTGGAAATCGTCCGACCGACTTCTTTAAACTGCCAAACAATGGCATCTTCCCCGGTTCCTTTGGAAGGATCGATGCAGGTAAGACAGCCAACTCCTTCACCGTGCTCAGGATCCTGACCAATGGGCACGTACACCTTGTTATTGGCTACGACGGGAGAAGAGATAATCTCTGAAGGTCCGGGATACGTAGCATACTTGATCGGCTCCCCTTTTTCGTCAAAACGATACTCTTTCGGACAGCAATCCACCGCCCAGAGTTCTTTTAAGAGACCAAATTTCTCACCACCGTCGTCCTCTACGTCGAACTCAGCTGCGTGGTAACCGTATGTAAACCCATCCCCTGCTCCGAACACCACGGTCGGTGTTCCATTAAGACTTTCAGAGTAGCCGGGCGAAGACCAGTTACAGTGCATGATGCGCTCACCGATTCCGCTTCCCTCTTCAGCAACAAGTTTGCCGGTCTTTTTATCAAGAGCCACAAGACAAGGGTTGTAGGGTGCAGGAATATTGATGTGAGACCAGTCGACACCGTTCGATGTACTCGCAAAAATGTAGTCACCGGCAATGGTTACTGAGCTACTGGTGATGTTGTGCGGGAAAACTCCAAGATCACTTCGCATGTCGTAACCCCAGACGATGTCGGCGCTTTTATCGTCGAGCGTTGCTGCTTCCGCTCCCTCGAGCTTCTCAAGCCCACCGTTCTGATACTTGGCTTCGTCTTGAAATGGGCCGTCGTTGCCATCGCTCATTCCGTAAACGTCGAGACAGATGACTTCACCACGGTTAGTAATCACGTAACCGTATTTACCATCGATCGCGATCGATGAACACACCCCGAGGAATTCCCAGTCAGAAACCTTACCCGCCCCGAGTTTTGGAACGGAAAACTGCCAGAGCAATTCACCGCTCTTCTCGTCGAAACACATGATGACACCGTGGTCACCTTTGACTGAATCGATGCGCGGCTTCTCATTGTTGGTTCCAATGAATACGCGTCCACCGCTCACGGTGGTGGTTCCGTATGCTTGTGAGCCCATCTCCACGACCCACTTGGCGTGCTTGGCACCCGAGACTTTTCCGTCGCCATCCATTTCACCGGAAGTGAAATCAGTTGGAACGCCGCTGGCAGGAGACATCATGTTGTTGGAACCGTCACGGCCCCACTGAGTCCACTCGCCACCGCCGGGAGCCGCTGCTTCAGGGGCAGGGCTCGGAGCTTTTTTCTCATCTGCTGCCTTGGCCTTTTCACCTTTAGGTGCCGCAGGCGGTTTAGTTCCGCTGCCTTTAGCGGCATGCATTTCTTTTTTCGCTGCGTCTGCTTCGCTGTTTCCGGCATCCTCGTTACAGGATGTGAAGGCAAACAGAACCAGAAGGATGCTCAATAAGTGAATCAGTTTTTTCATGGTAAATAGTTCGTTCGTTTTTGCTGGGTCGAAAAATCAGGATATCTATCGATCTAGATCAGTTCTGGATAATTTGGAGATTGTCGATAAACACGCTCTTCTGACTTTGGGGAGAAAATCCAAAGAGACCAGGAGCACCTTTTTTGTGTGCAGTGGCATGCTTCACTTCAATGGTCCATGCATCCGGCTCAGCTTGATCCGTTTCCCAGGCCTTCGCCTTGATGACTCCGGAACCGTCCTCAGCGATGTCCACTTTGGTTTTAAGGGTGTACCACTTGTTCGCCGAGATTCGGAAAGGGACGGACTCTTTCACGCGTTCATGATTCGAACTCACCTCCAGGAGATTCGCGTTCCCGATAAGAGCAACGATATAGCGTTGATTAATCAAACCAACCACCGACTTCACCCGGCGACTTCCATCGGTCATTAAATCCGCCTGCACGGTGCAGTTGGTTAGATCGGGATGTCCGATGAAGGAAAGCGAACGTTGGAAAAGGACTCGATCGAGAGTTTTCGCGAGCACTTTATTTCCATCACGCTCACGGACCTCCCACTTGAGACGTGCACCAATCCAAGGAAGAGGTGGGTAAGCGAATCCACTTTCCCCGATTTCAAAGCTTTGAAAGTCCTCTTTGTAAGGAAGGTTGGAAATCACACGGCCGCGTGCGAATCCGGTGAGCCCGTCAGCCGAAGCCTTCCAGGCCCCTGCAGAAAGAGCCGCATCGTTTCCTGCAGAAATCGTGTTCCCTTTGAAATCGGCATCCATCTTCGCCTTCACTTTTGCAGTGGGAGGAATAAACTTGGCCCATTCCGCATCCCCTGCTTCACCAACAGGAATTCCGTTGGCATCCAGTTTCACCATTTTTACGGTCGCGGAGTCTCCTGCCTGAAGGAGCACATCGGTAGGAACTGCCGTCAAGGAAGTCGCTTCGCCAGCCGACGGCATTTTGTCCTCAGGGGCATCCGCCCATTTGATTCCGGTATTCTTAATTTCGAAACAGTAAAGCTTCTCAGTTGTGTGCAGATAAACTTTCCCGTTACAAATGGAAGGCGTACCAATGCAGTTCCCGTCGACTTCAATCTTGTGAAGGATTTTTCCTTCATCACCACTCACGTCGATGACATAAAACTCACCGGGATACATCGCTACGTAGAGTTTGCCGTCGGCATAAACCGGACTGGCGTGAAGCTGCTCATTGGAAAGTTTCAGCTCCCAGAGGCCCTTACCCGACTCAGCATCGAGACAGTGGAGGCTACCGGTCTTGACGATCTGATAAACTTTCCCGTCGTGAAGCGTAGGAGAACTGGTAAACATCTCCAAGGTCTTGCGCCAGGCTTCAACACCTTCAGTAATCCGTGGTGCACCTTTTTGCTTAGGGTCGATCTCTCCACCTGTGTTGTCGTAGTCTTTCGGAAGGTTGATCGCAAAAATTCGACCGATCTCTGTGGTATCCAGATTCTCTTTGCCGTGAATACAAATGAGTTGGTCACCCTTAACCACGGGCGAACTGTTAACCCCACCTTTGGAAATCTGGTAACGCCAGAGAGGAGATCCGTCATTTACGTTTACACAAACAATGTTGCCACAACCGGTTCCGGCGTAAAAGACGCGTTTGCCGTTCCGGGTTTCCACAAAGGGAGTGCTCATCGAGCTGTCACGAAGGAATGGAGGACCGACTCCCGGTGTCGAAGACCAAAGCAACTCGCCGGTCTTTTTATCAAATCCAAAAAAGCGGTCGCGAGCTGGACCATCTGCTCCCCAGTAACTGGTCACACCGCGTATGATCGCGATATTGCCATCAATCACGGGAGCACCTGCGCGACCGTTTGGAAAGGTCAAGCGTCCGAAGCGCTCCATCATGGAGTGTTCCCATACCTGATCACCATCCTTGGTGTAACAAGTCACCAGGCCGTAAGTGGTCGCAACGATTACATTCTCCGTTTCCGTGTCGATCGCCACAGCGCCAATGCTGTAACGATTGTAAATCGTATCTGAAATGAAATCGTGAGTGGCCCTTTCCCAAAGGACTTTACCAGTCGCTTCTTCACGGGCTTGAACCACTTCTTCCAAGTCGGCCCCTTCACCCCGGTAGGCCCAGGTATACATCCGGCCTTTAAATATCACAGGTGTTCCCCGGCCGGCAATCTCGTCAGTCCAAACCGGCTCTTCGTTGAACTCGTAGCCTTCGTAGCTTTCAAGGCTGACTCCGGTTTGTAGAGGCCCCCTCCAGGAAATCCAATTCCCTTTGTGGGATTCGTGGTGATCGGCAAGCAGCGGCAGCGCAGCCAAGGAAAGAAAAGACAGAACGGAAAATAAACGTTTCATAAAAAATTAAACCGATTGGTGGACCAGACTACGGATACATTCCGCGCCTCTACACCGGCGCCATGGTAGGATTCTGCAATCCCCTGCGCAAAGGGAATTTTTGAGAAAATCGCGCCTATTAGAAATTCTAATCAATTTTCCCAAACTTTTCGATTTTCAGCCGAAATGCCGGAAATTCCTCGCAGTATTATTAATTTTGCTAATCCTAAATCAAGAGGAGTGGATTTTGAGGCCGAAGAATCCCGGTTTCAGCGAGAATAGTGAACTTTCAGTCACAGAATATCATTCCTGATGCCAATAAAGGATTGAAGATGTATCTTAGAGCAGTCATCGCAGAAGAAAATTCAGCATTGTCCGGCCCGGCAGAGGAAAAGGATTTTGAGACCCTGGTTCGTGAGAATCACCGGGAACTGCTTGTTTATGCACTTGCCCTGACAAAGAATCCCACGACAGCCAAAGATATCGTTCAGGACTCCTTTGTCGTCGCTTTTCAAAAAAGAGAGACCTTTGATGTGACTCGTGATTTTGGAACCTGGATGCGTGGCATCGTCCGAAACAAGTGGAGGGAATGGATTCGTAAAAATTCCCGGTACCAACTTTCCGAAGATGATCTGGCAATAATGGACGCGGACATTGCCCGCTGGCAGGGCGAAAAAGCGACGGGTGACAGCTCGGCCTTTGACCGGCTCGATCAATGCCTCAAGCGCCTCCCGGATAACTTGCGGGAAACCATTCACTCATTCTACTACGAAGGTCGTACCGGCGAAGAAGTTTCAGATGTCCTTGGTATTGCACCGGCAGCAGTGAGGAAAAGACTGCAACGGGCACGGGAGATGCTCAAGGATTGCGTGGACCGAAAGATTGAAGCCGCTGCTGCTGAACTCCGAAACTCCTGAGCCTTCCCCAATTTTACACTTATTTTGTTATGGAAAATGAATCGACAAATTTTACTGATCCAACTCCTCCGGGAGGAGCTCTGGCAGATGCTCTTCTCCATGAGCATGCGCGATTGGGAACCTCGGACGATGAAGAACTGATTTCCAGAATTCTCGTTCGGACTGTGAACAAAACAAACGCAGCGCCGGTTTCTCCTGCTGCTGCTCACAGAATGGCTGTGCGTGAATGGATGCAGCTGGGTGGAGCGGTGGCGGCAGTTATCGCCCTTCTCCTGATTGCTCTCTCCATGTTCAATGTCAGAGACGGCGCTTCTTCCGACACGTTTCATATGACGGTTAAATTCGTCGAGGCGGCGGAAGGAGACATTCAAGTCGCTTCTGTAGACCTCCCGAAACCCGATCAAAAACCCGCCCGTCCATTTCAAGGGCAGGTTCTCCCTCAAGTGGTGAACGGCGAAACAGTATCGTCTGTAACCATCGAGGATCAGGATTTCAATCTGATCACTTACTTTGAACAATCGTTCAAGAGTCCTCCGGCAAAAGCGACGAGGATCGATAGTATCACCATTATCGCCGGCCGAAGCACCCGTGATGGCGACGAACTCATTTTTGAAGGCAATGTGATTGTGACTCATCATGATTTCGTATTAAAAACAGATAGCCTGCGATTGGTCACTGCCAGTCAGAAGTCGGGACAAGTTCCCTCATTCATTGCCGAGTTTGCGGAAATTTCCCATCTGGCCACGAACAGCAAGGCGTCCGCCAGGAAAGTAGTCTTTGATACTGCCACGAGTTCACTGGTCGCCCACGGAGTCGTTTCTCTGACGGGGGCAAATGGAGGGCATCCCGAATTCGACTCGGCCAGCGAGCGCCTTGTTTTCCAGGGCGATACTTTGAAAATTCTCCCAGATAAAGTCGAGGCCTATGCAAATCCATTGCCTCTGGAACCTCGATAGTGAAAAACGGCCCTGACTGGGTTGTCGTCCCGATCACACTCCGCACAAAGCAAGCCCCCTTGCCCAAAACAACAATTCCCCGAAAAGCCTGACCGAACATTCCCGGTCAGGCTTTTCTATATCCCCGCTTGAACGTTTCCCCTGCCCCGCCCATCATATCCAAATGACTCAGGCTTCCCGAATTCGAATCGCTGCTCTCACCGTTTTTCTCGGAATCGCCATCGGCGCCTTCGGCGCTCACCTTTTCAAAGAAACACTGGCAACCAACAATCGAAGTGAAACCTGGGACACTGCGGTCATGTATCACCTGATCCATGGAGTAGCGATGTTTGCTCTCGCGTTGGCGTTGCCAAAAGAAAAAAGTGCGACTTTTATTCTCTGGTTGGTCGGAATCGTGATATTTTCAGGGAGTCTCTATGCACTCAGCCTTTCCGGAATTACGAAGCTCGGAGCGATCACGCCAGTCGGAGGAGTCGTATTCCTGGTGGGCTGGGCCATCTTAATCTTCTCACCCCCAAGCAAGTCATGACTGTCGAAAAATTCAATACTCTCGCCCAGGCGACCACTTTCCTTCAGGAAAAGCGCCAGGAGGGATATTTCGCTGAGGTCATGAATGAAGGAACCGGCCATCTGTGGGGCTCTATGACAGTCGGCGGATTTCGGGTAATGGTGTCGGAGGAAAAATTTACCGAAGAGGAAATGGCCGCGATAGAGGAATCGAAGAACCAGGCCGGGCTCAATCCGCTAGTTCGCTTCGCTTTTCTCGGACTGATTTCTCTTGGCTTGATTTCGGCAGCGTTTCTCGCCATTTTTTACTACCGGTCCACTGCAGCAATCGTCGCAAGCATCATCGTAATCGGCGGCATTATTTGCATTGGCGGCGGGATCATCGCATTGAAGACCAAATCCAATCCTGGAGAATGAAACCACTTACCCATTTCCCTATGAAAATCCAATCCACCCTCCTCCTCGCAGTTTCCGCGTTATTCCTTTCCTTGTCTTTCGCTCAAGCAGAGGATCCGTCTCTTCTTTTTGAAATGCGGACTTATCATGCAAACGAGGGCAAACTCGACGCCTTGAACGCTCGTTTTCGTGATCACACAATTGAGCTTTTTGATAAACACAGAATGGTCAATGTTGGCTATTTCGTCCCGGTTAAAAACGACGGAAACGTGCTGATCTACCTTCTCGCTTACCCTGACAAAGCCTCACGTGAAGCCAGTTGGAAAGCCTTCATGGACGACAAGGATTGGAAAAAAGCCTACGCGAAATCAATAGCGGACGGCAAACTCGTGAAAAAAGTAGACAGCCTTTTTCTGAATCCCACTCCTTATTCCCCTATTTTCAGAATTGAAAAAGAGGATCCTGCCCGGATCTTTGAATTGCGTCAGTACACGACCAACAAAGGGAAGCTCGAAAACCTGGACCTCCGCTTTCAGGATCACACCGTCAACCTCTTTGAAAAACACGGCATGACCAATCTTCCTTACTTTCACATTGCCGATGGGCAGGAAGGCGCTGGAAATACGCTGGTCTATTTGCTCGCACACAAAGACAAAGAATCCCGTATTGCCAGCTTCAAGAATTTCGGAGCCGATCCCAAATGGAAAGCGGCAAGCACAGCCTCTGAGGTAGACGGAAAATTACTGATCAAAGGCGGTGTAAAGTCTACGATCTTGGTGCCTACAGATTACTCGCCGATGCAGTGAGTCCCAAGAGGACCAATCTTTATTGGTCGATTTGCTGCCTCGCTTACGTTAGTTGCAACCCTTGCATGGCAATACGATTGATTGCGCAATGCGAAAGCTTTCCGCTTCACTCCTTGCAATCGTGCTCTCGACTTCCCCTGCTCCGGCAGCGGATCTCGATCCATTGGCTTTGCTTCGCGAAAATTGTGTGAGCTGCCATACGGACGCGAAACGCAAAGGAGGTCTGCTGATCGACTCACGGGAATCGCTTCTCAAAGGAGGCGACACTGTTGCCGCCATCGTTCCCGGAAAGTCCGGAGAGAGCTTCCTCGTCGAGACTCTTTTCCCGGATGCGGATCCCCACATGCCGCCAAAGGAGCAAATGGAGCCCAGGGCCATCGCCGCCATTGAGAAATGGATTGATGAGGGAGCAAAGTGGGATGCTGAAAAATGGGCCAGACTTAATCTCCCGGAAAAGTTCGACGTCACTCGCGGCAAGCTCCCGGAGCGATATGAACCCGTTTTTTCTGTCGCAATCTCTCCCGACAACAAAATTCTCGCAGCCGGTCGGGGAGAAGTCATCGATTGGTATACGGTTAAGCCCGGCGAAGGAGACAAGCCCGTTCCCGAACTGGAGTTCCGCTCCTCTTCGACAGGCCACGCAGATGCTATTCAATCACTCGCTTTCTCCCCGGACGGCAAGACTCTCGCTTCGGGCGGTTTCCGCTCAGTCAAATTCTGGAATCCTGCCGCCCCTGAAAAACCGCTTAAGGAAATCACAGCCCCCTTCCTCGGACGACTGACTGCTCTCCTCTATTTGAAAAGTTCCGATCGCCTCCTTGCCGCCGATTCCTTTCCCTCGCAGATCGGCCGCCTTCATGTAATCGATTTAAAAACCGATCAAGCCACAACCTTCAACTCCGCTCACCGTGACAGTATCTTTGACCTCTCAATGAGTCCCGACGGAAAGAGCTATGCCACTGCTTCCGCTGATAAGATCATCACCGTTCGAAATACTTCCGACCACGAGATCACCAAGAGGCTCGAAGGACATACCGGCTATGTAATTGCGACAGCATTCAACCCGGAAGGTACAAAACTCGCCTCGGTTGGCGATGATGAAGAGATCAAAGTTTGGGAATTAGAATCCGGAAAAAAGGTGAGTTCATTTGTCAGTTCCAAATCAGGCCCGCTCCACGCAGTGGCCTGGCTTGTTGATCCGACGAACAAAAAGAAGAAGGACGAGGAGAAAGACAAAGAAAAGAAAGAAGCAATCAACACTGATCGAATCATTGCCTTCACCGAATCAGGTCGCCCCGATTCATTTACGGACCTCAAGGAACATGAAGGAGAACAACGCTCCACAGGAGCGAAGGCACGTGGTTTCGACAAGGTCGACACTCCCCTCTTTTCCATGACCTTTCACTCAGAGAAGCAGTGGTTCTTCGCAGGTGGAGAAAATGGCAAGCTCTACGTCTGTCTCTTATACACATCTCCGAGCCCACGAGACCGAGGCTGATCT
>CAJXQE010000012.1 GCA_913058215.1 uncultured Verrucomicrobiales bacterium
ATCAGCCTCGGTCTCGTGGGCTCGGAGATGTGTATAAGAGACAGCCTTTATTCAGGGCGACTATCGGAGATGATGCTTATTTAAAGAGGATCACTTGTCCTGTCATGTTTCTAAGTCCCGCCAACGATTTTCACGGTCGGATTGACGATCTGCAGACTGCCCTTACCGAAGTGGATACAGATGAATGGCGGACCACTTGTTCACCGCATCACAACCATCAGGATACGGCAAAGTATGAAGTCGCGACACAGCTTTGGTTTGATGAGCATTTGAAGGGGAGTTTTGCGCTTCCTCAGACGCCGGATGCAGACTTGAAATTGAAAACCGAAAACGGGATTCCCAGATTCACTGTTCGACCGGATTCCTCGAGGCCGATCAATTCAGTCGATGTTTTCTATACGCAACAGGGGCAGATGGATGGGGAGAAAGATAACATGGAAAATACCAAGTCCCGCTTCTGGCGTCATGCGTCAGCCACAAAGCAGGGAGACGAATGGACAGCGGAAGTTCCGGTTTTCAGCAATGATAAACCACTCTGGGTTTATGGGAATGTTACCTACGGTCTTGATGAGCCCGTCACCGGCGCGGGATATTACTATGGCACCTACACTGCTGATGAGTTTAACCTTTCGTCGCTCATGCCGATGGCAAGCCCTGCGGATTTGAACGCGGCGGGAGTGAAAGTAACCCTCCAAGCTTCTTCGGTGATAGAAAGTTTCGAAGGAGACTGGGAAAAGCACTGGTTTAGCTACAAGCCGGCAGAATGGCCCCGCAAGACTCACAAAGTTTACGATCCGGAATGGGCGGCACCTTCAGGGGCACAGTTAGCCATCGACGTTCTATCCGCGAAGCCGAACAAGCTAGTGCTCGGCGTCGATAAGTATGTCGCCGAAGTTCAGCTCGAGGGGGGAGCGAACTGGCAATCCCTTGTGCTGTCTCCGTCTGATTTGCGGAACGCTGAAGGAGAATCTTTGGCAGACTGGAAAGGCATCAAGGAGTTGCGGCTCGCCGATCAGGAAACGTTGAGAGGAAAGCAGAATAAGAAGAATCGAAAAATTGGGAGCACCTGGGATGGCGAAGCACCAAGCTTTCGGAATCTTCGGTGGCAGAAATAGGAAGGCTTCATGATGGAGCCTTCGATCCATTGGCAATGTCCCGTTGTGGACTTGAGACCGCTTGTCTGCAAAGAATGCCGCTTTTTTGAATGTGCTGAGAAGGACTGGAAATGATGAATCAAACAAAACTATTCTACCTCAATGCACTTTTGAGCCTTTTTCTCGCCTTCCATTCAGGAGGGCAAGCTCACTCTAAAGAGCGTCCACCGAACGTGGTCGTGATCATGGTCGATGATCTTGGCTACTCGGATATTGGTTGTTATGGTGGGGAGATTGAAACTCCGAATTTGGACGCTCTCGCCGCTGATGGGCTTCGCTTTTCACAATTCTACAACACAGCGAAATGCCATTCTTCGCGTGTCTCACTGCTGACTGGGCAATACTGTATTGCAGCAGGTGACGTCGGCTTGTCGCATGCAGTGACCTCTGCAGAAGTCCTCCGGGACGGCGGGTATTTTACTGCGATGACCGGGAAGTGGCACCTCAAGAAGGAGCCAACTGATTTTGGCTTTAATCGCTACTTCGGACACCTCAGCGGAGCGTGTAATTTCTTCAAAGGTGATAAGACCTTCCGGCTCAACGGCAAATCGTGGGAAGTTCCCGCGTCCGGCTTTTATACGACGGTGGCAGATGTCGATTTCGCATTGGGTTTTCTTGAGGAAGCCAGGCAGGCCGAAAATCCGTTCTATCTCTACATCGCCTTCAATGCACCACATGCTCCTCTCCATGCATTGCCGGAAGACTATGCAAAGTACAAGGGACGCTACGATAGCGGTTGGGACAAAATTCGTGATGCGCGAATTGAGAAGCAAAAGGAATTGGGGCTCTTGCCGGGGAACTTGAATCCAAGTCCACGCCCGGCCCATGTCCGGGCCTGGGACAAGCTCGTGCCCTGGCAGCGCGACTACGAGATCAATCGAATGGTAACTTTGGCGGCCATGATTGATCGCGTGGATCAAGAGATTGGAAGGCTTCTCTCCGACTTGCGAGACCACGACGAGCTCGACAACACGATGATTTTATTCGTTTCGGACAACGGGGCCTGTCCTTATGATCGGAGAAAGCCGCTCTTGGAAGTGGAACCAACAAACGGTGATGTCGCGCTGGCTGATTCCACAGGTTGGTCATGGGCGAGGAATGCTCCCTTTCGCTTCTACAAGCAGAATCAATATGAAGGCGGCATCAGTACGCCCGGGATCGTTCACTGGCCCGCTGGACTGAAAACGAAACCCGGTTCGATCATTGATACGCCGGTTCATCTGATCGACGTTCTGCCAACTTTGGCGGATATCTGCGACGCAGAGATTCCCCTTGAGCATCCTACGCGAGAGCTTCGGCGTGTCTCCGGCGTTTCCTTTCTTCCGATCCTGGAAGGTGGAGAATTGGAGCGGTCGGAGCCGATCCATCTCCAATTCTCGAGTGATTTTGGCCTTCGCGATGGAGACTGGAAACTTGTTTGTTTTAAAGCTGAGGAGTGGGAACTCTATAATCTCGCCAATGATCGAACCGAACTCGTGAATCTGGCGGATGCCGAACCGGAGCGCTTGCAGGCGATGGTGACGAAATGGAAAGAGATGGCCTTGCAGGTTTTGCATTCCGAGAAACTGGCGAATCAAAAGATGATTCTATCAGAAGATCCAAAATCGAATCGTGAGTGGACCACATTCAGCGACTCGATCAAACCGCCATTGGCCCCGATTCCAAAACGTGGAAAAGGTAAGGCTCGTTCGGGCATTCGCGCGCGCAAGAACACTCAACTCATTCAAAAGCCAGGGCAACTTGAACTAAGCTTTACCGGCGGGGATCCCGGCATCGCGATGGATTTGCGATCTAAAAAAGACCTGCCTCCCGGTTCCTACATGGTGAGCTTTGATCTGACAACGGATTGGAAAGGGACCGGTGAAATTTTCTATACGATTGATGAGAAGACTTTGCCTCAAGGCGAGCGGGTTGAGTTTGAGATTACCGGCGAGGAAGCGCAGAAGATTCGGGTTGGCCTGACCACTCAAAAGGTGCTGAAACAGCTTCGTATTGATGTCTCGGATGATGTCGGCGCTGCGGTGATTGGCAAGCTTCACCTGCTCGGTCCGGATGGAACTGTCTACCACGATTGGACGAAGTGAGTGAGCTTTCCGGAAGAAGCTCTCTACGTATTGCCCCGCGGAAATAGAAAGAAAGAAGCCCGACAATGATAACCGCATTAGCCGATCGATCTAATTTGTTTCGATTCCCGAGTCGATCATCTGCCAGTCGTTTCGCCCGCATTATTGCAATCTGCGGCACGCTCTTTGCAGTGGGGGCAACGCATGCGGTTGAGAAACCGAACGTAGTCGTCATTTTCGCTGACGATCTCGGTTACGGTGACCTCAGCTGTTACGGCGCATCGAAACTCAAGACACCTAATATTGATAGACTCGCCTCCGAGGGGCGGCGCTTCACGGATGCGCATTCAGCCTCGGCGGTGTGTACGCCCTCGCGCTATGCGCTGATCACGGGGCGGTATCCGTTTCGACGCGGGCTTTCCAAACCTGTCTTTCTCAAGACTGGTTTGGTGGTGGATCAGGAACGCACCACCATTGCCGATGTCATGAAGAATGCTGGTTATGCCACTGCTTGTGTTGGGAAATGGCACCTTGGTTTTGGTGAAAAAACGCCGAATTGGAATGGCGAACTGAAACCCGGGCCGCTGGAGCTTGGTTTCGATTATTACTACGGCGTCCCGACGGTGAACAGCCATCCGCCGTTTGTGTATGTGGAGAACCATCGCGTTGTCGGCTTGGTGCCTGAAGATCCTTTTGTCTATGGGAAGAAGGCAAAGACCCGGGCGATTCATGAGAAGATGGCGATCGACCAAATCGGTGGAGCCGATGCCGCGCATCGACTTTATGACGACTATGCTGTCGGGACGAATCTCGCGGAAAAGTCGGTGGAGTGGATCACGGCGAACAAGGAGAAGCCATTTTTCCTTTATCTTTCGACGACCAATATTCATCACCCCTTCACTCCCGCTAAGAGATTTCGGGGAACGAGCGAATGCGGCCTCTATGGCGATTTTGTGCATGAGTTAGACTGGATCGTCGGCGAGGTGATGGCCACGCTGGAGAAGAACGGACTCGCAGAGAACACGCTCGTTATTTTTACCAGCGACAACGGAGGGATGATTAATGAGACCGGGCAGGAGGCGATCAAGCAGGGGCATCAGCTCAATGGGAATCTACTTGGTTTTAAGTTTGATGCCTGGGAAGGGGGGCATCGCGTTCCGTTTATCGCCCGTTGGTCCGGAAAGGTTGAGGCGGGTTCTGTTTCCGATCAGCTGGTCTGTAACGTCGATCTGATGGCGGCGATGGCCGCGCTTACGAAGCAGGAGCTTAAAAATGAGGAAGCGCCCGATAGTTTTGATATTCTCCCGGCATTGATTGGAGACCCGGTGAAGCCGATTCGAGAAGAAGTCGTTCTCGCAGCGATGAGGGGAACCCATCTGACCCTTCGTCAGGAGAACTGGGCGTACATTGGTGCTAAAGGCGGGGGAGGCTTCGGGAGCCAGAAAGTAGGAACTCATGGCTTCGGTGGTCCGGCCGCGATCCATTTCGCAGGGCAAACCAACAGCGACATCGTGAATGGAAAATTGAAAAGCGATGCACCTCCAGGGCAGCTTTATAATCTTTCCACAGATCGTTCGCAGACGGATAACGTGATTCAGAGAGAATCTGAACGTGCCGAAGCGATGAGGGCCAGGCTCGATGAAATAAAGGCAGGAAGCACAACTCGCCCCGTTGGAGGTTCAGGCGGGTCTGCTCATCGCGCAGCGCCTGCCGCAGAAGAAGCAGGAGAGCTTGCTCACCTTCAATCTTTCGTCGCAAAACACTGTAGAGAATGTCACGGAGAGAAGAAGCAAAAGGGGGATGTCAGATTGGATGATATTTCCAGGTTGGATGCTGAAGTCTGGGCTCTGGTTTTCGAGCAAATCGCCAGTGAGGAGATGCCTCCCGATGATGAACTGCAACCGACCGAAGCTGAGCGGATTGCTTTCAAAGACCATGCTCTTGCTCTGGCAAATGCCGAAGGGGCGACTCTGGTGACGGGCTTCCGGCGTCTCAACAAGCGGGAATACGGAAACACTGTGAGGGATCTCCTTGGCTTGGGTAAAGGAACCTTCGATCCTGCGGAGTACATTTATGAGGATGAAATAGATGAAGGATTCGATACCCGTGCCGAGTCGCTCGTGATATCGAATGAACTCCTCTTGGAATATATGGGCGCCGCCCGGAAAAGTCTTCAGCATGCCCTTTTTTCCGACGAAGTGGAGAAGCCGGAAAGTATAAGGACAGTGGTCGATCTGAAGAAGGTGACTGGTACTTCGAGGCGATATATCAACAATCACAAGGATCACGTAATCGGTCGATCCGGAGGGAAGGCGAAGCTTCTTTCAGGAGACAAAGACCGGGCCATGGAGTTTCCGGGCCGATACAAGATTACCGTTACCGCATCGGGAGTGGATAGGGAGTTCTATCCGATCCGATTTGCACCGGAACAAGGACCTCTCGTCATGGGGTTTGGAATTATTCCCGAAGGAAAAGAGAGTCTGTCGGGGAAAGGTGTCCTGCAGAGAACGTTCGAATTGAAAGATGATGTCGAGCAAACCTTTCAGTTCGATACCTGGATTGACAAAGGTCACTCTCCCTATTTCACCTTCGAGAATGGCTCAAGCAAACCGATCACGCAGATTCGTTCCAATATACGACGACGTAAGATCCCCGCCTCTGCGATGAAGAGCTTGTTTCGTGGTCCCGGAATCAAGATTACGCAGTTCATTATCGAAGGCCCTTTTCATGATGAATGGCCTCCGCTTTCTTTTCGGACAACTTTTGATTCCGGCACCATTCCCGGTTTGGAAGTGGATGAAGAGCGCGAAGCACTCATCCATCGCTTCGCAGAACGTGCGTTTCGTCGGGCCGTGACAGCAGCAGAGATTCAGCCTTATCTCGATTTTCTAAATAGAAAGCATGCCGCCAACAAGGACTGGCACATTGCGGTGCTTGAGACCTTCGCTGCCATGATGGCTTCGCACGATTTCCTCTACATCCGCAATCGTTTCTCTACGAGTGAAGAGGGTGCAATCGACGGGTTAGCAGGGTTAGATCATCAAAACGCTCTCGGTTCCTATGAACTCGCCAGCCGTTTGTCCTATTTCTTATGGAGCACAATGCCGGATGAAGATCTTTTTGCATTGGCGGAGTCCGGAAAGATTTTGGAGCCGGAGGTTCTCAGGAAGCAAGTTGAGAGGATGCTGAATAGTCCTCAGGCGGGAGCGTTTTCTGAAAGCTTCACCGATCAGTGGCTGTCACTGGACACTCTCGGAAGCATGCCCCCGGATACGAAGAATCCGCAGTTCAAAGCCTATCACCGGAACAAACTTGAATCGTCAATGTTGGAGGAGACGCGAAGATTCTTTGCTCACATCCTCAGGGGCAATCGAAGTGTTCGAGATTTTATCGATTCCGATTATTCGTTTCTCAATGCGGGCCTGGCTGAACTCTACGGGATCCCTTTCGATGGAGAAGATGGGTTTGTGCGTGTGACCTTTCCCGGCGACGTGAAGCGAGGCGGACTTTTGGGGCAGGGAAGTATTCTAACCTTGACTTCAAATGGAGTTGAAACCTCACCGGTTGTTCGAGGGCATTGGGTTCTTGATGAATTGCTGGGCTCTCCACCACCGCCTGCACCCAAAGAAGTTCCCGCCCTCGTTCCTGATTTGAACGGTGCTACCACAGTTCGTGATCAACTCGAAAAACATCGCAGCGAACCGGCTTGCTACGAATGCCATAAGGAGATGGATCCGCTTGGTTTCTCGCTGGAGGCCTATGACCCGATTGGAAGACTGCGGACCGAATATGAAAACAAGCAGCCGGTGACCACTTTTGGATCCTACAAGGGCGTCGATTTTGACGGAGTAGAAGACTTAAAGAAAATCATGCTGAACGACATCCGGCCATTTGCCCGCAGTCTTACCTTCAAGATTGCTGAATATGCAAAAGGACGCGAGCTTACGGTTGCGGATTTCAGTGCGCTTGAAGAGATTGTTGATTCAAGCGCTGTCGGGGACTTCAGACTGAAGGATCTTGTTCTGAAAATCGCAACCAGCAAGTTGATGACCGAACGCTAAAAAATCGAATCAAAGCTTCATGACACGTATCCTGACATTGCTCACACTCTGTGTTTACACATTCTCCGCAGACGCTTTAGATCGACCCGACAAGCCGAATATTGTTCTTTTGTTGACCGACGATCTTGGGTGGCAGGATGTTAAGTGCTACGACATCGATGAGCCTTCGCCGGCAGAAACACCGAACATCGATGCGCTCGCGAAGAAAGGCGTGATGTTCTGGCAGGCGTATTCTCCGGCCCCGACTTGTGCGCCTTCGCGATGCGCAATCATCAGTGGAAACCATCCGGCTCGAGCTCAGAAAACGCACGTGGTTGGGGGCGCTCCACCTATGCCAATCAACAAGCATTTCCGGATGATGGATCCGTGGTACAGCGGACGAATGCCTGAGGATGAACTTACGCTTCCCAAGCTCCTTCGAGAGAATGGTTACACCACGGGGCACTCAGGAAAATGGCACATGGCAATTGATCACCATGCGTTTCCGCAGCCGGCAGATCAGGGCTTTGATTATACACAATCCAGCCGCGGTGCCAGAGCGGGGATGGCAGATCGCTTGAAAGGTTTTGCGACAAAGGCTCCCGATGATCCGTATCGGCTGGATAAGAATGGCTTCCCCTTTCATCAGACTAATGAGGACGCGCTTACATTTCTGAAGGAGAACAAGGACAAGCCGTTTTTTCTTTACTATGCGACCTGGCTTGTCCATTCGCCGATTCAAACTCGCTCAGAAGATCTCTTGAAAAAATACGCTGAGAAGCTCGGGATCAATCCTGAAAATACTCCGAAAAAGGAAACACCCGGGCAAAAGAATCCTTTCTTTGCCTCAATGGTAGAGGAACTGGATTATTACGTGGGGCAGGTTTTCGATTACCTGGAAGAGACGGAGGATCCAAGATGGCCGGGGCACAAACTCAGCGAGAATACCTACCTGTTTTTCACATCGGACAATGGCGGGATGGAAGGCAGCCCGAAGGAGCGTTACACTGATAACAATCCTCTTGATCGCGGGAAGATTTCTGCGAAAGAGGGCGGCACACGCGTCCCCCTGATCATTACCGGACCGGGGATCAATGCAGGGATTCAAACGGATGTGATGGCGAACGGTCTCGATTTTTTTCCGACCATTCTTGCCATGACAGGAACAAGCAAACCTGATGAGAAGCATCTCGATGGTTGTGACCTGACTTCTTTGCTTCGTGAGAACCCGACAGACCCGAAATTGGTAAAGCATCCAGACGGCACGGTTCGAGACACGATGGTTTGGCATTTCCCTCATGGCCACGCATTGGAGAGCACTATACGGGTTGGTGACTTCAAGCTGATTCGTAATTATGACCATGTAGGTAACCCCGGAGAAATTCCGCTGGAGCTCTTTCGCTTGTATGAAACCAGGGGAGGGAAACAAGTTCGCTCCGACATTGAAGAAGCGAAGAATCTCAGTTCCGAGATGCCGGATATGGTCAAAGAACTTAACGAACGGCTTACTGCTGTTCTATCACGGATGAAGGCTAGCTATCCGACCTACAACCCGGATTATCCGAAGGATCTACCGAACAAGGAAAAGGTCTGCACGATCTCTGCTCATCAACGGCAAGGTCAGAATGTAGAATTTACGTTCTCAGAGAACGGGGCGAAGGTGGTACACGCCGATCTCATTTTTACTCGTAACGGGGGTGATCGTTACGAAGAATGGTTCCGTGGTGAGGCGGAGATTTCATCTGCCACCACGGCAAAGGCTTCTCTACCGGAAGGGACGACGCATTACTTTATCAATTTGATTGATGAAAATAATTTCCTGCGTTCTTATCCTGCGATTACAACAAGCAAAACTCCATTTTTCGAGTCAGCAATCCCGACTGAAGGCGAAGCTCCTAAGATGAAAGAGCCAAAGCCAAAGCCGAAGCTTGACCGGAACAAAGCCTTTCAGCGAATGGATGTGGACAAAGACAATTCGATGACTCTGCAAGAATACAAAGCGGGTATGAACAATAGTGACGGCACCGACCTTGATGCCCGGTACAAACGGTTCGACGAAAACGGTGATGGAACTCTCAGTCGCGACGAATTTGTTCATCCCGGGAAACGATAGACCTCGTGAACCAGGCGACGCCATTTTTCAAGTAACCCCTGTTTGTTCATCAATCGAGCACATCTCTTTAATCAGAATTTAGAAATGAAACGACCCATCGAAATTGTCCTGGCTATGTTCGTCCTCTTGAGCGGCGGTATTGGCACAGCTGCTGAAAAGCCCCATGCCGTAGTGGTTGTCGGGACTCATCATTATTCACCGGAGAAAACAATGCCGAAGTTTGCCGGGGAACTCGAGCGTCTCGGTTTTGAAACCACGGTCATCAATCCCGATTGGGATCCTGAGAAAGACAAGCGGGGCCTGCCAGGTCTTGAAGCCCTGGAAAAAGCGGATGTCGGAATTTTCTTCGTTCGTTTTTTGAAGCTGGATGATGAGCAACTGGGCCACATTACGAAGTTTCTCGAGTCGGGAAAACCGGTCGTTTGTTTTCGAACCAGTACCCATGCATTCAATTATCCGGAGGGCAGTCCGAAGAGTAATTTGAATCTGTCGTTTGGGCGGAAAGCCTTTGGGACACCTTACTTGATTCACCTGCAAGGGCAGACTGCTGTGAAAGCGGCAGAAGGCGCGGACAGTCATGCTATCCTGACAGGTGTAAAATCAGATGGGTGGATTTCGCCCGGAACGCTCTATCTCACCAAGCTGGAATCGGGTGCGAAGCCGCTTCTCAAGGGAACAGGTCGTCCATCAAAGCCCGGTGTTCGGACGAATCAGTTTGGCACTCACGACTTGAAAGAGGAGATGACGGATACTGTTGCGTGGACCTGGGAAAATCAGTGGGCCGGTCGCGTCTTCGGTACCTCGCTGGGGCATGTGGGCGACTTCGCGGTGCCTGAGTCTATGCGGATCATGGTAAATGGCGTCTTCTGGGCCGCTGCTCAGAACGTGCCCGGCATTGAAACGGAGATACGAACATTCAATTTACAATCGAAGCCAAATCCAAAGCCAAAGCCGCAGGCAAAATCCGAGCCTGTTCAGGAATCGGCCCCTTCAGATGGTGTCGTTCTTTTCTACGGGAACTCCATGGTCGAAAGACTGCTGGAGCACGGCGAAATGGAAGCCCGGCTTCAGATTGGGCAGCCGAAGGCCGGCCTGAAAATTCGCAGCCTGGCATGGACGGGAGACGAGGTTGGAAATCGGCTCCGTCTTGAGGGCTACACTCAACACATGAAGAACCTCATCGAGGAATGGCCGGCCAGGACCATTGTTCTTGGCTACGGATTGAACGAGTCCTTCGCAGGTGAAGCGGGGCTGAAGGATTTTGAGGAACACTATCGTGAACACCTCAAACAACTTTCCCAGACCCATCCGAACGCAGAATTTGTTTTTCTTTCTCCCATCGCAATTGAAGGAGGCACCGACGAGCAAAACGAGTCGGTGAAAATGTACAGCGACTCGATAGCAAAACTGGCGGGGGAGGAGAACTCAGATTTTGTTGATCTGTTTTCGCCAACCCAAAAAGCCTATGCGGAATCGGAAGCGGCAAACACCGAGCAAGGGATTCATCTGAATGATGTCGGAAACAAGGTGATCGCCAAGGTGATTGCGGAAGCTCTCGGCGGAACCTCCGAACCCGATCCAATCCACCTTCGCGAAGTCGCTCTGGCAGCAGCCGCAAAACACAAGCGGGTCGCTGAAGTAGTTCGCCCCAAAAATGCCGTGGTTTATTTTGGTGTTCGAAAACGCCCTGAAGAGTATGCCGATGAGATGCCGCGTTATCATGAAATGATCCGACTGACTGAAGCCGTCGTTCATGAGCTCGCTAAAAATCCGAAAGCGACATTTGCAAAGGTGGAGGTGCCCTCACTCCCTCCCATGCCGGAAGGAAAAGGGCGCGACGACGGCAAGCGGACCGGTATCATCAAAAGCGTCGCTGAGCAGCAGGCGGAATTCACCCTTGCCGATGGGTATGAAGTGAATCTGTTCGCTTCGGAAGAGCAGTTTCCTGAATTGCGAAATCCGGTTCAATTCGCTTTTGACTCTCGCGGACGGCTCTGGGTGGTGACGATGCCGTCTTTTCCGCACACGGTTCCAGGGCTGACGCCGCCAGACAAAATTCTAATTCTCGAGGACACGGATCGCGATGGCCAGGCCGATGAAGTGACGACCTACATGGAAGGGCTTGATGCGCTTGATGGAGTTGCCTTTCATCGAGATGGCGTGATTATTTCGGAACAACCTCGCCTCTGGATGACTCATGACTCCGATGGCGACGACCGCACCGACGCGAAGGAGGAATTACTTCGTGGAATCGACGTCACCGATTCTCATCACGGTGGAATGATCGCAGCAGATCCAATGGGCAACATCATCTTTAGCGACGGAGTGTTTCATCGCTCACAGCTCGAGACACCTTTCGGGGTTCATCGCGGCATCGACGCAACCACCTATCGCCTCAACCCCACGACCGGAAGGATCAATACCGAGTGGCAGCACACGACACCGAATCCGTGGAATGTCACCTTCGACAGATGGGGGAACATTTTCCAGATGTACGGTGATGGAGGGGCTCACGATGGTGCGGCC
Source organism: uncultured Verrucomicrobiales bacterium (assembly GCA_913058215.1). Lineage (GTDB taxonomy): Bacteria > Verrucomicrobiota > Verrucomicrobiia > Verrucomicrobiales > DEV007 > Arctic95D-9. Next base: position 11,897 of record CAJXQE010000012.1, read on the forward strand.
CTGATATGGATGCCGCTCGGCGCCTACCACCCCTACAACTACGCTGAGATCGGGAAATACGGAAAGGGATCTGGATTTGCTGCTATCTCCAGCCCCAATTTCCCTGACGAGTATCAGGAGGGAATTGCTTCTGCTTCACTTCTTGGCCGCTACGCAGTGAATCTCACTAAATTTGATTACAGTCAGGGAATGATCAAGCACGAAGGTCCCTTGACGATTCTTTCTTCGCCGAATGCCGCGTTCCGTCCAGCCGATGTGGAGTTTGGAATGGATGGAGCACTTTATGTTTCCGACTTCTGCAGCCCGATCATTGGCCATGCCCAGCATCCGATGCGAGACCCCCATTGGGATCATGATTATGGTCGGATTTGGCGAATCGTTCATACCGGGAAGCCTCTCGCCAAAGAGTGGCCAACAATCGAAGGCGCGAGTCTTGAAGCGCTTTGTGCACTCCTGACTCACCCACAAGATCTCGTTCGTGGACACGCTCGTATTGAGCTTCGAAAAAAGGGAGCGGAGGGAATCCAAGCGGTCGATCAGTGGATTGCCGATTTTGACCGAGGGAGTAAGGATTTCAACCAGGCAGCCCTGGAAGCGGTTTTTGTCTGCGGCGGTCTCGGGCAGGCACGCCCGGATTTGCTTGATGCCCTTCTCAAATCTGAAGACCCGATGTTTCGTGGTGCAGCTGTGGACGTGATTCGATTGCTCGCGGATCAACTTGAGGGAGTAAAGGAAAGTCTCATGACAATGGCAGCGGATCCTCACCCAAGGGTTCAGCTTAAAGTCATTGGTGCTGTTGCCCATCTTCAGCGGACCGATTCTTCGATGCGCGAAGTTCTTGCTGCGGTCACGTCCGACAAGGAATCCATACAGACTTCTCTCAAGACGCTTGAGATCGGAATCAAACCCCAAAAAGGGCGTAGTGTTCCCGTTCTCGAAATCGACGCTGCGTCGGCGCTGACTCATTGGCTTCGCTACGATCCTAATGGTGCGGAAGCCCCCGTCATTCACACGTCGAAGAAACCGTCAGGTGGCGCTTTACACATTTTTCGAACATTCATCACTTCAGAGTCGGCGCAGTCTGCGGTCCTGGCGCTCAATCACAAATGCCTCGATGTGAAAGTGAATGGTATTTTGAAGTTTAGTCAGAACTCGAATTGGAGCAGCGATCAGCAAATCTACATCGACCTTAAAGCCGGGCAGAATTTCATCGAAATCGAATTGAAGAAGCCAAAGCTTGGTCGGGGATCGGGTTCGCTTCCTGCAGTGTATCTCTACGATTCTGTTGGCCAGGCGCTTTCAGGAGTCGACTATCTGGCCGATAGCGGCAAGCTTCAAAGTTTCGCGACGGCTCATGATGAAATGATCAAGGAACGTGGGCTTGTCTTGTATGTCCAGGCGGCTCCCGGTCTTCAGTTTTCGCCGAAAGAATTAAGCGTCGAACCCGGTGTGAAAGTCCGATTGATATTTCAGAACCCTGACATCATGCAGCATAACTTTCTCCTTCTCGCTCCGGGAAGCACCGAGGCCATCGGGGCACTGGCTGACCAAATGGCGGCTCAAGCTGATGCCATTGAAAAGCAATACATTCCCGATTCAGATAAAATTCTGGTAGCTTCAAAACTGGTTGCACCGCAAGCCGAAGAAGAATTGGTTTTCACTGCCCCGGAACAGACAGGGGATTACCCCTATCTCTGCACCTTCCCCGGTCATTGGCGCATTATGAAAGGAGTTCTCCACGTGAGAGCGAAACCGGCGATCAAGGCTCCTGTTAGTCAAGCGGGTGCTCCGTCGAAGGTTTCAAAATCCAGGAACACAATTATGGAGACCTCAGCGTCACCGAATGGATTTAAAACTCTAGCGCCGCCCAAAAAGGCTTCAGGGAAGGTCGAAGCAAATCAGGAAACTAAGAATGATCCCATAGCCGTTCTCACCGATGGGAAACTGAGCCCGGGTTTTGGACCTGTTTTTTCGAATGGAGTCAAAGATGGTGCCTACCTGATGGACCTGGGTAAAGCGCAGGAAATTTCATCGATCACAAGTTGGTCTCACAAGCAGTCCGGAAAACGCGGAGCTCAAGAGATTGTGATCTACGGCAGCAATCACCCGACTCACCCCGCATGGAAGCTTGATGACACCTCCCGCTTTACTGCACTCGGAAGAATCAGCACCGGAGATGAGAAGCTGGAGAAATACACCGCCTTATCCCTTCGATCTTCAAAAGGAAAAACACTCGGAAACTATCGTTGGATCATCTGGCAAGTTTCGCCGGTATCTCCAATCAACGAGAATACTGCATTTCAGGAACTCTCTGTTGAGCTGGCGAAAAAGAAAAGATAGTCCGCTTGGCGGGAGCTTTTCGAGATCAGGCTTGTTCAAGGAAAAGGGGTAACTGATCAAGGAGTCCCCGTCTTGTCGGGCTTAGGATTTCTACAAGTGATTCTCAACCGTCGGCGGGATGATGCCTCCTGAAGCCTGCAATGAGAGCGCTTCGGGGTTTTTTCTGTAGTAATCACGAACGCTTTCTGCGAGACCTAATTTCACCTCTTCAGTCACTTCGACGCGGCCTCCTTCGGGCAAGGCATTGACCAGTGATTGAACGAGATCAGCTTGTTGCGGATCGACATCTTCCGCCCAGGTGGCGAGAAGGTTACGATCCACATGAGAGGGAAGTGATCCCATGATTCCAAGATCATTCTGCTTGTGAACAAGGAGGCCGGAGGTGGTTCCACGGTCCAGAGTCAGGACCTGAAACAGATAGAGCGTGTGGTAGGCCAACTGAGTCGAACGATCAGCTTCCGAAATTTCCGGATAGCTTTTCAGCGCTGAGCTCAGAATCTCAATGTAGCGATCGATCACACTTTCTCCGAATTTTGTGGCAAGATCTAAATCCGCTTCCGGATCCCCGCTTGAATAGCTTTCAAGGTAAAAGTGAGTGACTCCCCGGTGCCTCCCAAGGGCAGGAATATAAAAGTAGTGATCCCCCTGTGTGGATCCTTCCTCATACAGATCGGCAGCAGCAGAGCTCATGCAATCCTGGAATTGCCCGGAGAATTCTTTGTGAACGACGGAGGGATTCAGATCTCCCATGATTCGCCAGTATCCGGAACCATCTCTCATTTCGGTCCAACTGATATGGATGTGGACCGAAGGAGCGTTAGGATTCGCCGGGTGAATGATGGTCGAAATGGCAGTCGCAGATCCGAGTTTTTTCTCAGGGAGATCATCGTAATGAATCTGGGACACGTTGACAGAGGCACGGTTGAATATTTTCCCATCCGCCGCCGATAACCGGTTTCCACCGCCGTGAGTTCCTTCGTCGCGAAGCCACTCTGATTTCTCAAAGCTCACGCTGGATCCTGAATCCAGAGCGGCATGTTCAAGTCCGGCCACAAATCGTGACTGAAGGTTGGAAACAAGTTTCAGCGCGTCGGCTGATTGAGTAGAGTTGTTCATCGTTTAAAAATTCAACTCGTCAGCGATTATTGCAACTCTGTTTCCGTCTTAGGCATTTGAAAGAGGATGATTGCCGGAAGGATTTCTATTCACCGGCAAAGTCGATCGTAATCTTTTCAAGGGTCGGCTTCGATTTGTTCTCAGTCGTGTCGGTAAGCTTAACTTCGAATTGAAATCCGTATCCTTCTGGAAGTGAACTCAAATCCATGGACGCAGGAACTGTTTTGATCTGTTTGGCGAAGTCGGGGATGTAGTCGTAAGTCTCTTTGACCTGCTGCCATTTTGTCCACTCGTCGATTTTTCCATCCTTGTCGACATCAACTCCGACGCGGGCTTCCATTGACTCAACCCACGGGCCGGGACTGGTGTAGTCGGTCTTTTGTTGAGTCGCCAGATAGAACTGCCCTTCGGCAAAAGCGATATCCGGATCCGGGTGGCCATTCCCAATGTTATCGCACCAGGTGAATTCCTGATCGATTGATGGGGAAGTAAACCAGCCCACACTCATCTGATGGCCACCGGCAGGATCGTAGTCGCCAAAGAGATAGTACTGTCCCCCGACACAGATCGCTGCCCAGTCGCCGTAGGCTTCCTGTTCAGGTTCGTGAATTTCGTACTCGGCAACATTGGTTTTGTAATTCTCAGGGTCCTCTTTGGCCCAGTGGGGGTGATTGTAGGTCGCGATTTTTCCTGTCGGTTTTGTCCGGTTATCGACCGGCGGTTTCTTGAACACAAATCCATCTATTCCGTTTGGACTGACGGCATGCCCTGCAAGTGGAGAATCCCACGAGCGTTTGTTCGCAGAGATCGGACTCCAGTCTTCGATGATGACGTGCATATTCCCCTCCAGATCTTTAATGAATCCCGCATCGGATCCATGGGAAGGGTCCTTCACTGCAATGCCCTTGTTCTCTCCGGGCTCTCCATCGGTGAGGTCGCTGTCCAAATAAACGTGCGGATCCTGATCGTTGGGAAAGTCATAGTAGATCAGCGCTTTGCCGTCGACCATCTCTGCGCTGGTGACCCATTTGGAAAAGCCTTCGGTAACCGGGCCATGATGAACCCAGTTTTTCATGTCGCGACTTTGCCAGGCATGGTAACCACCTTTGCCGGGTTTCAGGCCTCCGGGAGCATTGAACTGATTGGGGAAGCGAGTTGTTTCCAGAGGAACATCGAATCCTTCCAATGTCGCAGATTCCGGCTTGAATTTAGGAAGTGTCTTGGGCTTCTGACCTTTCTTTCTTCGCGGCTGACCACTACCGTAGCGACCGAAGATCCAATAATTGTCCGGTCCCATCGTCAGTAACACGGGAGCATCCTGAAGGTTGGCCGGTCCAAGGTTTTCGATTGGATTCCAGTTCTGCCAGACGGGGGACTGGCGAAAAGTAATCGAGCTCGCTGAACGCTTTTTGTCGAAGGTCTTTACCTGACTCTTGAGAGATCCGGATTTCTCTTTTGGAGAAACTCCGGCCCTGGAAGTTTCGAGACCGGGATGTTCGGCAAGGTTTTCTTTCCACTTCGTTTCAGAGTCGATCACCCAGGAGTCACCGGAGGAAATAGAAGCGCTACCAAGAATGGCGGCAAAGGAGAGGATGGATAAACAGGTTCTCATAAAGATAATAAGGACTTACCATTTCTCAGGATGAGGTCACATCTTTTTCGAGGAAAGAGGGTCGATTCGATCAAGCTACCCTCTTGAATTGGAATCGTTCCTTGAAGACAGACCCCTGATTCGATTTTTGTGCCGATTCGGTAGTGTCAGCTTATGTTTCCGGCAATACCGAGGTGGTATATTAAGGATCAGGTATCCATAAATGAAACCGAACTCTATCCAACGAATTCAGGTGATCGATTCCCATACCGCTGGGGAACCGACGCGCACGATTGTGGGTGGCGCATTCGAACCCGGGGGAGAGACCATGGCGGAAAAGCGGGCGGCTTTTGCCGGGGAGTATGACTGGTTGAGGTCGGCAACGGTCTGCGAACCGAGGGGACACGATGCGATGGTGGGTGCTTTGTTATGCGAACCTTATTCACCCGATTGTGTTTCAGGTGTGATCTTTTTTAACAATGTCGGCGTCCTGAATGGTTGTCTCCACGGAACGATGGGAGTTGCTGTTACTTTGCTTCATCAAGGGAGAATTGGTCCGGGAAAACATCGACTCGACACTCCAAGTGGTCTGGTGACTTTCGATGTCTCTGCATCAGGGACGGTGGAGGTGACGAATGTGCGAAGCTATCGACATCAACATGATGTGCCCGTCGAAGTGCCCGGGGTCGGGGTGGTAAAAGGGGATATAGCCTGGGGAGGGAACTGGTTTTTCCTCGCAGACGCTCCGCCTGAAATCCCGGTCTCTCTTTCCTGTCTTGATGAATTGACGGACTATTCATGGAGACTCCGGAACGCCCTTGAGGAAGCCGGAATTACCGGCGCGAACGGCGGTGAGATTGACCACATCGAGTTGTTTGCTCCTCCAGCCGATCCACAGCTGGCGGATAGTAAAAATTTCGTTCTCTGTCCGGGGAAAGCTTATGATCGATCTCCCTGCGGGACAGGAACCAGTGCGAAATTGGCTTGTCTCAGCGAAGGAGGTCTGTTGAATGAAGGACAGATTTGGCGGCAGGCTGGAATTCTTGATTCCGTTTTTGAGGGGCGTGTCAAAAAGCATACGGACGGAGGAGCAATTCCCACTGTGACTGGATCCGCTTTTGTGACAGCTGAGGCCATTTTAATCATCGACCCGACGACTCCTTTTGCCTTTGGTATCACTTCTTCGAACACTGAATTATGACTCGTTTTTACCTCCTCTTCTCTATCCTGTTTGCCTGCGGGTTTGGTTCTGTTTCCCGCGCACAGGATGCCGGTTCGGAAAAACCAAATATTCTGTTTATCGCGATGGATGATTTGAATGATTGGATTGGATGTTTCGGAGGGAATCCACAGTCTATTACCCCAAACCTCGATCGAATGGCGGCGAGCGGAGTGTTATTTACCAATGCACACTGTCCCGCTGCGGCATGCAATCCATCGCGAACGGCAATCATGACAGGGATGTCGCCTCATCGTTCCGGCTTGTATTCGAATGAGCAGAAGATGCGTGAAATTTTACCCGAGGTAGACATTCTTCCTCAGCACTTTCGAAATCACGGCTATCGATCGAGTGGTTCGGGGAAAATGCTTCATTACTTCACGGATGCCCGCTCCTGGGATGAATATTTCCCGGCGAAGGAAAAAGAGAATCCAATTCCCCCGACCTTTTACCCGGAGAATCGGCCCGTGAATTTACCAGTGGGTGGTCCATGGCAATATGTCGAAACAGATTGGGCAGCGCTCGATGTGACCGATGAAGAATTTGGTGGCGATTGGTCGGTGTCGGAATGGGTTTCGAAGAAGCTGGGAGAAAAACACGAGAAGCCACAATTTCTCGCCTGTGGAATCTACCGTCCTCATGAGCCCTGGTTTGTACCGGCGAAATATTTTGAGCCGTTTCCTCTGGAAGATATCCAATTGCCCCGGGGCTATAAAAGCGATGATCTCGACGACCTTCCTCCAGCCGGGAAAAAGCGGGGACCAAATCGCTATTTCGCGCACATCCAAAAGAACAAGCAATGGAAGAAAGGGATTCAGGGATATCTGGCGTCGATTCATTTTGCCGATGCGATGCTTGGTCGCGTTTTGGATGCCCTCGAAAATGGACCGAACAAGGACAACACGATTGTCGTGCTTTGGAGTGATCACGGCTGGCATCTCGGTGAGAAGGAGCACTGGCAGAAATTCACGGGATGGCGTGCTGTGACGAGAGTTCCATTGATGATCAAAGTGCCGAAAAACCTTGCATCAAGTTTGCCTGCAGGAACAAAGGCGGGTGGCGTCTGTGATCAGCCGGTCAGCGTGCTCAGTCTTTTTCCTACCTTGACTGATCTGGCAGGAATCAGCTCAGGGAAAGGAGTCGACGGAACAAGCCTGACTCCTCTGCTTAAAAATCCAGAGGCAGAGTGGGACGGTGTTGCCGTTACTTTTCTTCATGACGGCGGGAGCTACGGATTAAGCGCAAAAGACTGGCGATACATTCATTATGCTGATGGAGGAGAGGAACTCTATCATATCGCCAAGGATCCCTACGAATGGGACAATCTCGCAGGTTCAGCCGAATACGCGAAGAAACTGGAAGAGTTGCGCGAGCTCGGTCCGAAAGAATTTGCCAGGAAGAAAGCACCCTCCATCAAGGCGCTCTCGGCACTGAAGTGGAGGGCAATCACCGGGGAAGATGCACCGGCTTCCAAGCCGGACGGGGCAAGCTTCAAAGTTGCCTTCATCAATCGGAGGAGTCAGCCGGTCGAGTTATTCTGGATGGACGGAAAAGGTGGCGCAAAATCCTACGGTCTGATTGAATCTGGAAAAACGCAGGAGCAATCGACTCGTCCGGGTGCGGTGTGGCGGATCGGGAATCCCGGTGAAAAGAATGCTTCCGGATATTTTGTCGTCGGAGACCGCCGTTCAAAAGCGGTGATTCCAAAGCTACCTAAAAACAATTAACTACAACTACAGAAATCTTATGTCTCAATCTGAACCTTCCGTTTTTCAGGGAACCATTCCGGCCCTGATGACTCCCTGTAATGAAGCCGGCGAGCCAAACTACGACGCACTTGTCGAGACTGCCCTCGGCCTGATCAATTCGGGAATGCGTGCCGTTGTCTATTGTGGCTCGATGGGCGATTGGCCGCTTCTAAGTGATGAGCAGCGAAAAGAAGGGGTGAGCCGACTTTCAAAAGCAGGGGTTCCTGTGGTTGTGGGAACGGGCGCGCAAAGCACCGAAAGAGCTGCCTCCCACGCTGCTCACGGAAAAGAATGTGGCGCCGTTGGTCTGATGGTGATTCCCCGACTCCTATCGCGGGGAACTTCACCCGCTGCACAACGGGGGCACTTTGCCGCTGTGTTAGAGGGAGGCGTTGATCTTCCGGCTGTGATCTATAACAGTCCCTATTACGGCTTCGAAACGAAAGCCGATCTGTTTTTTGATTTGCGAAAAGATCACAAAAATCTGGTTGGATTCAAGGAATTCGGCGGGGCGGATTCTCTCACTTATGCAGCCGAGCACATCACGAGTGGAGATTCGGATCTGACCTTGATGGTGGGAGTCGATACTCAAGTGTTTCACGGTTTCGTTCGCTGTGGTGCCAAAGGCGCGATTACCGGCGTCGGCAATGCTCTCCCGAAAGAGGTGCTTCGATATGTGGAATTATGTGAGCGCGCTGCATCCGGTGATGTCGAAGCGCGACGATATGCCTGGGAATTGGGGGAAGCTTTACGAATTTTGTCATTGTTGGATGAAGGTCCGGATCTCGTCCTTTACTACAAAGCTCTCATGGTTCTGGAAGGTCACACGGCCTACGAACATCAGATCAATTCGAGTGATCAACTCAGCCCAAGCCAGGCTGCTTTTCTCAAAGCGCAGTGGCAGCTTTTCCGGGACTGGTGGGTGAACTGGTCCGGGTCTGCTGACTGATGCAGGATTCTCAAAAAGTTCTCATCGTTGGCGGTGGCGTTATTGGTCTTTGCTCGGGATATTTTCTGGCAAAGGCGGGTTACCATGTCGTGATCGTTGACCGTGATCCGTCGATGAGTGAAACCTGTTCGAACAGGAACGCAGGTATGATCGTGCCGAGCCATTTTATTCCGCTGGCTGCTCCCGGAGTGGTGACGCAGGGCTTGAAGTGGATGCTGAATCGGCGCAGCCCATTTTACCTGCGCCCGCGTTTGGATTTAAAACTGTGGAAGTGGTGTTGGCAGTTTCTCAAGCATTCGACTCGAAAGCATGTTGAGAACAGTCAGGGGCTTTTGAAGGATTTAAGTTTCGAGAGCCGGAGTCTTTTTGAAGGACTGTCGGAAGAGCTGGATTTTGAACTGGTGGAAAAAGGGCTGTTGATGCTCTGTCAGAGTGCCGGTGGTCTGGAGGATGAAACGGAAGTTGCGGAGGCGGCAAAACGGCTGGGGATCGCTGCGGAAGTTTGTGGTCCGGAGAGACTTCGGGAATTGGATCCTGATGTGGAGATGAATGCAATCGGAGGTGTGTGGTTTCCCCGGGATGCTCATTTGGATTCAGAAAAATTCCTTTTGGCTCTGAGAAGAGGAATTGAGTCTCACGGAGGGGAGATCAGAAATGGAGAGGTGTCCTCCTTTCAAACTCAGGATGGTCGAATTTCTCACGGCGTGCTTTCTGATGATGACCGCATTGCCGCTGATCATTTTGTGATTGCGGGGGGTGCCTGGAGCCCGGATTTGTCAGCGAAGTTGGGGCTCTCTCTGCCGATGCAGGGTGGGAAGGGGTATTCCTTTACCCTGAAGAATCCCACTCAGCTACCGCAATTGTGTTCTCTACTAAAGGAGGGCCGGGTGGCGGTGACTCCCATGGGCGATACCCTGCGTGTCGCGGGAACCATGGAGATTTGTGGCAACGACCTTAGTATCGACAGGATCCGGCTTGAAGGAATTGTAGAGTCTTTTTGTCGATTCTTTCCAGCCTTTACTCAGGACGAGTTTTCCGGGCTGGAACCGTGGTCAGGCCTGCGACCGTGCTCTCCGGACGGGCTTCCATACATTGGAAAAGTTCCGCGGTTTGAAAATGCCATCGTCGCATCTGGACATTCGATGTTGGGCTTGAGTTTGGCGCCGGTAACGGCTCGGATTGTCAAAAGTTTGCTTGAGGAAGAGACGTCGGATTCGAGAATCGATCCGGCTCGATTTTCATAATTGGATCAGGACGGATTGAATCTAAATCCGCATAGCGGGTTTTCACTTCCGAAAGAGCGTGCCAAAAGGTGGCGTGGAACATAGCGCGATGCGGGAAATTGCCCGACAGGCGGATTGCCAATAGCGTGCAAGCATTGTTCGAAGGTTTACCGCTTTTTTGAAATTTTCGGGGTTCCCAGTCTGTTTTTTAAAGTCACTTCGCCCAGTCCCTTATGATCTCCAAATTTAGACCGTTTGATGTTATTGCAGCGGCAGCAATTCTCGTTTGGTGCATACCATCTGACAGTTTTGCGTCGGAAGAGAAACGACCTCTGAGCTTCGTTCACGATATTGTTCCCATCCTTACAAAGGCGGACTGCAACACAGGTGCATGCCATGCCAAGGCCGTGACCGGGCAGCGGGGATTTGTGCTTTCGCTGCTCGGATTCGAGACGCAGGAGGACTACGAACATATCGTTAAAGAAGGAAAAGGGCGTCGTGTTTTTGCGCCGGCCCCTGATCAAAGCCTTCTCGTATTGAAGGCGGCCAACATTGTGCCTCATGGTGGTGGTGTCCGTCTGGAACCCGGCTCGAAGAACTACAATAAGCTGGTTCAGTGGATCAAAGAGGGAATGGTTTATGAGAATGAGTCGGATGGTAAACTGACATCGCTCGAGGTAAAGCCACAGCGGATGTCGATGGAGGTGAATACGGAGCAGCCCTTGAAAGTCATTGCTCACTTTTCGGACGGAAGTTCGGAGGACGTGACTGAGATGGCACTTTTCGAACCGAACGACAAGAGCATGGCCGAGACTGATGATGAGGGGCTTGTGAAGGTTTTGGATGTTCCGGGGAATGTTGCGGTAATGGTTCGGTATGCCGGAAAGGTTTCCGTGTCGAATATTTCGATTCCTCTGGGTGCTCCAGTTGAGTCGCTGCCGCCATCGAAGAATTTTATCGACGAATTGGTTTTTTCGAATCTCAAGGCGATCGGAGTTCCTCCATCCCCCGTGTGCGACGATGCTACCTTTCTTCGACGGGTTTCGCTGGATATCGGCGGGCGGCTACCCACGAAAGAAGAGTCGGCTGAGTTTCTCGCGAGCAAGGATCCGCTGAAGCGTGAACTCGCCATCGAAACGCTGCTCAGCAGCCCGGATTACGCAGATTATTTTGCTAACAAGTGGACGGCCCTTTTGAAGAACCAGAGGGAAAGCAAGGCTGACATTGTCGCCAACTTTGCTTTTCATTCATGGGTTCGTGACGGGATGCTGGCGAACAAGCCTTACGACGAAATGGTCCGCCAAATACTCGGAGCAACAGGAACGATTGTCGCGAATCCTGCAGTCGCCTGGTACAAAAGGGTCAAGGAACCCAATCAGCAACTCGAGGATGTGGCCCAGCTGTTTCTCGGGGTCCGAATGCAGTGTGCACAGTGCCATCACCATCCCTTCGAAAAATGGAGTCAGCACGATTACTACTCCTTCGCTGCATTTTTCAGTCAGGTGGGAAGGAAGCCTACTCCTATTGCCGGTGAAGATTTAATCTTTCACAAACGGGGTGTCGCCAAACTTGAAAACAAAAAGACTCTGGCACCGGTCACTCCGGCAGCACTTGGCCAGGAAGCTTTGGAGATTCCGCCGGATGATGATCCCCGACTTCGACTCGCTGACTGGATGAGTGAAAAGGATAACCCGTTTTTCGCAAAAGCACTCGTCAACCGCTACTGGAAGCACTTCTTTAAACGCGGTCTGGTGGAGCCTGAGGATGATATCCGGGACACAAACCCGGCAACGAACCCTGAATTGCTGGATGCTCTGGCGATGCATTTTGTCGAAAACGGATTTGATCTCAAAGAAATCATCACGGTGATCACTTCGAGCAACACCTATCAGCTGAGCGCTTTCCCGAACGAGCACAATGCCGTCGATCGTCAGAATTTCTCACACTACTATCCAAAGCGAATGCAGGCGGAAGTGCTGCTGGATGCTGTGGATATGCTGACCGGTGCGAAAACTGATTTTGCAAACCTCCCTTCCGGAACCCGGGCAATTTCTCTTCCTGACAACAGTTACAATTCATCTCCATTTCTCAAAGTCTTCGGTCGCCCGGAGGGAGCCAGTGTTTGTGAATGTGAGAGGGTGCAGTCTTCCAGCCTCGCGCAGAGTCTTCACCTGATGAATTCGTCTGATGTGAAGGGGAAATTAACGAAGGCCGGCGGGCAGGCTGATGTCCTTTCCAAACCCGAAGCGAAAGACGAAGTCGGGATTCGCGATATTTATCTGACGGCGTTCTCACGGGAACCGACGGCAGAAGAAATGACGATTGCCAAAGGTCATCTGGTGAAGCCCCGCACTGACACCAACGATAAGCCCGTCAATCCTCAATTGGCCAAGCGTCAGGGCTACGAAGACCTGATATGGGCAATCATGAATACAAAGGAATTTCTATACAACCACTGATCCAATGATTCACAAGTTCACGCGAATATTCCTTTTTGCTGCAGCAATCGCCTGCTTACCTGCATTGTCTTTCGGCCAGTTGGTTGGTTTGCCGGCACCCCGCCTGATGACCGTTATGCCTATGGGAGGACAGACGGGATCGGAGTTGGAAGTCACGATCACCAGTCAGAACGCAGAGGATATTTCCAAGCTGATGTTCTCGTCGCCGAAGCTCTCCGCCACTCCGGTAAAAGATAAAGACGGGAAGATGGTCGAAAACAAATTTCTGGTGAAGATTGCTGCGGATGCACCTCTTGGAATTCATGACGTGCGTTTGGTTTCGCGTCTTGGCGTCTCGTCGCCGAGAGCTTTTACCGTTGGAAAAATGGCGGAGGTGACTCGCACAGAGCCTTGCGATTCGATTGGGAAAGCAATGCCCGTTTTAGCGAACACGGTTTGCAATGCGGTGATGACGCAGCGCTCAATCGATTACTATTCCTTTGATGCGAAAAAGGGACAGCGTGTGGTCGTTGAATGCGCAGCCGTCGGGATTGATTCAAAACTCACTCCGGTTGTGATCATCGCGGATGCTCAAGGGCGGGATCTCCTGGTGAATCGAACCGGAGGAGTCGTCGATTTCACCCCGGAAGAGGACGGGAAGTATTTGATCAAGGTGAATGACCTGACCTTTCAGGGAAGCAACCGCCATTTCTACAGACTCGTTTTTCAAGAAGTGGCAGCGAATGATCCGGCTCCGCTCCATCCTGCAACGCTGACTGTCAGTTCGATGTCCTGGCCACCGGAAGGGATTCCTGCCTACCCGACTGCTGAGGAAGCGGAACCAAACAATCAGCATGCCGAAGCAAACAAAGTGAAACTCCCGGCTGATCTTGCCGGTAGCTTTTTCCCGGCTGCCGATGTCGACACTTTTGAGTTCGATGCAAAAAAAGGGGAGGAATGGTGGGTGGAAGTCGCTTCAGAACGGCTTGGTCTTCCCACGGATCCTTTTGTGTTGGTTCAGAAAGTTACAGTAACGGACGGGAAAGAAGTTCTGTCCGATGTTGCCGAGCTTTATGACATCAAGAGTCCGATGAAAGTTTCCAGTAATGGATACTCCTATGACGGGCCTCCTTACGATGCGGGTTCGCCTGATGTTTTGGGCAAGGTCGAAATTAAAGAGGACGGCGTTTACCGGATTCAGGTCCGGGATTTGTTTGGGGGAACTCGCAATGATCCGGCGAATACATACAGGCTCTTGGTTCGCAAACCGGCTCCAGACTTTGCTTTGTCCACCTGGGCGGTTCACATGACTCTCCGAAACGGAGACCGGGCAGCCTTTTCCAAACCTGTCGCGCTTCGTGCCGGTGCTTCCATGGTTCTTGAAGTCGCAGTCGTCCGCAGAGATGGATTCGATGGCGAGATTGAATTGAAGATGGAAGGTTTGCCAGCGGGAGTGAGGTCCAGCGGATTGAAGATTCCAAAGGGAAAAAACGTGGGGCACGTTATTGTCACAGCGGATGAGTCGGCGAAGAATGCGGTATCCCTGGCGAAGATGTTCGGCACAGCGACAATCAATGAAGAGGAAGTCGTTCGACCCTGTCATCTAGCGACCATGGAATGGCCGGTAAAGGACGCCAAACAGGAAATCCCGAGTCCGCGACTTGTCTCCAGTTTTCCGGTTTCTGTAACCGATTCAGAAAAAGCATCGTTAAGTATTGCGGCGACTGAGAACAAAGTATGGGAAGCCAAAGAGGGCGAGACCTTGAAAATCCCCTTGAAGGTTACCTGGCGGGAGGAATTTTCCGGAACTTCGGTGAAGCTGAAAGCCTACGGAACCGGATTTGAAAAAGTGACGGGTGTCGATATTCCCCTGAAGGCCGAATCACACGAAGCGGTTTTGGATTTGGCGGCGCTGAAAGTAAAGCCCGGCGAGTATACCATCGCGTTCTACGGGGGCGCGGTGACCAAGTATCGTTACAATCCGGATGCGGTGAAAGCAGCTGAAGCGGAAAAGAAAAAAGCTGAGGCTGAAGCTGCGGCAATCGCTGCGGAAGCAAAAAAACTGGCCGCGGTCGCTTCGAGTGCTCCAACGGACAAGAAATCTGATTCAGCTAACGCTGCCAAAATTGCAGCGGACAAAAAGAAGGCAGCCGATGCTGAAATGGCGAAAGCGGTGAAGAAGATGAAGACCGTTACGGCAGCGGCAGCTCCGAAGGATATTGTCGATATTGTAGTGTCAGAGCCGATTCGGATTTCGGTGAAGCCTGCAACTCCCGAGGAAAAGAAACCTGCTGCGGTTGCCGCGAAGAAATGATGTTTGGTATTAGACAGTGCGTCGCAGCATTTGCTGCTTTGGTCGTCGGGAGTGTTTACGCTTCACCGGAAGAGCCTGATTTTTATCAGGACATTTATCCGTTCCTGAAGACAAACTGTATATCCTGTCACAACAAGACGACGACCAAGGCCGGGCTCAACATGGAGACACCGGAGTTGATGAAAAAAGGCGGAGACTCAGGTCCATCCATCATTCCCGGAAAGAGCGCTGAGAGTCTGATTGTAGAAGCATCGGAACATGAGTTTGATTTGGAGATGCCTCCAAAGAATAACAAATCAGATGCAGTGGATTTGACCAAAACTGAGTTGGTGACCTTAAAGAAGTGGATTGATCAGGGGGCGAAATCCTCAGTTCGGGAAGAGAGAAAAGTGGTCTGGCATCCTCTCGCTCCGGGGGTTCATCCGATTTACTCACTCGCAATGACAGAGGATGGACGATTCGCTGCTTGTGGCCGTTCAAATCAAATTTTTGTTTACGATCTCGCGACGCGGGAGTTTGTGACGCAGATAGTGGACAGCGCAGAAAAGACAGGCGCTCACAAGGCCCTGGTTCATTCATTGGCATTCAGCCCGGATGGGAGTCGTTTGGCTTCGGGCGGATATCGTGAGGTGAAGATCTGGAAGAAGGAAACGGGTAAGGCCGTCCTTCGAAAGGGAGACGCAAGTTTGGCAGCTCAAATTTCAGTGATATCCAGAGATGGGAGCAGGATTGTATCGGCAGACAAGTCCGGTGCATTGATCGTGTTGAATGCGGCGGACGGAAAGTTGATTCGGAAGATCGATACAGTTGCTCCCAAAGGTGCAAAATTGTTGAGCCTTTCCCCGGATGCTACCCTGGCAGCGGTGTTTGAAGAGGGCTGGAAGTTGAGCGTTTGGGATCTTGCCAGTGGGAAACTTCGCGTATCGCAGGATTTCCCCGATGCTGCTTCGAGGAAAGAGATCACTGCTGCAATCGGAGTTCTGCAATCGGCAGTTAAAGCAGAAAATGCATCTAAGGAGGCGGTGAAAAAGACAGCATCAGATAAATCTCTAGCTGATAAATCCCTGGCCGAAATCAAAGCGAAGTTGGCGCAGGCGGCCAACCCTGACATGCAGAAGCAACTGGCGGAGGGAAATCAAAAGCTCGTCGCTTTGACTCAAGCATCAACGAAAGCTGTGGCGGCGGTAAAAGCTGCTCAAACCAAAAAGCTTGCTGCGGAGAAGGTTCTCAATGCAGCGAAGGCCAAAGAGACCCAGGCCCGAAAAGTGGCAGTGAGGACGATGGTTTGGACTGCGGACGGAAAAGCAGTGGCAACTGCGGGTGAGGACAAGGTGATTCGCCTGTGGACCGTTCCGGCTGCAGGCACATTGCGATTTTCAGTTCCCTCCGAGCTCAAGGGATCAACCGGGACCATTACCTTGTTGGCTGCAGGGGGAAATCAGATCATTTCAGCAGGGGATGACAGCAAGGTTCGCATTTGGAATCTGGCTGATGGAAAAGTTGCGAAAGAAATTCCTCGTGCAGGGATTGTCAGTATGAGCCTTTCCTCTGATGGAAAGACTCTCGCAACCGGGGGTACTGACAGCATCGTCCGGCTTTGGGATACGGCTACCGCTAAACAGACCTTTGAATTGCGGGGAAGTGTCAGTGCCAAACAAAAGGTTGCTGATTTGAATTGGATGATTGCCAGGCAGGTTCTGGAGCAGGCTCATCAAAAATCGGTGGAGACCGCAGTTACGGCAAAGAACAAGGGGCTGGACGATCTCTTGAAAAAGACCAACGACGATAAAGTTGCGATGACTAAGAAGCTTCCCGCTGCGGAAAAAGCCGTTCAGCCGGCAAAGGATGCAACAGCAGCGGCGCAGAAAAAGGTAGATGAAGCAGCCGCGGTGATTGCCAAAGCTCCCGATGGGAAAGCCGACGCGGCAATGGAGAAGGCCCTCAAAGATGCGCAGGACAAATTGATCACAGCGAAGATTGCTGAGAAGTCTGCGGGCGCAGCGGTTGCCGCGGCAAAAACCAATATCACGGATGCGGAAACGCAGGTGAAGCGGATCAACGGAACGAAGCAGGAGAATTTAAAAGAGATTGCAGCGGCAAAGGCAGCTGGTGAGGAGTCCAAGAAAATACAGGCGAAAGCCACCACGGATCTGGCGGAAGCCAATAAGTCTCTGACGAGCGCAGGGGTGAGACCTTTGTCCCTGGCTTTCTCTGAGGATAACAAAGAAGTCGCTGCGGTTTTTACGGATGGGTCAATGAACATCTGGGGCACTTCAACAGGCCTTGCGCTTGGAGGAGCTCAAGGAGTGGTGACCACAGGAGCGAGCATCAGCGGAGCGTCCCCGAATGGCTTTGCTGCATGTCTTTCCAACTCCACATATATTTCCCCAAGGGGGGCGTCTTCCTGGAAGCTTGAGAAAGTAATCGGAGGGGAGAAGGACCTGACCCTCTTTGCGGATCGAGTGAATGCACTCACGTTCAGTCCCGATGGGAAAACTTTGGCAACTGGAGGTGGTGATGTTTCCCGCTCTGGAGATGTGATTCTTTTCGAGGTGGCAAGCGGCAAGGTGAAAGCAAGCTGGATAGATCGCCACGACGATACCGTCGTCAGTCTCGACTTTTCCCCCGACGGGAAACTTCTGGCATCCGGCGCTACGGATAAGATTGCCCGGGTTGTTGATGTCGCCAGTGGAAAGGAAGTGAATCTGTTCGAAGGGCATACCCATCATGTGACGGGAGTCTCTTTTCGGTCTGATGGAAGGGTCCTGGCAACAGCGGGCGCTGACGGAGTCGTGAACTCGTGGGATATGCTTATTGGGGAACGGAAGAAGAAAATCGAAGGCTGGACGAAGGAGGTCACTTCTGTGCAGTTCATCGGGGCTACGGATCAAATGGTGACTTCCGCCGGTGACAATCTAATTCGGATTGTTCGGGACAGCGGAAGCCAGGTTCGATCAATTGCCAAGCTCCCCGACTTTATGCAGGCAGCTGCGAGCACACCAGACGGAGCAACAATTATTGGTGGCGGTGAAGACAGTTTTCTTCGGGTCTGGGATGGTGCCAGCGGAAAAGAACTCGCTGCATTTGGAAGTAACTAAGTTATCCTATTTAAAATTATGAATTCATTCGATTCTTCCTCCGCTTTCGAGCGCTGTGCCGGACCTTTTGGTCGGCGTGGATTTATGCAAATCGGACTGACCGGTTTTGCCTCACTTGGATTGCCCGGGCTGATGCGACTCCAGGCTGAAAACGCGAAAAAGCCCAAGAATGAACGTACCGCAGTCATTATGGTATGGTTGCCGGGCGGGCTTTCTCATGTGGATTCCTACGATCCCAAGCCGGAGATCGGAAGTGAATACCGGGGGCCTTTTAAAACGATTGGAACCAAAGTCCCCGGAACACGCATTACTGAGCTGATGCCTCTTCAGGCAAAGATCGCGGACAAATTTAATATCGTGCGTTCCATGAATCAGACCGCAGGAGGCCATCCCGCTGGTTCCATGCAGATGTTCTCCGGTGACTCGGATACGAGGGACAAGCCGAAACCTCGGCTTCCCGATTGGATGTCCGTCGCAAATTATCTTCGCTCGAAAGGGGAGGCCAGAACCAACCCGCTTCCGAATTATGTGGGGGTGAATCCAACTCCGGCGAATTACAGCGGGCCTGCTTACCTGGGTAATGCTTACTCTCCTTTTTCGGTCACGGATGATCCGAGCCGTCCGAATTTTAAGGTTCCAAATATCGGGCTTTCTGATCCTGCGGAGACAAGACGTCTCAGTGAGAGGCTTGCTCTCCGAAAGAGTCTCGATAAAATGGAGCGCGCCTTTGATCAGGAAAACGAATTGGGTGCTCTTGATGAATTTGAGCAACAAGCGATGACGCTCCTAACCAATTCGCAAACCCGCGATGCTTTTGACCTCGGCAAAGAGGACAAGGTGACCCGTGACCGATACGGCCGGAACCAATGGGGGCAGCAACTCCTCCTTGCACGTCGCCTTGTGGAGTCGGGTGTCGATATTGTGACCAGCACATTGAGTGGACCGCTTTGCGGGCGCGTCCGGAACTGGGATGATCATGCGGTGAATCAACATCAGTTCGATGCTCTGCGTTTTCGGATGCCGAATTACGATCAGGCGGTTTCCGCTTTGATTGAAGACGTTTATGCTAGAGGGCTCGATCAGCGGGTTCTTGTTGTGGTGACCGGTGAATTCGGACGGACGCCGAAGATCAAGTATGGTCGCAGCACGGGTGCTGGTGATGCCAGTGCAGCAGCCGGAACTTTGCAACCGGGCCGGGATCATTGGCCCAGGGCTTTTTCCAATATCTGGGCCGGAGGAGGAATGCAAACGGGAGGAGTTATCGGGGCGAGTGACAAGAGGGGCGAAGATGTCGTGGAGCGACCCTGTGGTCCCGGAGATTTCCTGTCGACGATCTATCATCATCTGGGGATCGATTCGGCCAAAATTACGATCGACGATTTTAATGGCCGGCCCACTCCGATTGTGAGCAGCGGGAAACCTATCCCGGAATTGATCGCTTAGTAGACTTTCTGTGATGTCAGTATTCCGAAGCTATTTGCCGGCAGTTTGCACGGTGACCGTTCTTGCATTTTTGTTTGCTGTTTTAGTGATTGGGCAGGATTCTGAATCAAAGAAATCTGAAGCATTTTCCTTCGTGCAAATGTGTGATACCCAGCTCGGTATGGGCGGTTATGAACACGATGTCGCGACTTTCAAACAGGCGGTAGAACAGATCAACGCCATGGAGACTGATTTTGTCGTCATTTGCGGAGACCTGGTTCAAACTGCCAACGAGAAATCTTACAAGGACTTCAACGCGATTCGCGCAGGATTTACTTTGCCCTGTTATTGTGCTGCCGGAAATCACGATGTCGGGAATGAGCCGACGCCTGCCTCGCTCAATAAATACCGCGAAACGGTGGGGGAGGATTACTATGCGGTTGAACACAAGGGATACACGGTCCTTATCGCAAACACCCAGTTGTGGAAATCAGAAGTTGAAGGGGAATCTGAGAAACACGACGAATGGTTTAGAGCTTCTCTGGAAGCAGCAAAAGCAAAAGGATCTCCTGTATTTGTCGTGGTCCATTATCCGCTCTTTACGAAAGCCCCCGATGAAGAGGAGAATTACTACAATCTCCCTCTAAAGAAGAGGAAGGAAATCCTGACATTGTGTGAAGAGAATGGAGTGGTTGGCTTTTTGGCGGGACACACTCACAAACAGATCAGCCACGAATACAAGGGTATCCTTCTGGTGAATGGTGAGACTACCAGCAAGAACTTCGATAAGCGCCCAATGGGGTTCCGGCTTTGGAATGTGGGGGACAAAAAAGGGCTTCGTCATGAGTTCGTTGAACTCAAAGGAATGGAAAACATTCCTCCTCAGGGAAAGTAGCAAGTGTCTTCAGGACTCTGCTGGCGCATGGGAATACTTCTGATCGTCTTTCCCGCAATTGATCAGCCTGACATGGTCACATTCGCCGTCGTAGGAGTCCCAGTATTCGATGAAGAGCCCTTCCGGCTGGCTTTCCTCAATAATCATAGTGATCCATTTTGAATATGCGGGGTCAAAACCTTTAGCTGCGGCAAGTAGCTCTGGGAAATTCGATACCATTGAATCCGCGAGATCCTCCGGTGAAGATTCGTCGGTATCGCCCCAGTTGAAGCTTTCCTGGTTCGTAAGCGATCCCTTTGCCTCCGAAACAGAACAACCCGGGACTTTCAGGTGATAGCGCCAATGGCATCCACTGGGGGACATTCCCGCTTTCAGTCTCAGATTCCCGTAGCCACGGCTATGGAGGATAGAGATCGCCAGCATTAATTTTCTCCCTGCAAACATATTTGGAATCTCCTTTTGAAATTGCGAGTCGCAACTTGAAATCCGGCGTCAGGAGAATACTCTCCCGGATTGTGAATCTGAAAACCAAGCTCATCGACCGACTTCGACTGGCTTCACTGCTTGACGGTGTTTCCTACCTGATTCTCTTGGGCATCGCGATGCCTTTGAAATATCTTGCCGGTATGCCGATGGCTGTTCGGATCGTGGGGATGGGGCATGGATTTCTGTTCGTCGCATTGTGCGTATTGTTGTTTGTGGCACTGGTGCGGAGTCGCTTGTCATTTAAGTGGTGCCTTATCGTTTTTGTGTGCGCCTTTTTTCCCTTTTTGCCATTCTTTCTGGATAGAAAATTGAAAGAGTTTTCGGATTCCGCCTAGCCTGCGACGGTGGGGTGGACCGGGAAGAATGGTAAGGAAATCCGGTTACCTATTCGATTGGCAGAGTCGATTGTAGGTGACACCTTCCCCACATGAAATGGATCCTGCCGATTCTGGTCGTGGGTACTACGGTCCTTCCGCCGAGCACCGACGGAACGAAGCCGTGGAAGCGCCATACCATTGATGCTTCCGATCCGGATTTGGGAAAGAAAGGCGCGGACAGCGTTCGTATTTCAGATCTGAATCGCGATGGAAGGCCAGATATTGTGACCGCCTGGGAAGATGGCGATACGATACGGGTATGCTTGAATCCGGGAAAGGATAAGGCAAAAGCGCTATGGCCCTCCGTGAGTGTTGGTAGGGTAAAAGGGGCGACAGATGCAATCTTTGCAGATCTTGATGGTGATGCGAGGGTGGATGTGATTTCTGCCTGCGAAGGAACTACGGAAACTGTTTTCGTCCACTGGGCACCGGCGAGTCCTCAGGAGTTTTTAATTTCAAAAGAATGGAAGACCGAGGCAATTCCCTGCACCGAAAAGATGAGCGACTGGATGTGTCTTCTGGCGTTCGACGTTGATAGAGATGGGGACACTGATCTCATCACCGGCTCTAAGGGAGAGCATGGGGCGGTCGGTTGGCTCATTAATCCGGGGCACAACCGGGCCCGGGATTTAAAAAGATGGAAATGGGAAAAGCTGGCAACGGCGTCTTCCATTATGAGTATTCGCGATCTCGATATCGATGGTGATGGGCATCGGGAGATTACGTATTCTGATCGGAAGGGTGCCAAGTCAGGAGTCTATACAATGAGCCATCTCAATCGGGAGCCCTGGATAGCGGCCCCTGTTCTTCTGGGGTTCGCAGGAAGAGAAGTCAGGTTTATAGATCTGGCGGATCTAAACGGAGACGGGAAGTTGGATATTGCTGCAGCGATTGCACCGAATGATTTCGGGTTCCTCTTTCAACCTCCATCCTTGCCCTTTCGGACCGATTGGAAAGAGGTGAGCGGCAGCCCTATCGATAATCGCTCCGCATTTGGTGAGAGCAATTCTGTAAGGATCGTTGATCTGGATGGTGACGGCAAGCTGAGCGTCGTCGCGACTTGCGAACATGCAGGTGGAGGGCTCTCAGGAGCATTTCGTTTCCCTTTTCAAACGGCAGCTGATCAATCAGTCAGTGCGATTGATATATCAGGATCCAAAGGGGCCAAATTTGACCGAATTGAGCTGATTGATCTGGATAATGATGGAGACCTTGACCTTCTTACTTGTGAAGAGAGCGACGGACTCGGAGTTTTCTGGTATGAAAATCCCGGTAAACAAAGAATAACTGAATGATGTTTAATAGAAATATGATCGGACCTATCGAATTGAGAGTCTTCCTTACGACGTTAATCGCTGCCTGGGTATGCATCGGAAGCGGCGCCCCTGTTTTTGCAGAGGACAAAGACAAGCCGCTGATGGCTTATGTTGGAACTTACACTTCGCCACTGAAGAATATGCGTGATACTCAAGTGGACCTTCCGCCCGGAAATGGAAAGGGGATTCATCTGTTTCGAGTGGACCGGGAGACTGGCGCGATGACTCCCGCCGGTGTCCACAGGATGGGCACAAGCCCGAGCGCTTTGGTATTCAATGAAGAGAGAACGTTCCTCTATTCAGCAAACGAAACTGAACGGATCGGTGAGAACGAAGCCGGATCTGTGAGCGCGTTTTCGGTGAATCCAGACAACGGTGAGTTGTCCCTGCTCAACACGGTAAGTTCCGGAGGAAAGGGGCCGGCCCATCTCAGTATTCATCCTTCCGGAAAGTTTGTTCTCGTAGCGAACTACTTCGGCGGCTCTGTTGCGGTGCTTCCGATTCAGAAGGATGGAAGTTTGAACGAAGCTTCAGATGTGAAACAGGATTCAGGAACGGTGGGGCCGACGGAAGCGACCAATGCACCTCCCGGAAGTTTCGCCTTCAGTGGACACGATCAAGTTCACGCACATATGATCGAGTCGGATCCGTCGGGGCGCTTTGTCCTGCACGTTGATCTGGGACTCGACAAAATCTTTGTCTGGCGATTTGATGGTGAGAAAGGAAAGCTTTCGCCAAATACTCCGCATTCGGTTTCGCTTCCTCCCGGAGACGGGCCGAGACACTTCGCTTTTCATCCGGAAGGTAAGTGGCTGTATTCTTTGCAGGAGGAAGGTTCGACAGTTGTTCGGTTCGACTACGATTCAAAAGCGGGAATACTTAAGGAAGGGCAAAGCATTTCGAGCCTTCCACCGGGATATGCCGGGAGTAACTTTTGTTCCGGGATCATGATTTCCTCCGATGGAAAATTTGTTTATACGGGGAATCGTCTCCATGACAGCATTGGTATCTTTTCCGTCGGCGATAAGGGAGACCTTACCTTTATCGGAGAAGAGTGGACGCGCGGAAATTACCCACGCAGTTTCAATTTCGATCCGACCGGGGAGTTCTTCTATTCCTGCAATCAGCGAGCCGACAATATCGCAGTGTTCAAAGTGAATAAAGGTTCAGGCAAACTGGAATTTACCGGGCACTACACACCCGTCGGTAATCCTTCGATTATCGTTTTCCGGGACCTTGCCGCACCTTGAGGTGATTAGAATTATCTAGCCGATTTTTGGAGGAGCAAACCCTTCACGATAGGTTCGGGAAAGAATCGTTTTGTTCGCTTCTTCATGGTTTCGGAAGCGGTAAGCTTCGCCATCCCATTGCAGTTCCTGCGCCGGGAATCGAGTCGCTTTGGTAGCGAGAAGGGCAGGTTCTGTAATCCGTGAACCGATGTCGAACTGAGTCCAAAGTGGTTTAACATCTCCGAGACAGCAATCCGCCCAGTCCTTCCAGTGATTCCGGGGGGCTACTTCAGCAAGGGGTTCATTCTCTACCAGTTTCCCTTTTCTGTAGATTTCCATTTCACCACCTGGCTGCAGGAGCAAGGCGCCTTCCTCACAGACGATCATGGTGCAGGTCGAGGTGATTTTTGAAACCGGCAGTCCCAGCGATGAGAATGATGGCCGGATGTTGCTGTCGTTGTAGTGCAGAACAAATTTATCACGGGCGAATTTGTCGCCTCCGGGATAAGTGATTGTCGACATGTTATATCCGGAGTGACAATCATTCGACGGTTTCATCGTGTTGGTTTGCACTGCTTCCGGAGAGGGAAGGTCATAGGCAAAATAGAGAATGTCGATGAGATGACATCCCCAGTCCGCCAGCATTCCTCCACCGGTGTTCCAGTAAGAACGCCAACGTCTCGGGTGCAGATCTTCGCTGTAGGGAAGCGCTTCGGTGAGTGGTCCGTTCCACAGATCCCAGTGCATTGTGTCCGGAACCGGCTGTCCAGCGGTGATTGGGCTCCACGGGTCGACGAAATATTGTCCGCGGCTCATTCCACCGGTCCAGATGTGTGCTTCTACTGGGCGTCCCAGTTTATTCGATTTCAGTAACTCGACGGCTTGCATTCGTCCCGTCGTGCATGCTCTCTGGTTTCCCATCTGGGTGAACAGTTTGGGTTGGGCGGCAATGGCGTCACGAATTGTTTTCAGTTCAGACAATTGATGGACCAGTGGCTTTTGTCCGTAAACGTGTTTCCCATGACTGAGGGCTGTAGTCATCATGGGGCAGTGATGGAAATCCGGAGTGTCGACGATGACGGCATCAAAATCGCCGGACTTGTTGGCAAAGCCTTCGCGGTAGTCGGTCACGGTCCAGGGATCACCATGGTAGTCCTCGATTCGCGAGAACATGGTCTCGTCCACATCGCAAAACCCTGCGAATTCTACCATAGGATGACCCTTGAGTCCTTTTCGCTGCATTCCACCAATGTTACCGGTGCCGATTTGGAAAATGCGGAGGCGACTGTTCTTGTTGGTAGCAGCTCTTACGGTCGCTGCGTTCGAGGCAAGCGCACCAGCTCCGATTGCGGCGGCTGATCGGATAAAATTACGTCGGTTCAGCGGTGACTTGGATTCGGGTTTCGTCGGGTTCATAATGAGAATGTAGAGTTGATACTTGAGCAATGCCAGTGGACAGCAGTCCCGCAAACAGGAGGAAAACTGGATACGATCCCTTTTCAGTTTGAAGAAGAGATTACTGCTGATCGCTGCTTCTTGTTGTTCAATTGCTTCAGGAGTCGGTCGATTTTTTCCTGAGCGCGATTGTTGAGAGCGTGATCGTCAAAGCCGGCGTCAGCGATTTCCTGCTGAACCTGGCGATAGGCGTCGAGTCCTGCATTGGGACCGCCCTGCAATTCGTTGTACCAGGCCCAGTAAAGACGTGTCCACAGTTTTTCCTGAGGATTCGTCATCAGGTCTGCAGCTTCCGCGGAGTATTTTACGGCCTCGTCGTAGTTACCCTCCTCCTTGTGCATCGTCGCCAAAGTCTCCAAATCCTTCGCGCGATGCTCCGGGAAAAATTCCAACAATTCTTCCTGGAGATAAAGCGCCATATCCTTGTAACCAGCCTTGCCGTATGACCTGCGTGCGCGCTCAAGAACACTGCGCGCATCAGGATCATCGAGGTGGTTGCGGTAGTAAGTCATATAACCCTCAGCGGCGATGGTGAATTTCCCTGCCTCAAAATATTCGTCCGCCTTGATTGCTCCTTCCTCGGAAGCGAAGATTATTTCTCTTTCTTCTGATGCTCCCTCAATAGAGATGCCATTGTAATTTGATTGGAGACCTGCGAGTTGGCTTTCCAGGGTCTGAAGACGTTGACTTACGGAAGTGAAGGCCCTGGGCGCTTCCTCGCCGGAGTCCTCTGAATCCTGATTTTCGTCAGCAGGCGATTCAATTTGCCCAAGGGACTCTTTCAGGACATGAAGGTCATCCGCCAGTTTTAGAATTTCATTTTTTAATTCCGCAACATTGATGGTCGGATCAGAAGTATCAAAGGTGACGGCTGCTTCACTGGAGCCAAGAGGAGCTACCGGTCGATTGAAGAAAAGGTATGCCGAAAGAACAAGACTGATGCTTGCCAATAAGAAGGGCATTGTTGTCTTAAAAGTTTTCATAGGCTTCGATGGTTCAACAGGTTGAGGACTACCCTATAGATTTTTCGTTGAAGGGTCAAGATACAGCTCGTCTGTCATCTGTACTGCTTGGAATTGCCGGAGTAATTTGAGATTGCAGAAGTGTTTGTGTCATTGAAGCTTCCCCGATGTCGCAAAGGGAGCCAACACAGAAAGATGCTGCAATCGCGGTGTTGGTTGCCCTGAGCGTTTCTCACATGATCAACGATATCATCCAGGCGCTCCTGCCTGCGATTTATCCTTTATTGAAGACGCAATATTCGCTCAGCTTCACCCGGATCGGAATCATTACTCTGGTGTTTCAAGTTACCGCCTCCCTGTTACAGCCTCTGGTCGGAAGCTTCACCGATCGTCGTCCTATGCCCTATTCTCTGGCCATTGGAATGGGCTTAACTCTGGGAGGGCTGGTGATGCTGGCGACAGCTCCCGGATATCTCACCATATTGGCAGCGGCAGCACTCATCGGATCCGGTTCAGCGATATTCCATCCGGAGGCTTCACGCCTGGCTCGACTTGCTTCAGGAGGAAGACCGGGATTCGCGCAGGCACTGTTTCAGGTAGGAGGGAATTTCGGGAGTTCGCTTGGGCCGCTGCTGGCCGCTCTGATTATTGTGCCAAGAGGGCAGGTTCATGTTCTGTGGTTTGCTTTGATTGCCTTTGTCGGGATCATCATTCTGGGATGGCTCGGCCGCTGGTATAAAAAGGGCCTTGCTCAGTTGGCAAGTAAGAAGGAAGGGCTTGTTGAACTGGCGAGGAGTGGATACTCGAAACGACGAATCAAAGGCGCACTTGCAGTTCTAGCGGTTCTGATTTTTTCGAAGTTCATCTACCTGGCGAGTCTCACGAATTATTACACCTTCTATTTGATCGACCGATTTGATTTGAGCGTTTCCCAATCGCAGATCTACCTTTTCGTATTCTTGTTCGCTGTTGCTGCAGGGACATTGCTGGGTGGTCCTGCCGGCGATCGTTTTGGAAGGAAAGTGATCATCTGGATCTCCATTCTCGGAGTCGCTCCGTTTACCCTCTTGCTACCTCACGTGAATCTCGCAACTACAGTGGGCCTTTCCGTAATCATTGGAGTCATCCTCGCATCTGCATTCTCAGCAATTCTTGTTTACGCGCAGGAACTCATGCCCGGTAAGGTTGGATTTATCAGTGGGATCTTTTTCGGACTCGCGTTCGGGGTTGCCGGAATCGGATCTGCAGTGATGGGGTGGTTGGCGGACCAGACAAGTATCACCCATGTCTTTTGGCTCTGCAGCTTTCTCCCCTTGCTTGGTCTCCTCACCGTGTTCCTACCGAATCTGAGGCCAGAAGAGAAAACGACAGTGTAGAAGGAAATGGAGTGGGGGACTGGAGGTGAAAATGCGACCTCGTTATCCTGCCGGGTAAACGCTTGAGCTCCGACCTGGTGAGCACACGATCCCTCGACCCGGATGGCAAAGGGTGGGCTCGCAAACTCCGTTCCCACCCTTTGTGAGCCTGGCGAATTACTTTGTTTTATTCAGAATTAATTTCCCGCGGTCGTAACTGGCAGGGTAATTCAAAAACCGGGTCAGAGAAGTTAACTGAATTTTGCCCCGCTTCGTCCGCTGACGACTGCCTGGTTTGACTTTGACCTCAATCTTTTCAGGGGATCCGACAAAGACGATGGTGTTAAGCCTTCCTCTGGTGATCAGGGCGGTGACGTTTCGCCGGTTTGTCACTGAGTAATAAACTACCTTGAAATTGGCGTTTCCTTTTTTGGATCGCACATTGAATATTTCGCTTCCACTGGAGCTGTCGTTCTCGAGATATAAATAAAACTTTTTCTGGGAGGCGTTTTTCGTTTTGATAGTCGCTGTTTGACCACTGTAGGAAATATACCGGTTGTTGCCCCGAAGTCTCTTGTCTTTAACAATTGAATCAGGTCTGCCGTATAGAATTCCCTGTTCACTGCCGCTGTAATCACCAGATCCGTTGCTGCTTTTTGCCAGAACCGCGTAAAAATAGCGGTCACCTGTGGCGATTCCCAAGTCGGAAAAGCTGGTCGTCGAAGTGTCCGCTAACTTGGTCATGGTATTCGGGTCTTCAGCTGAACCGCGCCAGACTTCATAAGCAGTGGCATTCGGGGAGGCGTCCCAAAGCAGGTCGATCGACTCGCCGGTTTGCCGGGAGACGCTAAGGCTGGTAGGTGCAGCGGGTGGAACACCGAGTTGATTGACGGAGTGAGTCACGCTCTGGCCAAAGTTATTGGAGAAGGTGATCACCGCAGATCTCGGAGCAATCGAATTGTTCTGCGACACCGAATAGTTGAAAGTCTGGTTATTGCTCTGACTGGAAGCCTCGCTTGAGCTTATCCAGGTGGCTCCTCCCGGCTTGCTCCATGTCCAGGCTACATTGGAGTTGATGTTGAAGCTGTGGCTTGAGGCAGGATTCAAAAAGTCATCTGACGAATCGGTAAGGTTCAGGAATGGTGTTGGCATGCCGTCCCACCAGAGATCATACTCGTTGCCTTCGTCTGCTAAATCTACTTTGAGGTAGTAGGTGCCCCCTGCCGGAACCACGAAATCGATCGATTCATTGTCGCTAAAGGATGTCGACGCATCCAGGGTTGTGCCGTTGGCATTCACCAAACGGAGGTCGATGTCGCCGTCTGCATCAGTAAACTGGAGATTGACTACAACGCGAAGAGAGTCTGTGTCGACAAAAATTTCATACCAGTCATCATCGTACTGTCGGCCCGGGCCATCGATAGCGGACAACCATGTTCGTTCCTGAGTGAAATCAAAAGCTTCGTTGAGAGAGTTGTTGGGTTCGTAATTGTCGTCAGTGGTAGCCAGATCCACGGCTGCCTTTGCATTGACATGACCCCAGCCATACCCGGTGTCGTATCCGGCCGTGCCCATGTCGACGCAGGATTGCTGCAAAATGGTTTCCACTGCAGCGGCAGTCAGATTCGGATCGACTGAGAGAATCAGTGCGGCTACGCCTGCCGTGTAGGGAGAGGCGAAGGAGGTGCCATACATAGAGGCGACATCACTGCCGTTGTATCCGGGGGCACCGGTCCGATCAGGGAGGCGAATATCTGCACCCGGGGCGGTGAAGGCAAGCCCGGGGCCATACTGGGAAAAAGAGGCCCGGTTTCCGTTGCGATCGGAAGCGGCAATGCCGTTTACATTGGAAAGGTTGGCCGGGTATCCCATACTGCCAATACCGTCATTCCCGGCTGAAGAAAAGTGGACCATCCCGTTGGCTTTCGTATTGGTATAGGCCGTTGCGATTGCCGCAGAAGTGCCTCCATAGCCGTTGCTGTTATTAGAAACCTTTACCCCTTGGGTCTCACCCCAGTTGAGGGCATCCGCCGTCCAACTGTAGCTGGCATTCCAATTACCACTGGCATTCGTAGATATGAAACAGCGCGCCGAGATTGAGTTCACTCCCGGGGCCACTCCAACGGCTGTCTCTTATACACATCTCCGAGCCCACGAGACCGAGGCTGATCTC
>CAJXQE010000013.1 GCA_913058215.1 uncultured Verrucomicrobiales bacterium
CGAGATCAGCCTCGGTCTCGTGGGCTCGGAGATGTGTATAAGAGACAGCTCAAATAGTATCTTTGCTTTCGCCATCTCCAAAACCGATCGAAGGGTCCTCGTAAATATTCACAAAGCTGTCCCCAATAACGACGAGGGGGGAGTTTGAATCACTGGCAACAGGTTTGCCCGTTTTTCTATCGAGAATTCGATTCAAGGTTTGGGGCTCAGGATCGAAGTAGTCGACGGATTTAGAAAGCCCAAGCATCTCAACAAGGTCGCCTTTTGACTCGCGGGGAACTGAATCGACTTTTGTCTCCAGGCTTTTGCTGAGACCTTCCAAACTCACTGACTTCGCTACAAAAGTTGCTGCGACTTTCATCGCGGGGGAAGTCCAGTGAGTGTCCTGTCGCAGGAAAACAGGTTCCCGGTTTTTCATTTCCCTGAACGTTGGGATTAGATCAATTACTTCAATCCCACTTTCGCGAAACTGACCCAACAATTTCCCGTAGTCCGGATGAAGAAATTCACCGTCTTTTCCGGTGACTCCTTCCGGCTGAATCATCGGTTTGGTTGGAACGGGAACCAGTGTCAAACGGATGCCCCTTTCCTTGAGTTGCTCAGCAAATTTCAGGACCACCGCCCTTGCCGGATTCCATTGAGCCCGATCCGGATTTTTGATGACACTATCAGGCTCGGGGCGGAGGGGGCCGTATCCAGTCAGCGCATCGAGTTCAGGCTGATAGTAAAGCCAGCCCTCGCTTCCGAGGTGGACCTTGCGGTTTCCATCGCGCAGCCACAACAGCTGTCTGGCCTGATCCACCCTTCGGCTCGCATTACGAAAATCCGCATCCTTTACTCCGCGTTCAAACGCCTGGAGGTGATCGCGAATTGAAGGTTCGGTCCTTTCAATGCCGGAGCTGAGTTTCCGCTTTTCTCTAAGAACATTGGCGGCCTCAACGCTGTCGGTATTCGCAATTTCAACGATGGGAATCCAGCGTTCGGACGCAGGTTTGCTGAACTCGTTCGCCGTTCGCCAGAGTGGCGGTACAGAAATGGCAATGAAGAAGAGTAATGAAGTAATTATGCACCACCGCTGCGAAAGAGTGACCTCGCTCTTGAGGCCCTCTTCCGATTCGTAGGGGTTGCGCATTTTCTCTGACATGGATTAAAACTGAAAATAGAGGAATGGATTGAAGCCCTGGAGGAACATCATGCGGACCGCGATGAAGAGCAGGAGAAAGCTGAAGGCGACTTTTACCGGAGTGATCCGGCGGAGTAATTGTTTGGTTCCCGGGATGAGCCAGGTGGCCATGGCACAAAGAGTGAGGAACAACAGGTTCGCCGGTTTTAAGAGGGAGGCCTGCAAGAGTTCGGATACTTCTGCAGTCCTGGCGAAGCCGAACATGGAGGAGAGGTATCGAATCGCGACATCGAGATTTTCCGCCCGGAAGAAAACCCAGGTGATTAATATGATACCGAATGTAAGGGCGACCTGAACCGGCTTCGGCATTTTTGCATACCACGAATCGCGTCCCATCCGTCTTTCAAATGCGAGCATAATTCCGTGGATCGCACCCCAGATGATGAAGGTCCACTGAGCTCCGTGCCAGAGCCCGCCGATCAGCATCACGACCATGAGATTGGCAGCCGTCCGATAGCGACTGATTCGATTTCCTCCCAGCGGGATATAAAGATAGTCCCGTAGAAAACTCGACAGGGAAATATGCCACCTGCGCCAGAAGTCAGTAATGCTGCGTGAGCGGTAAGGGGCATTGAAGTTCTCCGGGAAACGGAAGCCGAACATTCGCCCAAGTCCGATCGCCATGTCGGAGTAGGCGGAGAAATCAAAGTAGATCTGAAAGGCGTAGGCGATCACACCAATCCAGGCAGTCAACGGATTGAGAGCCCCTTCTCCAGCGGCAAAACAGGAGTCGGCAATCGTTCCTACCGGGTTGGCGAGAATGATTTTTTTTGCAAAACCAAAATTGAAACGGGTGAGCCCTTCCACAAAGCCGGAGGCGGTGTGTTCCCGGGAGTGGAGTTGATCCGCGACGCTTCCGTATCGGACAATAGGACCGGCGACCAACTGCGGAAACATTGACACATAGCAGGCAAAGTCGATGAAGTTTCGCGCAGGTTTGGCATGCCCGCGAAAGAGGTCGATGGAATAACTCATCGACTGAAAGGTGTAAAACGAGATCCCTACCGGCAACACGACGGAGTAGAGAAACTGCGGAAGCTCCAGGTCGCCTTGTCCGGCAAATCGAAGCACGGAGCTGACGTTTTCTGCGAAAAAGATCGAGTATTTGAAAAAAGCGAGGACAGACAGGTTGGCGATGACCGAGATCCAGAGGCCTGTCTTTCTCTGTTTCGAACCGGCTCCCTCTGCCGTGATAATTTTCCCGCAGGCGTAGTCAATCGCTGTCGATCCCAGCATCAGGAGGGTGAACCACGGATTCCACCACCCGTAAAAAATGTAGCTCATCACCGTGAGCGTCAGATGTTTCAGCGAACGCGGCGAGGCGTAGTACAGCAGCAGAGCCAGCGGCAGAAAATAGAAGAGGAAAATGTGGGAGGAGAAAACCACAGGCTTGAAGGATGGATAGCCACAATACTAAGAAATTCCACACTTACACAAGTTTTTAAGGGGCCTTCTTTTTCTTTGGTTTCGTGATAAACGGAGGCCTCAGGTAATGAGGTTCAAGGGGAGGGGAGATTTCCTCACAGCCCTCAGTAGAAATTATTGTCGCTGCTTTTCTTGCGATCAACTCCGCGACCGGTTGAGTCAAGGTGACGTCGTCGAATTGATCGGCCATCTTCTTGTCAGGAGTTACGACCGGTAGATTTCCCGATCTGGCGGATTGAAGCTTTTCAGCGAACGGTTCCATCTCGATCAACTCCGGTTCGCCCTGCAATTTCCCTTCGCGAATGGAGGCAATGAATCCTGTGTTTCTTCTCGCGTCGCCGATCACAAGATAATTACTGCAACCAGGGAGATAGGCTTCGAGCGAGGACAGACCCAGAGCGCGGGTGCCGAGGGATATAGCAAGCCCGTTGGCGACAGCAATTCCCACGCGAACCCCGCTATACGATCCGGGACCTAGCCCGACAGCAACAGCGTCGAGTTTTCGATCACATTTTTCGAGGGCCTCTTCGACCGGCTGAAAAATCACCGAGTTGTGGGACCGGTCGGTATGAAAGGTTGAGGACCAGACAAGCTCCTTCCGTGACTCGTCCCAGAGTGCCAGGCTTGCATTCGGCGTCGATGTTTCAAGGGCGAGAATCATTGGCGAGTTACAGTGTGTTCTCCATTTTCTGTGATGGATAAATTTAACCAGATCGTATTTTCCGGAAGAAGAAAATCAAATTTGTCCGCCCATTCCACTACAAGAATACCCTCCTCATCGAGATATTCCTCCCAACCAATTTTCAGCAGTTCCTCTGCTTCATCGATGCGATAAAAGTCGAAGTGAAAAACCGGAAGAGATCCGGAGCGGTATTCATTCACCAGTCCGAAAGTCGGGCTGGTGACGGGATCACTGCAGCCCTGTGAGCGCACAATGCCTTTTGTGAAATGAGTTTTCCCCGCGCCGAGTTGCCCGACAAGAGCCAGCACCGAACCATTCTTCAGACCGGCTCCGAACGCTTCTCCGGCTGAGATCATTTCGTTTTCACTCCTCGTTGTCGCGACGATACTCATGGCTTCATTTGGAAAAGTGTTCCCACCCACCTTCCAATGGCTCTTCAGTTTTCTCAATGACCTCACCGATGATCGTTAGCGGAGTATCCGGAAACTTTGACTCCCAGGCTTCGCCCAGCTCCCCGACGAAATGAGTCGGTAAAGTCATTAATAATTCGTAATCCTCACCTTCAGCTAAAGCTGCTTTTAAATCCGCATCCTTGTGAACAGGGATATCCGCGCGATCGACTCGATACCCGAGCCCGGCCCCCGACAGGAGTCGCGGGAGATCTTTGGCGAGGCCGTCGCTGAGGTCCATCATCGAAGTGGGCTTCCACCCTCCTTCGCAGATCCATTGCGCCTCGGCAATTCGCGGCTGAAAGCTGAGATGACGTCCGCTTTTAAATGAGCCGCCGAGTTTCCCCGTCACCGCTAAGAGATCTCCTTTCGCTGCGGTGCCCCGAAAAACGCAGTGATCCTTTTTGACGCGGCCCGTCAATGAAATGGAAACAACGGCACCTTTCGATGGCAAAGAAGAAGTCTCCCCGCCGACGATGCTCACGGAAAATTCGCGAGCCAGATCTTCCATTCCACGATACCAGCCTTCAATGTCCGAAACTTTCTGATCCTCCGAAAGGACGAGAGTCACCAGAGCATGCAGAGGGATACCTCCCATAGCGGCGATGTCGCTGATCGCCCTCGCGAGTGCTTTTCGTCCCACCAGTTCGGGTTCAGTGTCTTCAGTGAAATGAACTCCCTCGACGATGCAGTCCGTTTTGAGAAGGGAGTAAAATTGATCATCCAGTTCCACGACGGCGCAGTCATCGCCGGCACCTTTGATGACTGAGTCGCCAAGAGGCAGGGAACGGGTGAGTTGCTCCACCAGTTTGATTTCACCCACATCGCCAAGCCGCCGACTGGATTCCCCATCCTTCATATTTTATCCACCGGTGAAGGTTGATTGAGAAGTAGGACCACATTCGCAGTGTTGAAAAAAGCGTGAATTCCCACGGGTACCCAAAGACACCCGGTGATCTCATAGGCGAGTGTCAGGAAGAGAGCAAAAACCCAAAGGGGAAGAAGAGCGGGCAAGTTGCTGTGCGCTACCGCGAAAATGGCGCCAACAACGACGGCCGCAAAGATGGGGCTGGTGTATTTTTTGACCACACCATACATGTAGCCGCGAAAGAGAAATTCCTCAACGAGAGGGGCGGCGATGCAGGCCGCGATAATGGAAAGACCGAGATGCAGAGTCGAAGTGGAATCTTTGAACATCTCAACCGGCTCCTGCTCATCGAGCTCTCCAAATATTCCATCGAGAAAGTTTTGAGAGAGTCCGCCCAGCAGCACGTTGCAGAGGAATACAGCAATGATTCCTCCGAGAATTGTGAAAACGACAATCATCGGAAAAGTCATCCGATACAGACCGCAGACTTCTCGCACCCTCTGTCCGCGGCCCCAGGCAAGTATTGCGTAGGTTAAGACTCCAACGAATCCGACGACTCCGATATTCACCAGCATCATCAAGATCTGGTTTGTTTCGCTGATTTCATTGGGATCCACTTCGGGAATCTCAATCAGCACAGCCAGTATCGGATTGACTAGGTAGATAAATGCCGGGAACAGCATCAAGAGCAGATCGATGCGATCGAAATACTGCGGCTTCAAAGCTGTCCGTCCACGGATCCTGCGCAGCACTTCGTAGACTGCGATTCCGAGAACCAATGTCGATAAGACAATGATCTCGAAATCGAAGAGAACGTATTTTGCTGCCAGTTCTTCCATGGGGTCTGTCCGGATGTCAGACCTTAATGGAAGGTAGTTTCCAGATCTCGTCGGCGTATTCCTGAATGGTCCGGTCGCTGGAGAATTTTCCAACGCGGGCGGTATTCAAGATGGCGCTGCGGGCCCAGCCGTCGCGGTCGCGATATGCAACATCGACTTTCGCTTGTGCTTCGACATAGGAATCGAAATCCGCGAGAACCAGATAGGGATCGCCGCCATCGAGAAGGCTGTTTCGGATTCCGTCAAAAGTTCCGCGAGGAGCAAAAGTGTCTGAGCAGAGCCATTCGATCACAGCCTGCAGTTCTTGATGGGACCAGAAATAGTCCATCGAGCTGTAGCCGCTTTTCCACTTTTCTTCCACTTCATCGACGGTCATACCGAAGATGAAAATGTTGTCGTCGCCGACTTCCTCAAGGATTTCCACATTGGCACCGTCCAGAGTTCCGATTGTGAGCGCACCGTTGAGAGCCAGCTTCATGTTCCCGGTTCCTGAAGCTTCTTTGCCTGCTGTGGAAATTTGTTCGGAAAGATCAGCCGCCGGAATGATGGTCTCGGCAACGCTGACTCCGTAGTTGGGAATAAAAGCTACCTTCAGCTTGTCCTGGATTCTTTTGTCATTGTTGATCTTCTCGCCGACCGCATTGATGGCGTAGATGATTTCCTTGGCAAGGGTGTAGCCCGGGGCTGCCTTTGCACCGAAAACGAAAACGCGTGGCACGATGTCCAGATCCGGATTCTGAATCAGCCTGCGATACTGTGTCAGGATATTCAGCAGGTTGAGGTGCTGGCGTTTGTACTCGTGGAGACGCTTGATCTGCACGTCGAAAAGCGCATCCGGACTCACTGTGACTCCACAACGGGTTTGAATCATCTCCGCAAGACGCACCTTGTTGCGCCGCTTGATGTCCATGAACTCCGTCCGCCACGAAGCATCGTCGACGTGGTTTTCCAAATCGCGGAGGCGATCGAGATTTGCCGGCCAGTCATCGCCGATACTGCGATCGATCAAGCCGGAAAGTTCCTGGTTGCAGGCTTTGAGCCAACGACGCGGGGTGATTCCGTTCGTCTTGTTAATGATCTTGCCCGGATACAGCTCGTCGAAGTTGGAAAAGAGATCCTTCTTCAACAACTGGGTGTGAAGAGCAGCCACTCCGTTCACAGTATGACTTCCCACGACCGCGAGATAGGCCATCCGGATTTGCTGTGGTTGGCTTTCTTCAATGAGAGAAAGCTCGGCAATCTTCTGAGCATCGCCGGGCCATTTTTTATCGACCACATCTTCGAGGAACTTGCGGTTGATCTCGAAAATGATCTGCAAGTGACGTGGAAGTACTTTCTGGAAAAGAGGAACACTCCATTTCTCCAGAGCTTCCGGAAGGAGAGTGTGGTTGGTGTAGGAAAAAGTCTTCTGACAAATTCCCCATGCTTGATCCCATGGAAGCAATTCTTCGTCCAGAAGGATTCGCATCAATTCCACAACAGCAATTGCCGGGTGAGTGTCATTCAGCTGAATCGCAGCTTTGTCAGGAAGGCTGTCCCAGGTGTTGTTGGAGAGGCGATGGCGTCTCACGATGTCGCGCAGGGAACAGGTGACAAAGAAATACTGCTGCACAAGTCGCAGCTCTTTACCGGCTTCGGTGGAGTCGTTTGGATAAAGGACTTTGGAGATTGATTCGCTCTCCGCTTTTTCCCGCACTGCTTCTACGTAACCGCCACGGTTGAAGACATCGAGATCGAAGTCCTTTGAGGCTCGACTTTCCCAGAGGCGGAGATAATTCACGGTCGAAGCGGTGTATCCCACAATAGGAACGTCCCACGGGACGCCGAGAATGGAACGGGTATTCGCCCATACCGGGCGGCCTTGACCGAGTTCGTCGAACTGCATTTCGACATTTCCGTAGATAGGAACTTCCACTGCATATTCCGGGCGGCAAATCTCCCAGGGATTTCCGAAACGCTTCCATTCGTCTGGATGTTCGGTCTGTTTTCCCTCATCGAAGCCTTGTTTGAAAAGTCCGAACTCGTAATTGATTCCATAACCCACTGCCGGCAAATCGAGCGTGGCGAGAGAATCCATGAAACAGGCGGCGAGACGACCAAGACCGCCGTTTCCGAGACCGAGGTCCGGTCCTTCGTTTACAAGGTTGTCGAAATCCTGACCGAGATCAGAAACGGCTTCACGGGTGACTTCGAGTAATTGCAGATTGACGAGATTATTTTCGAGAAGTCGTCCCATCAAGTATTCGAGGGAGAGGTAGTAGGCGCGGCGCACATTCTTTTCGCGATGATCGCGGCGTACGTCACAGGCGCGTTCAAGCATGCGGTCTCTCACCGTCAGGCAAATGGCACGCCACCAATCGTGATTGGTCGCGGTCTCAGGGCCGTGAGCCTGGTTGCGGATCAGATGGGACAGGATGTCCTTTTTTACCTGCTCCTTTTTCTCTGCTGTTGCTGCGGAGATGTCATTCGATGTCTGCGTTTCTGCTTCCATGATAGTGTTCCTATATACTCAAAAAAGGGGATCGTAAAAATTACGTTTCCTAAATAATTATCTGATCTGCTCAAGGGCTTCTTCCAAAACAGTTCTGACAAATTCACCAATTCCGAATTCGGTGGAATCGCGAGGTCCTGCCACGTTGAGATTTTGGATTCTGTTATCGTCGATAAATTCAACCAGCGCCCTCGCTGGATTCTTTGTCTTTGCTTCCGAGACGTGAATGAAAGGCCGCTTCCACTGTTTGCAGAATTTCGCGGTTAGTCCCGATCCGCCTGTTAAAACAGCTGCCCGGGAAAAAATCACCGTTCCGTCACTGTCCCGCACATTCCATTCCGTTCGGAGCGAATAATTCCCGGACTGCGTTTCCTTCAGCCGATATTCATCGGGAATAGGCCCGTCTTCGGCAAGTCTGCCGAGAGGACACCATCCTCCGTGTGGAATCTTGTGTTCGAGAGCAAAATCCAAAGCGGCCCGGTCCGCGCCGGTCTGGCCTCCGGAGATGATCTTTTCGAGGATCATCGCAGCCCTCGATTCAACAGGGGTAAGCCAACGATTCAACCCTCTTGGATTGAAACGTTGATTTGGGTCCGTTCAGCGAGTTACTCGCCGATTTTCAGCAGCTCTACCTCAAAGATGAGAGCGCTGTGTGGTTTGATTTTCGGTGGTGATCCGCGTTCGCCGTAGGCGAGATCGGATGGAATGTAAAAACGAAATTTACTTCCCATAGGCATCAACTGCACTCCTTCTGTCCAGCCGGCGATGACGCGGTTGAGTGGAAAAGAAGTTGGTTCTCCGCGATCAACGCTGCTGTCGAATACAGTGCCGTCGAGCAGAGTTCCGTGATAGTGGACGGTTACTGTATCAGTGGCGGCTGGCTTGTCTCCTTCGCCAGCTTTCATGACTTCATATTGAAGGCCGCTGTCGGTGGTGACGATGCCTTCTTTTGCTCCGTTCTCCGCAAGAAACTTGGTTCCTTCTTCTTTCATTTTCGCGATCTGCTGTTTAGCCATGGTTTCAAAGGCTTTGTCCATTTCCTCTTCCGTAAGAAGGGAATCTTTACCGGCGAGCACGGCTTTGAATGCGGAAGTGAATTGTTCCAGGTTCAATTCGACGCCCCGCGATTTCATTTGCTGGGCAATGGAGTGACCGTAGGCGTAGCTGATCTGGTCGATCAGTGACTCTGGTTTGGCGGCGGGCGAATCTTTGTCCTGTGATACTGCGCTCATGGATGTAAGGGCTAGTGTGATAAGCGCAAGTGCGCCGGTGAGTTGCAGGTTCATTGTTTGTTGATTGAACTGGTTAATAAAAAAGCCGCCTATTATTGAATTGGAGGCGGCAAAGGAGCGTCACACTAGGGCCGAAAATGGATTGGTCAAGAATTGCTGCACACTCTCCTATAAGGAATCCTTAACGCTTGTTTTATATGGTAAATATGGTAAGTATATACAGTTAAGTCTTTGAGTTGTATTCGGCAAATCGGGTGACAGGGAAGAGAGAAAATGAGGTTTTTTTATAAGCTTTCGTTTTTAGATCGTTAAAGAGTGTTAGAATCAAGTGTGGTTGTATCAAAAGTGAGAAATTTTAAAAAAATGATTCTTTAATTTGAAAAGATTATCAAGTTAAGTTAGATTTCGTGAGTTCAATATCATTATGAGACCAGCAAACCATTTTTCTGCCTTCATCTTTGCCTGTTTGATTGCCGTTTTCGGTGCAGGCAATGCACTCGCTTTTAAAACGGTCGTCATCGATGCCGGTCATGGTGGTCGCGATTCGGGAGCTTCGGATTCACTGGTATATGAAAAGCACATCAATTTGGATGTGGCCCGTCGATTGGAGAGAACGCTGAAAGAAGCGGGATTTAAAACAATAATGATTCGAAGAAACGATGAGTTCATCGGTCTCGAACAACGCGCAAAAATTGCCAACAAGTATCGAAACGCAGTTTTCATCAGTGTTCATTTCAATTCCGCCTGGAGAAAAGAAGCGCTTGGTATTGAGACTTTTTACCGGGCATCTTCGAGCGCGAAGTTCGCTGATTATGTTCAGAAGGAGTTGATCAAAAATGTCGGAGCGACAGATCGCGGAGTAAAAACTGCGAACTTTGCAGTTCTCCGTCATTCCAGAAATCCTGCTGTTCTTGTCGAAGGTGGATTTATCAGTAACAAAACCGAGCGCAGCGCGATGCTTGATCCGCAGTATCGCCAGGTTGTTGCCGACAGCATTGCCCGCGGGTTGATGCAGTTCAATCGTCGCTCACTCTGAGGCACGAACGGATTTAGGCATATGCTGGTCACCTGCCAAGAGATGGCAGACGCTGAGGCCCGGCTTTTCGCCACGGGTGTAGAAGCTGAGCCACTAATGGAAAAAGCGGGCTTGGGTTGCGCCCGGGCAATTCGTGATTTTTATCGCGGACCGGGTAGAGCCGTTTTGTTCTGCGGAAAGGGAAACAACGGCGGCGATGCACTTGTTGCGGGCCGCTGGCTTCGGCAATGGGGGTGGAACGTTTCCGTGGATCTGTCGCATGATCCCGCAGAAATGACGGATCTTGCCCGGAAGAAGCTCGAAGAGTTGAGCAGTTTTCAGGGAGGATCGACTGATGTGGAAGGGAGTCAGTTCGTGCTGGTCGACGGTTTGCTGGGGATTGGAGCGAAGGGGGCCATTCGCGGAAAAATCAGGGATTCGGCGGACAGGCTGAATGGTTTGAGGAGAGAGGAAAACGGAGACACCTTCGCGATCGATATTCCTTCGGGATTGGACGGGGATACCGGGGAACCTTTTGAAGGCGCCGTGATCGCCGATTTGACTTTGTCCATCTGCGCGCCGAAACGGGGAATCGCCGGGGACGGCGCGGTGAATCATGTCGGTAGGATCGTGGAAATCCCACTTCCAGAAATCCCGGTGGACTCGAAGCAGGGCGATTTACAGTTGCTCTTACCGTCCAATCTAAGACCACGATTGCCACGACGGGATTTCGATTTTCACAAAGGGAAAGCAGGACGCCTTGTCATTGTCGCCGGGTCCCGTGGTTTAAGCGGAGCCCCAGTTCTATCCTCACTCGGTGCTTCGCACAGTGGTGCCGGTCTGACTTCTCTCCTTGTTCCGGAGAACATCTATTCGATTGTCGCATCAACAGCTCCCGCCGAGGTGATGGTGAGACCCTTTTCCTCGATCAATGAGATTTCAGATTTTGAGGCCGATGTTCTCGCGATCGGTCCGGGGCTGGGTAAGGAAATGGCTGACCAACTGGTTGAGCTGATTGCAAATGACCCGCGGCCGGCCGTAATTGACGCAGATGCGTTGAATGCGCTTAGCAGGAAGCCTGAGTTGCTGGGGAAACTCCCTGAAGGAAAACGAATGCTGACTCCTCATCCCGGGGAGTTGAAACGACTTTCCGGGAAAACCGGGGATCGTGTTTCTTTAACAAGAGATCTTGCTACTGAGTGGGGAGTGACGCTTCTGCATAAAGGGGCCCGGACGGTGATTGCGACCCCGGGGAAACCGGTAGCCCTCAATACAAGCGGTCACCCGGGAATGGCGAGTGGGGGAATGGGAGATGTGCTGACCGGAGTTTGCGCGTCACTGCTTGGTCAGGGGCTCGGAATGCATGATGCTGCCTGTGTCGGGAGTTGGATACTGGGACGGGCCGCTGAAATTGCTGTTCGGGACGAAGGTATTTCACGAAATTCGGTGACAGCTGTGTCAGTGGCAAATCGAGTCGGATGTGCTTTTTCCGATTTGGAAAATTCAGTCCTTTAGCCTGGATAAAATATCGTCCTGAATCCGGTGCATATGGGCACGTTCAGGTTCACTCAAATCGGTGTGACCGTTGAGGTGAAGAAATCCGTGGATGATATAGAGCAATGTTTCCTCGGTGACGGAGTTTCCATGCTCTTCTGCAACGCTGCGAGCGGTGTCGACGCTGACGAGGATTTCTCCGTGATGAAAGGTAATGACATCTGTCGGAGTCGGGTCGTCCATGAATTCCCCGTGCACTCGTGCAATGGTTTCGTCATTAACCAGAGTGACTTCGACTTCTTCAAGAGAGGGTAGAGCGGGCTCTTCCGTTCCAGGTTTTTCGAGGCAATGAGGAAGGGCTTCGATTGATTTCTCCGTGAGCCATTCTCCGGAAATACCTGCCATATCGCATTGAAAAAACAATTCGACTGACGGAATTGCTGCCATCTCTAAAGTGGAGCAGATCTGAAATCAGGCACCCGTTTTGACCGGTGATTCCTTTTCCTGATCGTTACTGCTTCCTGCTGCTGTCTTCTTTTCTTCGCCTGGCTCCGTGGCCGATTTCTCGGGCGCTTTACCGGGAGTCTTCTTCAAGCGCGAAGTCTTCTTCCCACTGTTTTTCTTCGGAGCCTCCTCTTCCAGTTTCGGATATTCGATCCGGCTGTGCATCATGCTGCGAAGCGTAGTGGAAAAAGTTTCTTTAATCACGGCGAGGTCTGCCAAAGTAAGAGCAGCGCTGTCCAGTTGCTGATCGTTGAGACGGTCGCGGACAATATCCTCGATCAGTTCCTCAATCTTCTTCGGCGTGGGTTTCTGGAGAC
This sequence comes from uncultured Verrucomicrobiales bacterium, assembly GCA_913058215.1. GTDB lineage: Bacteria > Verrucomicrobiota > Verrucomicrobiia > Verrucomicrobiales > DEV007 > Arctic95D-9. The sequence continues at coordinate 12,500 of CAJXQE010000013.1, forward strand.
TTCGGGAAGCGCTTTCCACTGCGTCAGCCAGGCTGATAATCGCACTTTCACGCGTTCTTGGAGTAGGGCCGGGATAGCGGAAACTCTCTTGTTTGACGTTTGGAATATCCTCTTCGTGAGCATTTCCCTCTTCGACTTGTGCTTTGATCTCGTCGCGCTGCTTCAAGGCTCGATGATAGAAAAAGCGAATCAGGGAAGTGCCGTGGTGTTCGCGAATCACATCAATGACTTCACGTTTCAAATTGTGCTTCAGAGCCATGTCGACTCCGTCTTTGACGTGAGCCATGACAATGAGAGAGCTCATCGTGGGGGTAAGGTCATCATGAGGATTGTGACCTTCGCCAATGTTCTCGACGAAATACCCCGGCTTCTTCATTTTTCCAATGTCGTGAAAGTAGGCGCAGACCCGGCACATCACGGCATTGGCTCCGATCGCTTCGGCAGCAGTTTCGGCGAGGGTCGCGACGACGAGACTGTGATGATAGGTTCCCGGCGCTTCGATCGTCATTTTCCTCAAAAGAGGGTGATTCAAATCTGCCAGTTCGATCCAGGAAACGTCGGTGGTAATCCGGAATGCTGCTTCAATCAGGGGAAGCAGTCCGCTTACGATAATAGCGGTGATGGTTGAGACAAGAATGGCAGCCAGCGCCTGCTTTCCGATGACTTCCCATTGCTCCGAAGTTGCGGAAAATCCTGGCCATTGAATTTGTCCTAAAGTGATTGCGAGAAGAACGCAGGCAACACCGGCATACATTCCGGCCGTTACGAGGCGACTGCGGCGGCGAACCCGGTTGGTCAGATAAATCGCAACGAATCCGGTGATCATCGAGAAAATGATAAAGAGAAAGGCCTCGTCTTTAGCCACCGTCATTCCACCGAACAAGCTGGCGTAAACCACCGCGAAAGTTCCATGGCGACGACCGATCAGCAGGGAGATGACCATTGGCGCAAAAATAAACGGAGCGACGAACAGTCCAAAGCCTCCATCCGGCGAAAAAGTAATCGCAATGTGCTCGCTGAAATTCACGAGAAGCAACTGGGCCAGCATCACGGAAAGCATGAGCGTGACCCGTGAATTCATCCGGAAAGTCTGGGGAAGGCTTACGTGCCAGTGAATCATGAGCGTCGCAATAATGACGCTGACCACCACAGAAGTCTGCAGTGGTTTCTTTTCGAAAATGGAACTGGGATCCGCAGAAAAACAGATCCATGCCGACACGAGAGCAGCAAAGATCACGAAGAGCAGGCCACAGATCTGCCAACCCGATGCGAACATCGTGCGCATGGCGGTCTCCTGAGGTTTGCGGCGTTTCTTGCCACTGGAGAAGCCACGGTTTTTCAACCGTTGCTGGGAAAAGAAGTGAAACATGTGCGTGGTGATTTCCCCGAGTGGAGAGTGAATCGTGTTTGGTGTAAGTGTGTCGCGCTGTTTCACATTTTTACTCCGGTTTTCGGAGAGAAACAACTGAATTTCACAAAAATAACTGTTCAAACGATCAGCATGCAATCGCCGTAGCTGAAGAAGCGATAGTGCTCTTTTACGGCTTCTTCGTAAGCTTTCATGATCAGTTCCCTGTCGGCAAGAGCACTCACCAACATCATGAGTGTGGACTTCGGTAAATGGAAATTCGTTAGCAAAACATCGACCACACCAAAATCGTGGGGAGGAAAAATGAAGATGTCAGTCTCTCCAGTCTGCGGTTTGAGAGGATTCCCGCTTTGTTCGAAGCAGGACTCCAGCACCCGCACCGTTGTTGTTCCGATAGCGACTACCCGGTCCGCAGAATTGATCTGCTCACAGGCGCGGGGGGAAAGCGTGTAGCGTTCGGAATGCATGTGGTGCTCCGCCAGGTTTTCCACTGAAACCGGCCGGAAAGTCCCGATGCCAACATGCAAAGTCACGAAGGCATGATTCCACTTTTCCAGGTCTCCATCAGAAAAGTGAAGTCCGGCTGTCGGTGCCGCGATGGCTCCCTCTTCTTTGGCGAACACCGTCTGATAACGTTCTTTGTCCGAATCCTCATCCGCTCGCTCGATGTAAGGCGGCAGTGCGAGGTGGCCGAGGTTTTCTTCATCGGGTTCCCGGTCGAATTCAATGATCCTCTCACCGCCCTCCTCCAGAATCTCGAGGATCGTTCCGGTAGCGTCGCCGATCTCGATCGTTTTTCCCTCCCGCAATTTCCTGCCGGGCTTCACCAGGCATTTCCAAACGGTTGGGCTGATTGCTTCGATCCGCAGGATCTCCTTTCGACCGTCATTGGAAAAGTAGCGAGCCGGCACGACCCGGGTATCATTCAATACCAGTAGATCACTCTCCTTCAGGTAATCTCCGAGGTCGCTGAATTTGCGATGCTCAATGAGTCCGCTCTCTTTGTGAACGACCATCATGCGCGAATCACCGCGACGATCCGGGGGACGCTGGGCGATCAACTCCGGTGGGAGATGATAATCAAAATCGCTGGTTTCCATGGCCTGAAAAAGGCTGCAACTTTCGCTCGGAAATTCCTAGCGGCAACGCGAAAGCGTCTGAATCGCGAAAGCAGTTCCGTAGGCCTGGTGATAGGAATAGAAGGGGAAATCCCACCATGAGCCGTCTTTTTCCTGCAAGTTCATGAGCACACCGGCGAGACTTTCGGCGTGTTTTTCCCGGAGATCATCGGGAAGCCTTTCGAGGCAGAGACCTGCATAGTAGTGGCCGTAGTAGTAAAAATAACCGGCCACAGAAAACCAGGCTTCGTGGGGAATGGGACGCTTCCGTCCGATGTCGAGCCAGCCATTCCGTTTCCAAAGCCGATCGAGCCATTCGTCGATCACCTCCGTGGTGATGGTTTCATCGCCCCATATTGCGAGAGCATAGTTGCAGGCCTGAGAGCGACCGAGGCTGCCACCGGCACGATTGATTCCATACATCGGACGGGTCCGCATGTATTCTCCGTAGAGATAACTGTTGTCAGATTTTCGCTGGCGATTCACCGCAGCAATAGCGCGGTCGATCAATTCCTGAGGAACTTCGACTCCTTCGATTTCGCGGACTTCATGAAACGCGACAAGCACCGTCGCTCCCACAAAACTGATTGAACTGGAGGCGGGCCTCGCCGTCCCGACTCGAAAGTCGTAATAGCCCCAGCCGCCATCGACAGATTCATAGCGCCCGAGGCGGTCAATCTGCGTGGCCATTACCTCGCGAATCAGCGCCTGGTGTTCCGGATCTTTCGTTGAACGCTTGTGCATTCTTACGAGAGCCTGCAGACCATAAGCATGAGTCCACACGTTGTACATCGCGTCTGCTGCAGCGCGCCGGACTTTGGGAAGTTCCTCCAGAATGTAGGTTTCCCCGGCGGCAAGAGCATCGGCTTCGGGGCCGGGCTTGTCGGCCAGTCCGGATTCGATCAGAGCTGTCACGCTCATCGCGGTGATGGCAGACCGGAAAGCGTGGTGAGCACCGGGAACAGGAGCGTAAATGTTGAGGCCTTTGGTTTGCCGGGGCGAGCCCCAGCTTCCATTGTCGTTCTGATCTTTCAGTAGAAAATCGACGCCGCGGCGAATGGCCTGATCAACCTCCTCCGATTCCGCAAAAACAGAAACGGGAGCCGCGAGGGCCAAGGCCAGGAAAACTGGTAGGAGATTCCGCATCAGGAAATTGCGTTTCGAGGTGTTACTTCTTCGCAGCTGCAGCAGTCGGCTTCTTCACCGGAGCCTTGGATGCCGGAGCTGCTGCTGAAATTTCCACCTCGGCGCCTGCTTTCAGGCCTTCGAGGATTTCCGTCATCTTGTCGTTGGAACGACCGGTTTTCACCTTCTGCTTTTTGCCACCCTTCAGAGTGACGAACTCTTCATCTTTCTCCTTCTTCACCGCACCTTTCGGAACGAGTAGGGCTTTTTCATTTTTATAGACTTCGATCTCCGCCTTGGCGTTCATACCCGGCAGAGCGGTGATCTCTTTCCCGGGATTCAAAGTAAAGACAGCGTCAAAGGTGTTGTTCGAAAAGGGCACAAACGAAACTTCTTTGACTGAGGAATTCAGTTCCTCATCCGTATTCCAGGTCAACTTGGTTTTCGCCTTCTGACCTTTCTTGAGATCTTTGAGTTTGTTCTCCGGAACGGACACCCGCAACTGCAGCTTGTCAGGATCCACAACGGTCATGACGATTTCCTTGGGAGTCAGAGTGCCGCCGGGGATCAGTTTTCTTTCCACGGTTGCCGCGGTGGTCCACTTTCCGCGCTGGCTCATTCCATAGTAAACGATTCCATCCTGAGGCGCTCTCACTGTCAGCATCTTCAAGTCGCCTTCCATGTCGGCGATTTTCTTCTCAGCCTTATGCAAATCTCTTTCCATCTTGGAGACTTCGAGACGCTTTTGCTCAAGACCTGCCCGCAGAGACTGTTCACCGCTTCGCCATTCGATTCGTTTGCTCTCCAGATTGCGTTCCATCAATTCTTGTTCACGGGGGATAAGGGTGTTCAAATTCCGGTCTGTTCTCGATTTTGTCTGTTCCAGCATCCACTTGTAGCTGTCGACGGAGTGCTGGGAACGCTTGAGAACAATCTCTTCAGTTTCTTCGGTGAGGTCATCCAGCTCATACATTTTCTTCAGCTGATTCAGTTCCTCTTCGGCGTAGGCGAGATAATTTGCGGTCGACTTCAGATCTTCGTGAGCATCGCGGATTCGCATGGGCTTGCTGACGTCTTCGAAGTAGGCAAAGTCCTCTTCCGTTTTCATTTTTGACCGGCGGCCGGATTCAAGGTTCAGCGGCGTTGTCTTTTCCAGTTTCTCCAGATCGCGCCTCCCTGACTCCAAAGCCATGTGTTGTTGGGGCATTCCGGCCTTTTGGTCTTCGATCGCTTCCTTCAGCTTGTCGGTTTCGAGTTCGATCAGGATATCCCCCTTATTAACTTTCGTTCCATGGGGCACCGCCTTGATCACGGACAAACTGCCCGAGGCTTTTGGTCGAAGTGCGACGCGCGCTTCGGAGGTGCTTTCGACAACACCTGACAACTCGAGTTTTACTTCGAATTCTTCGGCCTTCACCTTGTGAGTCTTGGCTTCCTCTTTCTTCGCTACTTCCTTTTTCTCTTCGGGCTTGGCCTCGGCTTTCTTCCCGGCTTCTGCAGGTTTAGCTTCCTCTTTCTTTTCGGCAGCAGCAGGCTTGGCGGCCTTCTTTACAGGAGCCTTTTTTTCTTCAGGTTTCTTTTCGGGAGCTTTCTTTTCCTCAGCCTTCGGCTTTGAAGCTGGTTTTTCAGGGCCGGCAGATTGCGCAGGCGCTGTCAGGAAGACCATCGCAAACACAGCGAACAGGCCCATAAGAGAGGGAAAAGATTTCATAAAATAAAGCGAGCGGTTAAGACTTGTTAATTATCTTGGTTATAAAAATTATAACTATACGCCGCATTCCGGCATTTGGGAAAGATAAAAATAGCGAAGGATGAGCGCAATTTGTAAAGCTAGCGATGGTATGGCTCGCCTTTGATCATCGTGTGAACGCGATACACCTGCTCAAGGAACACGACGAGCGCCAGCTCGTGTTGCATGGTGAGGGAACTCAATCCCAGAACCAGATCCGACTTCTTCCGCAGCTCTTCGGTATGGCCGTCAGCTCCGCCAATCAAAACGGCGACACGCTTGACGCCGTCCATCTGCCAGTTCTTTACTGATTTTTCAAGCTGGGCGGTAGTGAGTGATTCCCCCCGTTCGTCCAAAGCAATCCGGAAACAGCCTTCGCTGGCATTCAGCAGATTGGCGCTGTTCTTTTCTTTCCCTGATTCTTTCCATTGATGGATCAATTCGACCGATGAATAGCGCTGTAATCGCTTCAAATATTCTGCCACTCCGGTCTTCGCATAAGCGAGCGACGGTTTTCCGATGGCGAGAATTTTCCACTTCATAAGCGACTGCAACTTGCATCTCCTTTCATTCTTCGCAAGATTCCACACCTTGAAAGAAGAACTCTCCCAAGATTATATCGACCGCTTTTCCGGTTTGGGCCGCCTTTATGGCGAAGCTGCGTTACCGCGTTTGCAGGCCGCTCATGTCGCCGTAATCGGAATCGGAGGCGTCGGATCGTGGGCAGCTGAGGCATTGGCACGCTCCGGTATCGGGAAAATTACTCTCGTGGATCTCGATGATGTCTGCGTCACCAATGTCAATCGCCAGCTTCCTGCGCTGCAAACTGAATTCGGAAAGTCCAAAGTTTCGGTTGTAGCGGAGCGGCTCCGGCTCATCAATCCAGAGCTCGAAGTCCATGAGGTCATCAAATTTTTTACCGAAAAGACCGCAAATGAGATATTGGAGCCGGCGTTCGATTGTGTGATTGATGCAATCGATCAGCTGGAGCATAAGGCGTTTTTGATCGGGACCTGTTTCGAGAGAAAAATTTCTATCGTTGCGTCCGGTGGAGCCGGAGGGAAAAGTAATCCCGCTTCCGTCAGCACCGATGACCTTGCCTGTGCTTCCAATGACGGTTTGCTGAAAATCCTCCGGAAAATGTTGCGGACGGATTTTGGATTCCCTCTTGAGCCCACCCGGACTCCGTTTGGGATCCGCGCCGTCTACAGTAAAGAAAAAGCGCGCTATCCATGGAGTGATGGATCAGTCCGGGCCGAACCGGAAGAGGGAAGCAGGCTGCGCTTGAACTGCGACAGCGGATTCGGGACCAGCGCCCAGGTTACCGGGACCTTTGGATTCGCGGCGGCAGCAGAAGCAGTCGATTGCGTCCTGAAGCTGACTCCGAAGCCGGTGTGGACGAGCAAGTGAACAGGGTCAAATCGACGAAGCAAGCCTGTTGATTCGTCGGCGCTATTACGTTGGGATTCGGCTTTCAGCCTGGATGCGGGAGTCGTTAGAATTTGAGCAAGCTCATGATTCACCTTTCCCGATTGCTGCTACTCTTGATTGTCGCCTCCGTTTTCTGTTTTCCCCCCAGGACGGCAGATGCGGCAGACAAACCCAACATCGTCTTCATTCTTACCGACAATCAGGGTGCCTGGCAGCTGGGCTGCTATGGGAATCCGGATTTCCAGACTCCTAACATTGATCGTATCGCAAAGGAGGGCGTTCGCTTCACCAATGCCTTCGCTAACAATGCCGTGTGTTCCCCGACGCGTGCGACTTATCTTACGGGGCTGACTCCCAGTCAGCACGGAGTCCATCGATACCTGGGAAAAGGTGGCCTTCAGATCGGACCGAACGCGAAATACACCCTCGAAGAATTCACCACTCTGCCGGAGGTTCTTCATCGCGAAGGATACGTGAATGGGCTCTCTGGAAAATGGCATCTCGGTGACAACGCCAATCCTCAGGATGGATTTTCCTTTTGGGTAACTAAACAGCACGGGCATTCGCTGGGCTTTCTAAATCAGGAAGTGCTTGAGGACGGGGAATTCAAGATCATTGAAAAGCATCTCTCCGAATACTGGACTGATCGAGGAATTGAATTCATCGATAAAACTCAAAAGGATAATCCTGACAAACCCTTCTTTCTCTTCCTTGCCTACAACGGTCCCTACACACTGACCGGTGCCGTCCAGGAACCCGTGCCTTCCCCCTGGTCCGATCCCTATGTTGATAGCCAGCTGCCCTCTTTTCCCCGGCCGGAAAAGATTCATCCCTGGCAGCGCAATCAGCACAATCTGATCGGAAATTTACAGGTTGGCAGGAACTTGGCGGGACAGGTCACTGCCGTGGATTCCGGTGTGGGCCGGATCATGGCTGAATTGAAAAAACGGGGGCTCGATGAAAATACTTTGGTTATCTATGCCGCTGATCAAGGCGCTGTGGCAGGTCATGCCGGGTTCTGGGGAATGGGTGATCATTCGAAGCCGCTCCATGGACGCGACGGCACCATGCATATTCCTATGATCTTCCGGTGGCCCGGGAAAATCCCCGAGGGGAAAGTGGAAGATGGGATTGTGACCAATTACGATTTCATGCCGAGTGTTCTCAGTTTGTTAGGGATGGAAATGCCAAAGGAGCCACTCGTTTCCCCCGGTCGGGATTTCTCTCCGGCGCTTCGCGGGAAGACTCTTGAGAAATGGGACGATCTTGTCTTTTACGAGTTTGAAAATGTTCGTTCGGTTCGCACCAAAGAATGGAAATACACAGAACGCCTCGGCGAGGATCCAGAAGTGGAACTGCATGACCTCAAGGCCGATCCGGATGAACTGAACAATCTCGCCAGGGCTGAGAATCATCGGGAAACTCAGGTGGAACTCCAGCAGCGTCTTCACGCCTGGTTCAAGCAAAACAGCGATCCTCAATGGGACCTTTGGAACGGTGGCGATAGCAAATCGAGAATTGGAGTCCGGGCAGAGATCAAAGCCGGAATCAAAAAGCGGGAGGAAGCGGCAGCGGATCCGTCGCCAAAACATGCCGGAGTAAAATTACAGGGACTGCATGCTTATGCGGATAAGGAGAGTGTCGAGGCAGGTGGTACGATCAACTTCCAGGTGAGTAGCGAAATTCCCTATCGTTATCGGGTGACCAAACTCGGCCTTAAAGTCGATGATCGAAGCAGTGATGTTCTTATTCACGAAGCTCCCAAACCCTTTCCCGCCGATGAGCAGGAAATTCATCCGGGATCCTATGTGAAACTGAAAAAGAGCCTTCCCGCCGAAGAGGAGTTGAAGGCGATTACTTTCGAATGTTGGATTCGACCATGGAGCCTGAAAAAGTGGCAGGGGATCCTGACACAGCACGACCATCCGGAAAACTGCGGCGTCGGTTTGTTTTTGAACGGGAGTGGCCAGCCTGTGTTTCTGATTGGTTCAGGAGGGGAGTATGAAAAAGGAGCGCAGGTAGTAGGGCCGAAATTGGGCCTTCGAAAATGGCATCACCTCGCTGCAAGCTGGGATGGGGAAAAAGCAGTTCTTCACCTTGATGGGAAACCGGTCGGAGAGTGGTCGGCGCCGGAAGGCTCCACGCCCCGAAAAGCAGGAGCGGCAAATCTACGGATCGGCGCCTATGGGAGTGCCGGCGAAGTTTCCAATTTCTTTGACGGGGATATCGCCTTGCCGGCCATCTATGGAAAAGCACTCAAGGGAAACGAGATTGCGATTCGAGTAAAAGCACGGGGGCTTTCAAAACCGGAGGACGATTCGCTCATCGCCTTCTGGCCACTCGATGAAGAGCGGGGTGTTTCAATCGAGGATGGAACGGGGAATGGATTTGACGGTGAAATTATCAATCACGGCACCTGGATGACCGGTGGTCCTTCTTTCGATGGAGCAAGCGTTGGGAGATACGATACCAGTTATGACCCTGACAAAGATACGGAACGGGGTCATGCCTTGCGGCTCGCTTCGGATGACTTGTATGATTGTAAGTGGGACTCCCGGCACAGTTTTCAAATTCCGAAGAACGCAAAGTCAGGTATCTATTCCGCCTGGTTCGATTTCAAAAAGGATGGAGTGGACTACAACTATCCTGTCACATTTATTGTAAAAAAATCAAAGGCGGCAAAGACAGCACCTCTTGCTGTGATGTGTTCCACGACTACGTGGCGAGCCTACAATGGTACGCCATTTGCCCTGAATAATAATGAGCTGAATCCCAATTTTGGAACATCAGGCTCGAAGAATGATCCGGCGAATCCGACTGCCTACAATTTCTACCGGGACCATTCCTCGGGACAGCCTTCCTATCAAGTTGGGCTGCGGCTTCCCTGGCCGGCAGCCGGTCCGGGAGTGATCTACGGGGCTGCCGAAGTCGGCTATTCTCACTTGATGCGTGCGGAGCGATTCCTTCACGTTTGGCTGGAAAAGCAGGGTTACGACTTTGACGTTATCACCAATTTGGATCTCCATCGCGATCCGGATTTGCTCAAGGGATACAAGAGTCTGCTCATCAATGGTCACGACGAATACTGGTCGCGGGAAATGTATGAGGGGCTTGATCAGTATTTGAAAGCCGGCGGGACAAGCGCAGTGCTATCCGGCAACACCATGTTCTGGAGGATTACGGTCGACGACGAACTCGGTGTAATCGAATGCCGGAAGTATGGCCCGAATATTGGCGGGCGGAAACTCGCCAATGTTGGCGAGATCTATCACAGCTTCGACAAGCAGCGCGGCAGCCTGATGAGGAACTGCGGTCTTCCGCCCTGGCAGAATATAGGGCTCGAATGCAGTGGCTGGTGGGGTGGCGCCAACAACGGGGTCTATACGGTGAATGAAAAAGCACAGGAACATTTTCTCTTTCAAAAGCCGGAGAAGATTGATTTCTCCGACCGTCAGATTTTCGGCGGCGCCAGGACCGGTCCACGAAAGGCCGGTGGGCACGAGGGAGACATTCGGCTCAGCTCATTCAGTCCGCCCACAAAAATCCCCGAGGGAACGAACTTTCCGGAGGAGCCTGAGGGGATCGAAACGCTTGCCAGCTTGAAGCGGAAAAATGCAAGGGTGCTCGATTATTTCGCCAATTTCGGAGTTCAAGAAGACGCCACTCTTGTCGACATGATTTACTGGAAGCGGCCGCAGGGTGGAACGGTTTTCAATGCCGGAGCGATCAGTTTCGGTTGGGCACTGGACGCAGATCCGAAACAAACCAAGCTGATGAGAAATGTTCTCTTTCATCTGGCCGGAGTGAAGGCAAGGACACCCTATGATCCTGAATGGATGGAGCAGGAGAAGACACAGAAGAAGAAGAAACCAGCCGCTGCCGTCGCCGATTCTAAAACAGAGATTACGCCGGAAACGGATCACGCATTAATTCTGCCGGCAGCTGCCGCTTCTTTGGATGGTGGATCTGTCAGGGTGAATCCGTCTCATGGTGCCCTTGCTTACTGGAAGACAGAGAAAGATGCGGCAACTTGGAAAGTGCGCGGTGCTAAGAACGGAACTTATGCGGTGGTGATCGATTACGCTGTTCCTGCGAAATTGGCGGGTCAGGAGTTTGTCGTCAAAGCCGGTGATTCTGTGCTGAAAGCAAAGGCGGCATCCAGTGGCGGGTGGGGGAAATGGGTCGTGAGGATCGTTGGGGAAATCGAGATCAAGAAGTCCGATCTTTCCATCAGCCTTTCTCCATCGGCAAAAGTGAAGGGAGATGACTTGCTGGATTTGCGCTCCCTCCAATTGATCCCCACAAACTCGCCCCGCCTCAAGAATCTGAAGGTGGCTGCGGCAAAGGTGGTTGATGCTAACGTTCCGACAACGCGGAGGCATCTGGCAGGCAACAAGCCGGCTCCGATCAATCCGGCAAGGGATGGCGTTTTCACTCTGACAGGGGCAAGGGCCAGTTTGTATGGCGATTCTCTATCATTGATCGAAAGCGCTGAGCCGAATCATCCTGAAGCGTCCATCGGGAAGTGGAGCAGGAAAGGGGACCGAGCCGAGTGGGAGCTGCGCGGTTTGAAAGCGGGACGCTATGACTTGCTGGTGGACTGGGCCATGCCGCGGGTTCCCGGAGGCTTGCAGAAAGTGGAGGTGGATTTGGATGGGCAGGACCTTTTCAAGGGCAATATTCGCACCACGGAAGGAGTGGATAAATATGCCGCCTACGTCATCGGAACTGTCGAGTTGCCGGCAGGTGATCGCCGGCTTTCTTTTGGCCCGGCAGGTCTTGCGGAAACCTGGGTGCGCCTGCGGAGTTTGCGTTTGGTTCCTGCAGCGGAGGAAGGTGAATTCACAATGCCGGATCTGAAAGTGCCGGAGGGTTTTATTATCGAGCCTGTGGCGATTCCACCTTTGGTTTCTCATCCGATGATGGCCTGTCTCGATGATCGCGGTCGGATGTTTGTTTCCGAATCTGCAGGAACAAATGCAAAAGCTCCTGAGTTGCTGGAAACCCGGCCGCACAAAATATTGATGCTGGAAGACGAAGACGGCGATGGAGTTTTCGACAAGTCGACTGTATTTGCCGACAAGATGGTTCTACCGAACGGAGCGCAGTGGCACGATGGATCGCTCTATGTCTGTTCGCCGCCATACATTTGGAAACTCACGGATACGGACGAGGACGGCGTTGCGGATGAGAGAACTCCGGTTGGCGGAAAGTTTGGCTTCAACGGAATGTCTTCGGCATTTCACGGGCCAGTGCTCGGTCCGGATGGACGGATGTATTGGTGCGGCGGCCAACACGGCTGGACTCTGGGGGATACTTCTCCGGGACTCGATTTTGATGGGCCGTGGGTCAGTCGCGGCCCCGGCGTCTTTTCCATGTGGCCGGATGGAAGTGATCCGGAAAATCGAGCACAGGGAGGTCTTGCGAATCCAGTTGAGGTGACTTTCTCCAGTGAAGGGGAAGTGTTCGGAACCGTGGCAGTTTACGAGAATCTGAATGGCCGAACGGATGCCCTGCTTCACTGGATTCACGGAACTGTCTACAACTTGAAACGAAGAGGTCCGCAGGTTCACCCGAGCACGAGTAGGTCAAACCTTCCGCCTATGAGCCGGCGCGGTTGGGTGGCTCCACCGGGACTGACACGTTACCGAAGCGGTGGTTTTGCCAATGGCTTCGGCGAGGAATATCGCGATGATATTTTCCTGACGGAATTCAATACCCACCGGGTCTATCGCATCAAGCCGGAGCGAGTTGGGGCGAGCTACCAGTCGACAGACGAAGTTTTTCTGGAATCCACCAGTCCCTACACCCATTTCACCGACACTTTCGAGGATGTAGATGGGAGTTTGTTAGTCGTCGACACCGGTGGTTGGTTTTTGTACGGCTGCCCTACCTCGGCGATTGAGCGCCCGGAAATTAAAGGGGGGATTTACCGGATTCGAAGGAAAGACTCGAAGCCGGTTGATGACCCGGGTGGGCGAGATCTGGATTGGTGGAATCCATCGGTCGACTGGCTCGATGATCCACGCTTCGTCGTTCGCGACCGGGCGAAGACAGTGCTTGCCAAGCAAGGCGAATCCATTATTCCGAAATTACACCGGGTTCTGCTCGACGAAACAAGCTCGGAGCGACAGCGGAGGGAGGCGGTCTGGACCTTGACGAGAATTGATCATGACAAAGCGAGGGAAGCGGTTTCCGACGGGCTCTCTGATTCTTCCGCATCGGTTCGTCTTTCAGCCGCACGAAGTTCGAGTGTTCACCGACATCCCGAGACGATAGGGGCACTCATAGCAGTCCTCGAAGCCGGGGATGAGCCACAGATCATTCGCGAAGTTGCCACGGCTCTCGGTCGGCTCGGTACCGCAGGCGGTCCCGTGCAGAGTCTCATGAAAGCCGTTCGGAAGAATGGGGGAACCGATCGCTATCTCGATCATTCATTGATTTATGCGCTCATTGAAATCGATCACGAAAACTACACGCGTTCCTTCCTCGAAGACAAAGATCCGAATGTTCGGCGCGCAGCCTTGATCGCTTCTTCAGAAATGAAATCCAGCAAGCTGACAGCCGTGCATCTCGCTCCCCATTTGGCCGCTGATGATCCTGATCTCCGCGCAGAAGCTCTTCGCCTTGCGATTGCCCGCCCGGAATGGGGAGGCGAACTGCTCGGTTTTTTAAAAACCTCACTGGAGGCTGAGCCGGTCCCTCCTGCGATTGGAGAAGCGCTCCTGGCTTTTGTGGAAAACGAAGAAGTGCAGGGATTGGTCGGGGATTCCCTTAGCTCTCCTTCCAAGCGAGCATTGGCTCTCGAAGTGGTCAGTCAATCAGAGTTGAAGGCAGTTCCGGAGAGTTGGAAAATTTCCCTGGGGAAATTGCTTCGATCTTCACCTGATCAGCAATTGGTCGAGGCGATGGGAAAGTTGAAACTTTTCGGGAAAGGGAAAGATGAAGCGCTCGAAAGCTCGCGTCTCGGGATTGTGTCTGATCCCAAACAGGATTCTGCAACCCGCCTCGCAGCGATAGAGTTGGGTCTTTCCCGAAACTCCGGACCACTGCCGGAACCCGTTTTCAGCCTGCTTACCGATCAGCTTAATCCGGGGGCCTCAACAGCGAATCGAATCCGTGCCTCCAGAATATTGGGGGAAGTCAAAATGACACCGGGCCAGGAGTTAGTTTGTGCAGCGCTCACTGCCCGTTGTGCGCCGCTTGAGATAGGATCTCTTTTGAATGCATTCGACAAGAATTCTGATCCGGAAGTTCTGGGTGCTCTTGCCGCGGGACTCGCTGATTCGCCCGGACTGTTTGGCGTGTCGGCTTCGAGACTGCAGTCCATTTTCGGGGTCAACCCCGCAGCTGAGCTTCTGATCGTAAAACTAAGCGAAGCAGAATCTCAACGGGATGCGCGGATTGATGAGCTCTCTCAATCTATCGCCGGCCACATCGGTGATGCGGAAAAAGGCAAAGCGGCTTTCGACAAGGCGACCTGTAGGGTTTGTCATAAATCGAAAGGGGAGGGAGGCGTGATCGGACCGGAACTCACTACCATCGGGGCGATTCGGTCCAGCCGCGACCTGCTTGAGGCGATTGCCTTTCCCAGTGCAACCTTCGCCCGTGAGTATGAGCCTTTCATTGTAACAATGCAGGATGGCTCGATAAAAGCTGGCAGGCTGGGAGAAGAAACCGAAGATTCCCTGGAGTTGATCGATGCTGCCGGCCAGGTCACGAAGCTTGCCAATGGAGAGATTGCCAGCCGTGAGATGGCCAGCGTTTCCATGATGCCTCCCGGATTGGAACGGCTTTTGACTCCCAAAGAACTCGCAGATCTGGTCGCCTATTTGAAGAGCTTGAAGTGAGCAGACTCCTCTGGTAAATCGTCAAATTTGGAGCCACCAATTACCCAACTGATGCGAGCGCATAAAGTCGTGGGATTGGTAGGAAGGCTTGCTGGGAATCGTTATCCCTGAACGGGGCATCGACTCTGCGGTTTCGAATCTTGCGAAAAAGTTATTCGGCCGAGCGCCGAATAAGGAGAATTGCCTTATTGCGAGGCGACTAAGACCCGGACTTGGTCGAGTTGTGCTTTGCCACCTTTGAGGCGGAGATTCACGGTGCGACGATCTTCGCTGAGGAGGATCCAGTCGTTCCCTGAATCAAGACCGCGGCCGGAGATTTCCTCCACTCCGATGTGAGAGATTGAGGTTCCGACTGCGGCATCACTGGAAGCAAGACGTTCCGATGAGAAAATGACTCCGACTACCGGTTGATCAAAAGTGAGTGAAGCTTCCACTTCTTCGCCATTGTCGGTCACCTTGCCTTCGGGCCAGAGTTGCAGAAGGTAGCTTGTCAGTTTGCCCCCGGCTTGAAGTGCCTGTCCCGGATTCACCACAGCGTCAGCAAATTTTCCGACCGAAATCTGATCGACTTCAAGATCCTGTTCCGGCTCAAAGGATTCTTTTTCCACATAAACCTGAACTCTACCGGAGATACCTTTTGTTGGCTGGATTTCTGTTCCCGGCATTTCAATGCTCACGTCGCCAAGGTTGTTTTCAACACCGGCGACCAATGCCCAGGCTTTCTCAAAAGCACGTGGATTGTAAGGGACATCCAGAAGCTGATCGCTGTTGTTGTCGGCTCTAACTGCTTCGAATTGATAAATCTCACGACACTTCCCGCTGTCGTCGAGACAAACTCCGGCATCTCCGTCAAAAACGAGCGCCTCTGTGGAAAGACTGGAGCGGGCGTCGATTCCGATCATCTTTCCGGGCTCGGAAATACTGAGACCTTTCGACCTCAATGTGAATCCCATGTCTTTCGCTTCGGCGCGGGCGACTGCCAGGCCGGAGTGAACAACTGCACTGTGATCACTTTCGAGTTCAAAAATTGCGGGACCCTGAACGGTCATTTCGTTCCCGTTGGGAAAGCGGAGAGAAACAAGCCCGGTTTCCAACTCGTAAGTGCCGGAGCGGAAACTCGAACCGTCAGTCAGTGGAGAGTCAGCCGACCAGAGTGCATCGGAGGAAACCTTGGACATTTGAGCAAGCACTGCGCCTTCCTCTTCATTGGAACCGGTCGCGAAAACCACCACCATAAAAGCGGTGATCGCAACGGCCGCGGCCACTGCGGTCAGTTCAAGAGCTGCTTTGCTCCACGCCCCGGGAAAATCGAGAATGCCGGTTTCTTCGGGATCCTGCGCCGCAATTTCCTCTTCAAGACGCACGGAGAAATCTTCGACAAAATGATCCTGTGTGGTTTCCGCCCACATTCTCGTTTCAAGCGCTTCGATAAAGGACTCTTCGGATTTTGATGCGCTGACGGCCTGGCGCAACCACTCGTCCTCCATCATTCGAACGCGAAGGTCCGCGAGCCGATC
This sequence comes from uncultured Verrucomicrobiales bacterium, assembly GCA_913058215.1. Classification (GTDB taxonomy): domain Bacteria; phylum Verrucomicrobiota; class Verrucomicrobiia; order Verrucomicrobiales; family DEV007; genus Arctic95D-9. The sequence goes on from CAJXQE010000013.1 coordinate 28,639, forward strand.
CGGATTATCTTCCAGATAGCGAGCCACCCGGTTCAAGTCGTAGGAACTGTGATTCCCGTCACATGCCAGATCGAACAATTCGGCCTCGGTCTGAGGAGCCTGTCCGACACGAAGAAGCAGATCATTCGAAGCAATCGGGGCATCGTTGTGGACAGCCTGACGGAGCATCTCGGAAAATTCGAGTTCTTCACGCACTTTTGCCGCCAGCTTCGGATCATCCGATGCTGCCGCTGCCAGGGCATTCAGATCGCCCGGCTCATCTCCATTGAGAAGCGCTTCCAGCACTGTCTCGATTGGCTTATGCGTGTTCATTTTTCCTCTTGGTCCTAATTCTATACTATCGCTCAAGCTCCTGAGAGCTGCAATCGTTCATCCATACACTTCCGCAGCGAGGTCCGGACCCTTTCGAGGGCCTTCCTGACTGCGGGAGGATTCATTTCAAATTTTTCGGCAATGTCCTGAGCGGAATGGTCTTCTTCGTATCGTGCCTTCAGCATTCCAAGGCTCTTTTCGGGCAGTCCTTTGATGCATTCACGCAAGGCATTCATTTTCGCCAATCCGCGGTCGCCCAGTTCCTCCTCTTCCTCTTCCGGAACAGAAGTGGTGGAAAGCAGCACATCGGTTAAATTATCGGACAAAATTCGTTTTCTCCGGGCGTTCTTGCGGCGCTCGTTGATCACCAGGTTCCGGGCAATACCCCGAAGCCAGGCCCCGAAATCTCTTTCGTGGTCGAATTCACTCAATCTATTGTAGGCAACAATAAACGCCTCTTGCGCCACATCATCGACCCAGAGCGGGTCCACCCCCAGCGAGCGGACGAATCCGCGTAATCCTGCGTGGTGTTCCCGGACCTGTTCGACAAACATTTCTCTGTCGTCCGTTGATGCCATGTTACCAAGAGACTTTGTCTCATGCCGCAGAGGCGTGACAGCTTATTTTATAAAAGTTTTCCCCTTTTATTGCCATGATTGACAGCTTTCGGGAAATCGCTACATTCGCCCTCGCGAAATCAGATCGATTTCCCGCAAAAAAGACGCCGATGTAGCTCAGGGGTAGAGCAATTCACTCGTAATGAATAGGTCGTGAGTTCGAATCTCACCATCGGCTCCAGCTTTGCTGGAGCCGCTAAAGAAAAAAAGTCGAACTTACGAAGTCACTAGCACGCAGATCCCGTCACAATGTGATGGGATAATTCAATTCCGACCATCGGCTCCAGTTTACTGGAGGTTTTTAAAAATCATTGAACCGACGAAGTGACTGCGGTGTTAGCTCGCAGGTCCTGTCGCGAAGCGATTGGTCAATTCGAATTTCACCATCGGCTCCATGACCCTCAAGTCGTCTTGACATCCAATTCAACGATCGGATTTTTTGAACAACTTTTGAAAAAGGTTCGCCTTTGTTTTCTTTTGAGGAGTAACGACCTTGTTCACTGTCTTGAAGGATCCGACTTTTTCATTCCGGATCCAGGTAATTACAGGCCATTCGGAATTATCTATCGAAATTTTCATTTCCGACCGGACTTCTCCGCTGACATCCTTCACGTCATTGGAATGGTTTATTTCCAGTATGCTGGAAATCATCCACTGCCCACTTTCCTCAAGAAACTCGACTTGCGGCCTCTGGTTGATTTGGAGTTTTCGAACAGGGTAAAGTTGATTATAGCCGTCCAACAACTCAAATGCTTCCGCACGGGGAATGATCCCATCGGAAAAATAGTCGATTCGATCAGCGAAGTATTTCGATTGACTTTGAATCCATCGCCTAGCTTCTAATGAGATCCCTTTGAAGTCTTCTTTATAGCTTTGCCCTGCTAATACGTACATGTCATGAGTCATTTTGGCCAGCCACTTTTCTCGCTCTTCGGTATTTGCATTTGAGAACAAGAGTTGGTTTCTTTGGCTAAACAGAAATTCAAAAATTTCCAAATCGGAGACAGGTTGGCTAGATCTTCCAGAGCGCACGAATCGCTTGAATTTTGCTTCGCCAATATTGCCGTAAACGATTCGGAAAAAACTTTTTGAAACTCCATGTGAGACCTTCCCATTTTTGATGAGTTCATAACCGTAGAGTGCCTCGATCCCGATCGAATCCATTTCGGAGCTGGTAATCAAAACTGGAGCACGCAACCAATAATCTGCCTCTTCAAGATCTCTGCGGGATGCTTCAATTTTACGTTGGATATCATCACGGCTCAGATCGGTGCTGCCATCGAGATAATCATTGCCATATTCGGCGAACATTTCCCACTGGTTCCGAGTTCCTCTACCTGCTCCAGCTTCTAAAAATTCTTGTACTAATTCTTTAGCCGCTTGTTCTCTTGATTCCTGACTCTTGACGCCTATGGGAAGAGCAATCGGAGTCTTAGTAGTGGATTCGCCTTTCAAGTCGAGCAACGATTTTGTGAGGCCGTCGATTTGCTCTTGTAGTTTTAGGTTTTCCGCTTCAACGAAGGGTAGACGGTTCGCATCGGCTTCGACGAGGAGAAAACGTCTCATACTAGCTTCATGCTCTTTTGAAACCTTCTCAAGCTCTGCTTTCTCCATAAAATAATCGGCACGATCATCTTCGACCTGTTGAAGGCTAGCTTCCAAAAACTTATTTAGCTCCTTTAACTCTTCGTCCTTGTCATTGAGTGCTGCGAGAGTAGAGGTTTCTCTCTCTTTGGCTAGTTTAGCTGCAATTTCCGCGGCCTTTGCAGCACCTTGGAGACGATTCGCCTTCGAGCCGATTGTAAGTACGGTGGAAACCGAAACAACAAGAATGGCCAATGAAAACCATGCAACCGCAATAGCTGCCTTGCGCTTGGATTTTTCAGATTTTTTTATGGCGTCGTTTGCTTTTCGAATCTCTGCTTCTGCCCTTGCCTTTTCTTCCTCGGCCTTCTTCTTCTCCTCACCCGCTTTTCTTTTCTCTTCTTCCGCATTTTTCTTGGCTGTCCTGACAAGCGTTTCCGATTCCTCTACTTTCTCGAAAAACCCTTTTTGCAGAGCCAGAAGTCTCTCTTTTTCTATATGAGAGGCTTCGAGTGTTTCCTTAAGCTGACGTTCTGCGGATTCCTTCGCTTTACGAGTCTCGTCAAGTTGATCGACGGCCTCATCCTTTGTGACTCGCAACTCTTCTTTCAGCCTGTCTCTGGCTGTTTTGATTTTTTCTTGCTCCACTTCCCTCGCTCTTTTGAGAACAGCATCCTCTTCTTCACGAACCCTCTTACTCTGAGAGGCGACTTCGGCGAATCGATCGTGAATAATCTCAACGAAAATTTTCTTATCGCGCTCTTCAACCTGGAGTAGTCGTTTGGTCACCAACAATTCCACTGGGACTTTCCCGATTGCTTTCTCGAGAGTGTCTTGCAATTGAAGGTTCCGGTGCTCGTTGTTGTCGACCAGATGCCCTTCGACTTCGCGTTTCACATTTGCGACCACTTTTTCAAGAGGACTCAACTCAACCAGTTCGAAAATAGTCTCATCTTCTGATTGGGGGGCCGTTTTGGTCGGGGCATATTTTTCATCTGAATAGGGAAAGTGAGATCCGGCCTTCAACTCATGCGGTCTACTCGAAGAAGGCTGAAGCACCTCTTCGTTGAGAAGTATTTGAAGCTGGCCTTCTCCAAAATCTTCTTTAATCTTCGCCAAGGAACACGTGCGCTTGCTTCCCTCATCTCTACCGAATGCGTCAAGTAGCGCTGATCGAACCCTTTCGCCAAGGTCGTTGAATACGTCGTGATAATAGGACTCGAAAATAAGATCGAATTTCTCTTCAATCTGGTCCTCGGAAATCGTCTTCCTCCCTGCTTTGAGTCTATCTTTGTTGAGTCGGTCGCAGACCATACTCAGCAATGCGGGAACAATGCGGACCGGGATCTTTGATTCAGCAGCGAGATCCAGGTCATAAATCGTATCGGGGAGTTCATTGAGGCGATCCGCAATGATTTCCGCGACAGGTTTTGCGATCAAATCAGGCGCTGGTTTTTGGATTGCCTCCAAGGCTTCCTTCTGGCCAAGCGGCTTCAATTCCATTCTTCGCCGCATGGCGCTGGGAAGCTGTGTCGCCAAGCGATCAAAAAGAAAAAGATAGTCCGCCCGAAGACTCAGCAGAATTCGATAGGGTGGTAGACCTTCTCCAGACGAGTCAAAATAGCGGGCCCGGATCTTCTCCGCTTCCTTTTGGTTTTTCTTGGTGGTTGAATCAAAAATCTGAACAAACTCCTCAGGTATTCGATTTTCTGCTAAATCAGCCAATTGATTGAGAAATTCCGCGCTCTGCTTTGACCAGCGCTCCGAGCTTCCCTTGGTGAATACTTCTTCGAACTGATCGAACACCAGAACTACCGACGCTCCGTCGAGGCTCTCGCTTAGAATACCTTTGTCGTTGTCGTTGAACCAAGCCCATAGATTCCTCGGCCACTTACCTCTATCTTTCTCAACAGGTACGACATCATCAATCTTGCTCCAGATTTGATCGAGGAGGCTCTCGGAATCTTCCCCGAACTGGAGACGGATATAGACAGGTGTGAGCCATTTCTTTCGGAGGTCGGGAAAAAGGCCCGCTCTTATCAGGGATGTCTTTCCCAGCCCGGAGTCTCCAAAAAGAACGGTCAACACGTTGCGTTGCAATCTCCGGCGGAGGTCCGATTTTTCATAAGTCCTACCGAAGAACTTATGTGAGTCCGCTTCGCTGAAGGATTCCGGCCCGAGCCAGGGGGATTCCAATTTTGAATCTACCTCACTCATGTAGTGACTTCTCCCCAGAATGCTTGAATCTTCTCCGAGAAGTCCTTGTCAGGTAACCCATCCGGTAGCCGCGTGTGAGTGATTTTCTGAATTTTCTCAGGAACGTTCATGTGTTTCGATTTGGTCGTCTTCAGCAGAACGGGAAAAAAGAATTTAGTAGCGGGTGCTAAAGGAATTTTGGCGGCGATTTGCCATTCCGTGAAGTAGTATCCCTTCTTTTCGGCGAGACACTCCTTAGAGATGATTGGTAGAAACGCCGTACAACGGGAAATCGCGTCAGTCATTTCCAGTTCCCATGATGATCCGGACCCGGTTTGCTCCAAATCAAACCAGGCGGGGATTCCCAAGCTATCCAGTTGTTGCTTGATCGCCTTCGCAACTACTAGATCTTTTTTCCGCGAGTAACTGATGAAGATGAAATCACCCAAAGGAGGTGTCTTCTTTGGGGGTACGAATTTAGGGTGCTCTTGGTTCTGACTTGGCAATCCTCCTTGTAATTCATATGCTGCCCAACGCTCAGAAAGTTCGTGAATAAATAATTCCAAACCACCCGTAGCCAACTCCACAGCGGAAATTCTACTGGGGCCGAGAGTTCGGATGAATTGAAAGATCAAAGTGTCCTTCGGTGTAGTCCAGTCAGCGAAATAATTGCGATTTGCCACCTCTTCCAAAGGGCCTCGGTTCGCGATCCTTAGAAGAAATCGAGCCAACCAGTTTTCGCACTGTAGCCCTAGAAAAAGAAGATTTTTGCCCTCGAAACACTGACCCACAATTTCGGGGCAACCATCATTCAGCTCCATGATCCAGTTCAGCAGGTCATTATCCCAAATTGCAAAAGTATGCGGTTTCTTGACTTTACTGGTTCCCAATAAGTGAAAAACCTGACAGGCATTCCTGTCCGTTTCAGCGTTCTGAAAATCGTCATCGAGCAATTCCGAATCAAGATCATCAATCATCTCGTCCGGCATTTTACTGTTGAGCGAAGAGCGAACCTTTTTCGCATGATTTGGCCAGAAGCTGCCAATTGTTGCCTCACGCCCCGCCTTCTTTAGTGCAGTTTCGAGTTTGTCGTTGAAATTGGTTGTGAGGTACGTCCGAAACCCGCGAATCGACGCAAGTTGGTCTATCATCGGTGGAAACCGGAATTTCATTTTCCGCGCCTCTTCTTCAATGTGCTGATACGCGTCGTTGAGTCTCAGCTCGGATTCCCCATCTCCATCCTGTTTCCCCTCTTCGTAGTAGCGACTCACCGCCTCTTGAAGAGCTGCGCGGCCTACTCGATTTCCCAAATCGGCATCAAGTTTCCAGCGTTTCAGTAGCCGGAAAGATAGATCTCTGTAAAAACAGGGGCCGTCCGAGGAAGGGTCGTCCGCGTCGTATCTAAGCAAACCGCCTCCCAGCACAGGAACTACATTTCCTACCGCAATATCGCGAAGAAGGCGATCCCACTCCGATTCCTTTAGAGCTACTGGCATCGCGATTCCGGCCGATTGCGATTTTGCAGTCCGTTTTCTGGCCACCTTCTTCTTAGTAGGGGCTTTCTTCTTGGGCTGTGCCTTTTTGGCAGATCTCTTTTTTGTAGTTGTTCGTTTGGTAGATGGCATTTCGCAACTAGGTGAGAATGGCCTGCCGTTTTCTACAATATTGAGAAAAAATGCAAGCGTTTTCTTTCGGGTGTTTCGAACGAATGGCGCTGATATAGATGAACATGAAGCGGTGTATTGAAGGTTTAGTTTGAGAAAATGATGATGTAGAGAAGCTCGATGCGGGGGGACGGTTTCATCGCTTGTTTCTCAAAAAACCTCCCAATAGGTATTCTCGCTTCCCGAATATAGAGGGGATTTCGTTAAAGATTTCTGAAAGCGGTGCGCTTTATACTGGAAAAACGCGGATTTTTTCAAGAAGGTTCCGGTAATCATTATGACAGAATCCAGCGAGCCACAGAAATCCCTGCCATCCAGACCGGATCTTGTCCTGCGAATTGGCTTTGCCGGGAACCGTGATTTACCTTTGGATGCCAAGGGAATGATTCCCGATTCCATCAATTGGCTTCTGGATCGAATCGCACACCGCCTCGCTGAGTTTGCCCCCGGGGTTGAGGACCCCCAGACTCCCCCTGATTCTCCGGATCACATTTTGCAGTTCTATTCTAAGAAGCGGCCGATTCTGCGATTGGTCAGTGGAATTGCTGAGGGGGCGGACACGGTGATTTCGAAGGAATTCAAACGACGAAAAGGAGCATCGAAAGAGGAAGTCGGTAAAACGCATTTCCGTCAGTCCGCCATCCTGCCCTTTTCGGTTGAAGCCTACCGGGACTCGCGCGATTCGGAGGCGCAGGAGACTTTCGATGAACTCTTCGAAGACTGCACCCACGTGATTGTCTCGGACGGTCCGGAGAAACCGTATCCCTTTGGAGTGAGCAGAGGGGATAAGGAGAAGGAATCTACGATTGATAAAGATCGGCGGGCCTATGCGTATCGGGCTCAATCCGAACTGATCCTGCGCAATTGTGACCTCGTGATAACGATGGCGGACCGCTCCCGCAGTGGAGGAGCAGGTGGCACGCTGGAAACCATTCGTGAGGCTCAGCATTTTCAGCTTCCGGTGGTTCATTTTGATCTGCAGTCTATTGGGAAAAAAGACGAAGACGGAAAAGAAGTTCGCGAGATCTCCGGAATCCGAATTACTTTGATCGAACCGGGTGAACCTTTCAAAGGTGCGTTTCTTGATGAGGAGTTTTTCACCTTCGGGGAAAACAATTATGATGATCAGACCAAAGTCGAAGGCGAACTCGACGAGTGGATCAAGGTAATCGTCGCCGGTCCAAATTTGGGCCTTGGAAGTGAGCATGGAGAGGACTCATCTCAGCAGCATCTGGAGTTTTTAGCGGAGTTCTTCGATGATTCGACCATGCCTCCGAAGAAAGGCGGAAGGGCGTTTGTGGTGAATCAACTCGGGCTGGGATGGAAGAATTTTGTCAGAATCGCGGGGATCGCGGCGAAGTGGTATCACACTGTTGTGTTACCTCCCGTGCGGAAATGGTGGCGGGGATTGAACGGGGAGTTGAAAGCGATCAAGGGAGGTGAAAGTCAGCTGCTTCAGACGGACGATACACAGAAAAACCATCCAAAATCGAAACAGGAAGAGATTCCGGAGAAGCGGGCTTCCGAGGAAGCCTTGCAACCAATCCTCGCATTTCGAAACAGAAGTAAGTATTTGAATTACTACTACTCTGATCTCTACCGGGGAGCTTTTACTCTCAGCTATGTCCTCGCTGTTGTCGCGGTCCTCCTGGCGGGATTGAGCCTGGTGATTATCGGCGAAAAGAAAGAGTTCAGAGAGATTGCTGTGGAGATGTTTTCGGAGACGGGTTCTAAAACTGCGGTGCTGGTGGATGGGCACGGGAATGATGAGCATGAAAGGCCATCGAACAATCCTGATGAGATAAGCAAAGAAGATTCCGGTCACGAAGGGGGGCACGGCTATCTACGGACTTTGGCTATCATTGTTGCCCTCAAGCTCTTCGTCGTGTGTCTGATTTTTGCACTGACATCGATCGGGAACAGGCGAATGTGGAATGAGCGGGCCATCAACTATCGCTACCTCGCGGAACGGCTCAGGCCTATGTTTTACCTGCCTCTTCTGGGGAGTTTTCAACCGCCGGCGGCGGGCACGGCGCAATATGCATCGCGAGCACTCGCCCAGGGTATTTTCGACTGGGTTTTTGATGCGTTTGTCAGGGCCTTAAATCCGGAAGTGGTGTTTGCTGCTGATTCGGGAAGGGATGGGAAGGTCATTCATTTGAAGCCAGCGGTCGCACGTCAGAAAGTGAAAGACGCCCTGATTGGCTATCTCGAAGATAAAGACACCCAGCGCGGTTATCACCGGAAGACATCGAGAGAGAATCACGGTTTGTTAGAGTTCATCGAACCGGCTGCTCAATGGCTCAGTATCTCGGTGATTCTGATGGTGATCTTCGATATTGTCTTAATCTGCCTTGAGGGAGGATTTCATGACAAGGCTCCGGGAGAAATTGCGACTCGTTTAGCTCCCTGGGCAGCATTCTTTACCGCACTGGTTCCTGCGGCGGTGGCGGCCCTGAATGGAGTTCGATTCCAGAGCGAGTGCCAACGCCTTTCGGATCGTTCAGAAATGATGATCGGGATTCTCGACAATCACCTTCAGCGTTTCAATCGATTGGAGACGAGAATGGAGAAGTATCAAACCGCCGGGGAGAAATCATCTAATCCCCATTCGTGGAATACGGATGTGTTGCTGGCGACTGAGGGCTGTGTTCAGGATCTTGTCCGCGAATCTGCGGAGTGGACGGTTCTCTATTCGAAATCCATGCCGGAAAATTAGGTTCAGCCGTTTGAGCAAGAGAGAATGTGAACGGGCGACCTATTACGTTTGCTGTGGACTCGACAAGATCATTCTTGATCGATAAATACTGGATTCCGCCGTTCCTGGAGGACTTCGACGACATTGTTAACGACACGATTAACTCTGTCTTCCAACGGGGTCTGACTGTTGAGATGTTCGTGAGCAGCATGTGCTCCCCGCAGTCCAACGATGGGGCGGCTTCGGTTTCCCGTGAGAAAGGGAAGTACCGGGACTTGATTGTTTAGCGCGTAACTCCACTCGGTAGTGCAACCCGGGCTCTGTTCGTATCCCTCGCTGAGCAATGCCACGAGGAGGGTGGCGTTTTCCAGAGCTTTATTCATTTCATCGAGCCAAATGTCCCCCGATCGGTTCTCAACTTTGTATTCCCAGCAGTTCACTCCGCGATCTTTCAGGGTGCTCACGATCCCGTCGATGAGTTCGCGGTTCCCCAGTTTTTCATCGTGGCTGATGAAAACGAGATGTTCAGCCTTTTTAAAGGTTCGCTGACTCAGCATTCTCAATCCTTCCCGTTCACTGCTGAATGACTCGGATTTCCTTGAGACAGCAGACGCCCGGTCTGATATCCGGTGAAACTGAAGTTCGTCGTCAATTCCCACCACAGAAATCGTGTCTTTCTGATATCCTGCGGGATGACCCTGGAGAATATCAGGCATTAAGGCAGGATCCTTTCCGGAGCTTAACCGGATGGTGGGAATCATCAGGGAATGTGCGGCAAGATAGAGAGGCTGAAATTTCGGATTGCTGACGTCCGCGACGAGCAAGCCGATGGAACGCAAGGATTGAAACAGCTCAGCATCTGTCTGACAAAACTTCTCAAGCGATTTTGGCTCATCGAAGTTGCCCTTTACCAATGCTTCTCCGATCAAATTAATTTTCGGAGCATTTTCACTTTCTTCGTCGATCAGGTAGGCCGTTCGGGAAGGGGGAGTCCAGAGTTCAGGCACACGGCATCTTTTCACTCTCTCCAGCCATTGCGTGACCTCGGTTTGAAGTTGAGAATCCTCCTGATTATTTCCGAGGCGGGCTCTGAGGTCCTCAAAATCCCTCTCAACAGATGTACAATTAGGGACTTCTAAAAGGTGGCTTTTGAAGCGGGTGGCACGATCCAGCAGGACAAAACAGGGCAGACCCAAACGCTGAGCGAGCCGTAGCTCAAAGAGAATGTAAGGTGAGCACGCTTTGTATCTCCAGTCGCCGGAAGCACTGTTGTCAATTGCGGCTTCGTTATCGGGGATGCATGCAGGAAGACAGCATAGAAAAACGTCAGCCTTTCGCATGATCGTTTCCATACGGCTGATAAAATAGGGCTTATCTTCTTCCGAGCTTGGTTCGGGCTGGTCGATGATCAATTGGCAGTCGTCGGCCACCGTTCTCCACAGCATTTCATTGATCGGTAAGTAGTCCGGATTCCAGGGATGGCTGAAGTAGATCTCAAATTTCGACATGGGAAAAGGTTGTTTAAATCCTTACTAAATGGACTGTTGGCTCACTATGGAAAATCATCTGAATCAAGTGCAAGGCCAATCTTTGGAGAAGTGTGGAGTTTGCGAGGTGTGATTAGATTATTTTCTCTGACAATACAGCAGATTTCCTGTGTCGCGGATTTGTAAACTTTATCAACAGGGACCGGACAATTAAAGCGACAGCGTGGCACGGGCGGATCTGATTAATGATTATTTCCTCCAACAACCGTTTCCGGCTTGCCCTGTTTCTCTGTGCCCGGAAACTTATCCTTCCCGCCATGCTCGAAATGTGCAGAATGCCAATTACGAACTGTGAACCTCATTGCCGAATGAAAAACTCATCCCTCTTTGTCATTCTCCTGCCTCTGCTCTTTCTTGTTGCTTGTGGATCGAAGCCGAAGAATCTGATTTATTCGGGAATGACCACGTCGCGACTGGTGGAAAAATATGGGGAACCGGTTCGGAAAGAGTCATCAGAGGATGGCAATGAAACCTGGTATTACAAAGCTCAGAAGATTGTCAAAACGACGTCGCAGGAGGATTGGAGTACTGACACTGCCAGCCCTAATTTTTCGGGTGGCCACGGAGATGTTGGAAGCTCATCGACTGGCTCATCAGTTTCGTGGAGCCGAACGGCGAATGCGGAGACCGTGGGGATTCCGGTTCGGAACGGGGAAGTGGTGAGGTCTCCCCCCGAAGATTTGCAAATTCTTGGTTCCCCTTAGGATTTCCGCTTAGGTGTCATCAAGGCAGGCGCAATGATGTTCTGCCATTTTCTCCGATTCTGTGAGAATAATGGGCTGACTGTCTTATGCCCAATCCTTTCCAATTGAGATCCTTTTTTGTCCTCCTCCTTCTTTCTGCATCCCTTGGAAGCTTTCCAGCCGGGGCTGTCGCGGAGCCCATCTTCCATTCAGATTTCGAGCAGCCTGATTCGCTGAACAACTGGCACCCGTTCCAGCCGGGGCAGGCTCCTGCTGTTTCCCTCACGAAATCCGGGCAACTCCGCGGGGAAAGATCTCAGGATGCCGGCCTGGTAGCTTTGTCTCATTCCTTTGACTCCCCAAAGCAGCGTGTCCTGATTGATTTTCGTCTGGCAGTTTCTCACGGGAACGGTCGGACTTTCCACATTTGGACACAGGAGCCGAAGGGCAAGGATGCCAGCCAGTTGAATCTTTGTGTGCAGAGCAACGGCCGATTGCAGCAGTTCGACGGCTTTAGCCGTACATGGGAGAATGTGGGGCAGGTGAAAATTCCACCGACTCTGGATGAATCAAATCCAGTCTGGACACGGATTGAAGCCCTGCTTGATGCCCAGTCACACGGGATCGAAATTCGGGTTTCGGAACCTGGCAGTGATGTTCTTCCTGAGAAACCGACGGCTACGCTTGTTGCCTACCGGATGAACCTTTTGATCGATGGAATCAGTTTTGTTTCGGGAACCCGGATTGCGGAAGGGGCCTTTTATCTGATCGATGAGTTGAGCGTTCAAGGCGGAACCGATTTGCCGGAACCCGGGCCGGCACCGGCTCCGCCGGAGATGTTTCCGCTTTGGAGTGGTCCGGAATTGTCGGCTGATCCGGGAAAGCTTCCTGTTCCGGAGGGCATTGAGCATCGCCTGATTCATCGACCGGATGCCGACGGCTATAAATTTCTTCACGGCGCGGCCATTCTCGAACACGAAGGCGTTTTCTATGCTAACTGGGCGGCGAGTCCGATTGATGAAAACAGTGCCGCTGAGACTTTACAAGGAAAGCGATCTACTGATGGCGGGAAAACCTGGTCAGATTTGGAAGTTATCGGGCCGGGGTTCAAAGGTGAGGACCGTCATAGCCATGGGGTTCTTTTTGAACACAAGGGAGAGGTGTGGACGATTGCTGCCCGGTTCGGCGTCGGGGTGCCGGGGCGGAAATTTCAGGGGTTGAAAGCTGAAGCTTTTGTTCTGAATTCGAAAACCGACAAATGGGAATCGCGCGGAATCGTGATGGAGAACTGTTGGCCCTGTCTCTTATACACATCT
>CAJXQE010000014.1 GCA_913058215.1 uncultured Verrucomicrobiales bacterium
ACGAGATCAGCCTCGGTCTCGTGGGCTCGGAGATGTGTATAAGAGACAGCGGATGACCGCAGCCACTGCGTGATACGGCCACTGATCGGTGACCGGTTCGTCAATGTATCCATAAATAACATCCATGCCCAGCCCGGGCCCCGTCTCCGAGGTCTTTCCGCCCCGGCCGTGGTCCATCGCAATGGCGGCAAACCCTCGCGAAGCCCAAAGCTTCAACCATTCCTGGTAAATTCTACCGCCGCCGCCGTGGACGAGCACGATGGCGGGAAGATTCTTGTCCTTGGTTGGATCCCCCGCGAGTGTGCCGGGAGTGGCATAGCGTGCATGCACACGGGTTTCTTTGCCCTGGAAGGGCTCACCCTTGTAGGACAATACTCGCACTTCCCTTCCATGGTACCACTCAAACTCCGGAGGCTTGCTCAACTCTTCGAGATTCCACGGTGTTGTTTCTGGCAACGATTCCGCCCGGTGGATAGGTGTTCTGTCGGCGGCGATAGTGCAGTGCATGCTTGCTGCGCAGATCGCAGTCAAGACCAGTCTGAAGCTACAACACATTGTCCTCTTTATGATCATTTAAGTGTCCTTCTTATCCATAACGTCCGAGACATGCCACCCGCTACCGGGGGCGCGCCTCCGATTCAGGTTTGGGCTTGTGGTTTCCCTTCGACTTCGGAGCGGTAGCGGGCTGGTCAGCGCCGCCTTGTTCTGCCGTTTGCTCCAGATATTTTCGGTATAGCCGATCACTAGAAATCTCGCTGAATGTCATCCCACGGTTTGTTGACCAAAGTTTTTTAGGTTCGTCTGTGTCGGCGTCGATTAAACTAATCGTCCATACTGTTGTTCCAGGGGACCAGACTCCAGTGAGTCTCGAAAAATTCAATCGAGTAAATTTTCCGTTTGAATAGGCTGTAATTACGTCAACGTCATTGTGATGAACCACAATCATCAACGGAAGAACGCCAGACATGTTCCCAAAACCCAGGTCGACAAGCTTCTTCTGATAGTATGTCTTTGGGCCTTTGTCGTGAATACTCTGAACCTTGGAGAGTAGATTCTGATATTGCTCTTCCGTAAAATCAAGAAGCGCATCAGCACCGCGATCCTCCTGATCTTGCGCATCTACCGTTATACTGCTACTCACGATAGAGAGCAGCAATGAGGCGTATATAATGAAGGGTTTCATTTTTTTTGCAGAAAGTTTGAGGCCTGCCAACCGCTACTGGGAGCGACCTTCCGATTCTGGTTTAGGGCTCTGATCAGACTTCGACTCCGGAGCAGTAGATGGTTGGTCAGCGCCGCCCTGTTCGGTGCTTTTTGATTCAAGCGCCTTCGCGGCTTGCCCTTGATGAAATTCGCGGTTAAGGGCGCCGACGTAAACTCCGTCCTTGGTCGGATTCAGATAAAAGAGATGTAAAACGTCCTCTCTAAGCCAAATCCTTTGCACGTGAACGGGAGCGGGAATCCGGGTATAATCGACCTTGGAATACGTTAAGGTAACCTCCTTCTCGATATTCTCACCTTTGACCACCTCTACGACCTGAACCTTCGCGGTAAAGAACGCGATTGGAATTTCTCGACCCTCCTTCCGGTATCCAAATCGAATAGTCCCTTTCTCTTCCGTGGCCGTGATCTGCGTTGGCCGCCCGATTATTACGACCTCAGCCCGCTCAAAAAGCGCCGCCGGACTCCACTTCCTGACCTCTCCCGCGCGAAGTGAGTGAACCGACACCAGTAGCGCGGTGGTCAGAATAAGAGTATTTCGAATGTTCATCGTGCGAAACTGATTACGTTTGCGTTCTGGTGCGTGACTTTATTCACCGAAGGTTTGAGGCCGGCTACCCGCTACTGGGAGCGCCTGTCCGCTTCAGGTTTGGGTTTCAATTTACGCGCAGACTTCGCCTTCGCAGCGGTAGCGGGTTTGTCAGCGCCGCCTTGTTCTGCCCGTTTTTCAGTTAAGCGTTTGATTGAACTCAAGGACTCCGAATACAAGATCAAGTATTTCCCGTCTGGTTGCTCATCAAGCACGTTAACCGTGTAATCAGCTACTCGTTCCGGGCGAATCGCGATCTGCGCCTTCAGGTCTCCTTCTGCGAGTATCCGATAGGTAAGCGAAACGTAAAGATAGTCGGGATACTCCTTCTTAAGCATGATGACGACCTTTCCTGGCTTGTAGTCACGAGTTGCCTTAGGCGGCGTCACGTAAACGTGGAAAAGGTGGTCATCAACAGTCTTGAAAACTTTAGGAGCAGGCCCACGAGGAAGCGTCTTCGTCGTGGCATTTGCCGATCCGAGCAACGGGCCGCTAAGAATTATCAATGATGCTAGTGTGGGGAGAAGTTTCATTTCTTGGCAGAACGTTTTAGAGCACCCGCCCGCTACTGGGAGCGCCCATCCGATTCTAGTTTAGTATTCTCTTTGCCCTCAGGCTTCGACTCCGGAGCGGCAGTGGGTTGGTCAGCGCCGTCTTGCTCGGCGTCGAGCGGTTCAATTTGAAAGACGGGATCTTCGTCACCGGGAAACCCTTCAACGAAGTCTTCAAGCGATAGCCAATACTCGAATTGGTCCGAGCCACGGAAAGCCAAACCGGCGAGTTCGACTTCGCTTCTCGCCAGAGAAAAATCTGCATGGCAGAACCCGTCATCGTCAGGATAGTAGCGCCCCTGGAATTTGGTAGGGGTCGGCCGATTGTGATTGTTGTCCTTGTGGACGATTAGATCCAGGCGGTATCCAATGTCCTCGCGCGTTTCGTAGGTAGGCTTCCACGAGATTCGAAAACTCAGATAGTCATCATCACCTCCTTTCTCGACGGGTTGGTGTTCGATCGTCGCTCCGATCCTTTTGATCTTGTCTTCGCTATCAATCGAAATCGAAAACGGACTTGCCCAAACCGCTTGGCAAAGGAAGCTGGCGATCAAAATGTTCCAGTAGATAAGCCTCATATTTCTTAGCCGAACGTTTTAGAGATACCAGCCCGATCTGAGGGCGCGATATCGAAAGGAGAATATGGATTCGAATCAGGAAAGTCAATCAACTCGGAACGTGATCGGTCTTGGTATCCTCGGCTTGCTCTGCACGTGTTCGGTCTCGATTGGATAGAGCCACGGACAGTCCGATCAGGAACAAGGCGGGAATCCCGCCATGGTAATACTGATTCAACCACTCGAAAGGGAGAGGGCCGGACTCGCCGCTATCCCGAAAATGAACGAAGAATCCGATGAGGCTCGCTCCGGCAAAAACAGCCATTGAAACAACCCAAAGTGTTTTCGGAATCTTGACGTAGAGCTTAAGAACCGAACCTAATACCGCCGCCGCAATGGTGAAATCAATGATGGCAGACCAGTCCCCACTAAAAAGAAATAGGACACCATACAAAAACGGCCCTAGAAAACAGAGCCCGGCGAAAATGACAGCCGTGATCCCAATGCAGAATTTCATTTCTTGAGCGAACGATTTAGAGATGTCACTGCCTGCCGACAGCGCGCTCCGACTTTAGGGAGGTTTGAATGTTCATTCGGCTTTCGACTCAGCCCGGGCAGGCAGTTGATCATTCGCGTCTTGTTCTGCCTTGCGTCTAGTTAGGACCGGGCGATGACCTCGATTAATCGGATGCGCCTTGTGTAATACCGGTCTGATTCACTCTTGCTGCGCGACGAAGTGCTGAGCGGATTGTCGCAACAGCACCGACTACAGGTAGAGCGAGAAGGTAGGCAAACCATGCGTCGAAGCCATCGAGACAGATGATGACGCATCCGGCTCCGAGCAGCATGAAGCTGGCGAGGACGAAGGCGCAATCGAAGAGCGTAAATTGAAAGTCGTATTGTTTCATCGGATTCTATTTCGGTATGAAGCTATTCAATCTGGACAGATGATGCGATTACAATTTCAACTTCAGATTGGAAGTCATTTCCAGCCGCCGCGATACAAAGCTCTTTCCGCCGAACGATTTAGTCCTCCTGCGCCTGACCGAGGGCCCGCTCCGACCTCTGGATTGATGGTTGCACTATCATGACTGGTTGAGCTCGTTGCGAGTCAGGCCTTAGGGTCGACGACTTGTTATCCCTCGGTTGTTTCCAGGTTTTCGCGAATGTGTTGCGCTAGCTTGGTAGTCAATGAGCTGAAAGTGCTCCGAATTCTTTCAGTCGCGGCGCTCACAACGGCCTCCCACTCATCTCCTCGGGTCTCTTCCTGGCCAGCCACCAACTCTATACGTTTGCTCCGCTCAGGGAAGCTCTCATCAGGAGATCCGAATCGCTTCCCAAAACTGGTTAAAGCATCAAGAGTCTCAGATGCTTGGATCTCTTCCAGGAATTGGCAGAGCAAAGGATAATCGTCAGCAGTGGAATTGGAGAAGTATTGCTCGCCCCCACCATTGCCTATTTCCGCCTTCAGCCACCATGCGGCGTGAACTCCGCGCTGCACTCCAGAGAACTCATCAATCTTGCGTGGTGAACGATCATGGACGGCAGTAACCAACTCTCGATCAGATGCGCCTTCCGCGATCCTTGCGAGTGATTTTCGGAACGGCCACATTTTTTATAGCCCAACGTCAGAGTGCTGCCACAGGCTGGTTGAGAGCGAGCTCCGATTTCATGGTTGATGGTTGGATTGTCATTACGATTTCGACTTGCGGAGGGCAGCCTGTTGGTCAGATACGTCTTCTTATGTGGCTTTCATTGTCACGGATGTATTCCGATGATTCGATAGAAATCTCCATCCTTAATTCGATAGAAATCTCCATCCTTGAAATCTCCCTTGCCCTTGACTGCACTCTGATGCTGCAATTCAAAGTCGAATGACAAGGGCTTGTTCATCCTGATTCTGATTATCTTCGTTTTCTTATCATATAAAGGTTTTGACAGTTCAATCTGTTTAATCTGCACATCTGCGAAGAGTTTACTGAGGGCTTCGACCGTGTATCCACGTTTGGGCTGATTCTTGACCTTGTCGAGGTCCACATACTTTCTGAGATACTCGAGATCATTCTTCTGGAGTGCCTCAACAAATTCTGTGATCACAAGTTGTGGTGCTCTTGCTTCGGCAAGTGCCTGAGTGCTCGTCATCACGACGCACAGCAACACTGTGAGGTTGAGGGTCGTTTTCATTTTTCTTTTCACATAAGGTCAAGCACGAGGCACGGCTGGCCGGGAGCGCACGCTCGATGCAGGACAAGGGTTGAAATTTCGGCGAATCATTCGAACTCGGAGCGTGTCAGCTGTTGTTCTCCAAGCGCTTGCTCTCCACGTTATTTTGTCAGGCTCCAACTGTCAAAGTTGACTTTTTCCGAATGCCAACCACGACCCCGATCAACGTTAGCAGAATCCCTGAACCTAATGTGTAGAGGATAGTCTTCTGCTTTCCCTTGAGAACGGCGACGGGAATCACTCTGTTTGGATTCTTCTTCATGTAGTAGACTTGGATTTCATCTTCGGTGGCAGCCTCTTCCAAAGTTGATGCGGCGACTGATGCGGTCCCGTTCCGAGGATTGCCATCAACAGCGTACTGAATTTCGAGATTGATATTTCCTTCACCTCTTCGCAGCCACTGCTTCTCTGAACTCAAGATCTTCGCAGTCGTCTCCTGGGCGTCAGACCACTGAACAAAGTTTCCAAAATACCCAAGGGTCGTAAAAGCGAGGAGTGCGATTCCAATGATGAGAAAGAGATTATTTTTCATGAGGTGTTATTTTGCCAGAAAGCTGATTTGACGTAAGAGGATTTCTTGGGAGAACGTCAAGAGATGCCAGCCCGATCTGGGAGCAAGATCTCGATAGGAGATTAGGGATTTGAATTAGAGTAGTCAATCAACTCGGAGCGTGATCGGGCTTGGTATCCTCGCCTTGTTCGGCTAACTGGGTTACGAATCGCCTAAGCCGAAAAACGCTCGACTCTTCTCGCCGCGAGCATAGTGGTAGAGGAGGTAAAATAGCAATAATGCAAAAACTGATGTCCCAATGATCGCAACCCATGAAGCCGGGCCGCCATTTTGAGGGGAAATGTGAAAATACAGACTTTGAAGTGCTCGGATGACAATAAGGACCAGCGCTGACGTCCCAATCCCGTAAGTTACTTTCGATCGCGGTGTGGTAATTGAAAATAGAATCGCCAACACTGCAACAGCAGCCACTGCGACCCCAAGGAAATCTGCGAAGCCCCCAGCAACCAATAGAATATTCACTGCCGCAGCTCCAACGAAAGGGACGAAAGCCCACTTATGAGATGGTGGCCGAGAAGGTCTTTCCTTTTCCATATATCCAGGTTTCCAGCCCTAACAGTATTATTAGTTCATAGGCATATCGATATTCATCTCGAATATCGGGCCTTGTTTCACGATTAGGGAAACGAATAACCCCTTCTGTGTCAAGGTTTCCGTGGCCTTCCTTCCGTTCATTCCCATTAATTAATGGCTCTTGATATTCCAAGGCTCCTAATCCTCTGATAGCCGTGTCAATTTTTCCTGATAACCAAGCTTCTCGAATAGCTTGAGGAAACGAAGCTTCATTTTCCCCCCTTGCGTTTGGTGAATAAATTACCGTAATAGTGCTTTTATAAACACCTCCCATAAGATTGCTCCCCCCGGTAATTCCGCTCATTTTGACTGGAGATCCGATTTACGTGCTTCTCGTGATCTCAATTCACGGGAGATATCGGCTTTCGGGATTTTTCTGGACTGGTTTGAGTCCTGGCGTGTTCCGCGCTCGCTAGCTCCGGGCTGACAAAGGAAATGGTGCCCTCTTCCGGACGGCCGACATTACTCTTAACAATTCACGCCAGCAGCTCCCACTCGGCGGAACTGTGGCCAGATTCCGCTACATCGAATGCGTGTAGCAGAAGATGCCAATCTTCTGCTTTCCCAGTGATCGAGCCTCTCCCTCAAAACCGCAAGATTCGATCCAGCCCATGGAATCCAGGGTCTTTGCACTTGGTCTTTGCACTAGCCCTCGGCACTGGAACGAGTGAAATACGGATTGCCTCAGGTGAAGTTCAAAACTCCGGCTGTGACCGGAAGCTGAACTCTTAGCGAACCACAATTGGAGTTTCAGTCGTAATTCCCGTTCTGCTAAAGTCGTTGGCCCAGGCCTTTGCTTCGCTTTGTGCCGGAAAAGCACCACAGGTAATCACCCGGTAATTGCCATAGCGATCCTTGGCCGCTACTTCGGAGTGGACACCTCTTTGAGTGATTTGATCAGCAAGACGCCGCGCATTTGCCTGATTTCGAAATGCTCCGAATTGGACCCGATAACTTGAAGCTACCACTGCAGGTGCCGGAGCTGGAACAGGCGCAGGTGCTGGAGTTTGCTTCACAACTGGAGCAGGCGCAGGTGCCGGTGTATATTTCACAATCGGGGCGGGAGCAGGTGCCGGAACAGGAGCGTTAAAGCCATTGCCTCCATTATTGGCATTTTTTGTCGCCATTCCGGGTTCGTAGAATCCTGTGCCTCCACTACTGGTTCCTGCGGTAGTCTTGGTCGAATAGGCCTGAGTGAATTTTTGAGGATTACTGACGTGTTCTTTTTTGTGATTTGCCGTAATGAGCTGTTCGGCCGCGAGCTGATCAGAGAGACAACGTGGACACCCGCTTGGAAAGAGGTCGTTGGAAATCTGATGATGCCCCGCAAGCTGAGAAACAGGCTTGGGTTTCTGAGTTGCAGCCCCTGGCGTAAATTGATGGTTGTTAGGAATGGGAGGTGCAGCAATTTTGGAACCGCCGGTCGAATAGGGTGTCGTCAGTCCGGACTGCGCCAAAACCGGCGTTCCTTGAGAACCATTTGCAAGTTTCTGGATTGAGATCTGATCTCTCTTCCCACCAACAACTCCAAGATGGGTTGCCGCAGCGCGGGAAAGGACAATCACTTTATTCCAGTCACTCGTCCGGTCGTTCACTTTTACATCAACAGTTCGCCCTGTCCGGTGATCAGTCGCCCTCACCATCGTTCCAAAAGGAAGATTCAAATGAGCCGCTGTCATCAGGTTTTTGTCATACAGCTCGCCACTGGCTGTGCTCTTTCCATGAAGAGTGTCAGAATAGTAGTCAGCCGTCCCAATCGGATATTGCGCCTGTTGTGAGAAAGCGGAGACAGTGCCCCCTAAGATCAGGGCCGAGAGTAAGAAGATGCGGGTAATTTTCATGATGGAGTTCTCCTGTGTAAAATGAGAACTCCAATAATATTACGGTATTTATGGTTTTTGTAAATAAATATAATCAGCAAAACCTCACATTTAGGTTTTGCGGCGGATTATTTCCCCCTCTTTGATCGGAAGTCACAGCCTTCCAAATGATCATTCACCAGCCCCATCGCCTGCATAAAGGCATAGGCGGTGGTTGGTCCGACAAAAGACCATCCGCGTTTCTTCAACTGTTTCGCCATCTCCTTTGATTCAGCGGTATTCGTCAGTTCTGAAACAAGAACATCCCAGGTGATCTTCGCCGGTCGCTGGTCCGGTGCCGGTTGGAATTGCTTAAAGAAATCGTAGAGGCTTCCAAACTCATCGACCATTTCAGAGGCACGTTTCGCATTGTTTATCGTCGATTCAATTTTCTTCCGATGCCGAACGATTCCGGCATCCTGAAGTAGACGCTCCACATCCTTCTCCCCGAATTTTGCCACTTTTCTGAAGTCGAAATCGAGGAAGGCCTTTCGGAAATTCTCCCGCTTCCGCAGAATCGTCAGCCAGCTCAATCCGGATTGAAATCCTTCGAGGCAGATTTTCTCAAACAGTCTTTGATCATCATTGACCGGATCTCCCCACTCCTCGTCGTGATAGAGAATGTAATCCTCATGATCGCCGCACCAGAAACAGCGAACTGTTCCGTCATCGTATTTTTTCAATCCATCCGGTGGAGCTTCCCAGGCCATAACATTCTTCTACTTTAATCTACAATAGTGAAAACATGGTCTTGTCTTCGGGGTTCGATTCAATCAAAATCTCACTATGTCGACCCGAATCTTATCACTTTTCTTTGCACTTTGTCTTCCGGCTGTCTCATCGGCCGGTCCCAATATACTCCTCATTTCCGTGGACGACATGAATCGCGACTCTCTGAGTTCCTTCGGTTGCCCACTTCCTGACATTTCCCCGAACATCGACAAGCTCGCCGAAAGCGGGATGAAATTTGAGCACGCACACGTTCAAGTCGGGAACTGCTACCCTTCACGAAATGTGATGTGGTCGGGGCGGTTTTCTCACAACACAGGCGTGGAGGGGTTTTACCAGGTCAAACCGAGCAACTACCCTCATCTGGTCGATATTATGCAAAAGGCCGGATACTGGGTTGGAATTCGGGGAAAGGTCTCCCACTCCACGCCTTACCTTCCCTACCATTGGGACGAAGATCTCACGGAAAAAGATGAGGGAGGAAAAGAGCACATCAAGGATGTAGAATCCTACGGTCGAAGCGTCACTAGAGGCATAGCAAAGGCAAAGACTGCCGGGAAACCTTTTTGCCTGAGTATCAATATCTCAGATCCGCACAAACCTTTCTGGGGACCAAAAGACGGACATCCGGCTTCCAGAATTTACACGGCAAAGGAAGTCCCCGTTCCCGGATTTCTCCCGGATGATCCGGCCATCCGCGAAGAGCTGGCTCTTTATTACACCTCTGTTCGCAGAGCAGATGATGCGGTGGGCTCAATCATGAAAGCGCTGGCAGAGTCCGGAGCAGAAGAGGAGACGTTTATCCTGTTCCTGTCGGATCACGGGATGCCCCTGCCCTTTGCCAAGACTCAGCTCTATCATCACAGCACCGTCACTCCGCTCATCGTCAAATGGCCGGGAGTTACCGAATCAGGAGCTTTTGATTCCACTCACCTCGTGTCCGCCGTCGATTTTGTCCCCACTCTCTGCGACGTCGTCGGAGTGGAACATCCTGATGGAGTTGATGGAAAATCCTTTGCCGGACTCCTTCGTGGCGAGAAAGAAGCAGGATGGGATTCCGTCTTCAAGGTCTACAACGAAAACGCCGGAGGAAACCGTCACCCCATTCGAGGGGTCGAGACTGCAGACTACCTTTACCTTTTCAATCCCTGGTCCGACGGGGTGAATCAATTTCGAACGGCAACCCAGGGAACCGTGAGCTACAAGCGGCTACAACAGTTGGCAAAGACTGATGAGAAAATCGCCGCCCGACTCGACTTGTTTGATCATCGCGTCGTTGAGGAATTCTACGATATGAAAAATGACCGGGATTGCCTCGTCAATCTCATCGATTCAAAGGAACACGCGGAGGCCCTGACAAAACATCGTGCTCTTCTCGAGAAGTGGATGCGCGATACCGGGGACCATGCTCTCGTCCCGTTCGAGGGCCGGGAAGATCCCGCCATTCTCAAAGCCTACATCGATAAAGTCACCGCAGAAGCGCAGGAGCGCCGCAGCAAGAATCGGAAAAACAAGAAGCAGCCCAAAGGCGGGAAAGGAAAGAAAAAGGGAAAGAAAGCCGCCTGATTGTTGGACTTTGGAGTGATGCCTGAAGCCGTCATTCCAGGAGTCTGGAACTCACTCCTCTTCGCCGCTCAACTTTTCCGCTGCTTCAGCCTCGGCCTCAGCTGCTTCGCTCTTCAACTTCGTAATCATCACGTCGATTTGTTCCACATGTTTGATGGGCAATCGTTTTCGGTGATGCTTGTTGTAGAGGATATCGCGAAACGTTTCCATTTCCCCCAGCTCCATCACATCAAAATACTCCCAGCGATCCTCCGACTTTGGTCGGCGCGAAAAACGCCACACATCAGAGTGATGGTCCGCCCGGTAAAAGATGATTTCCCCATCCTCTGAACGGTCTCTCCATTCGTGACGGGTCATGACTTGATCTCCTCCATGACAGTTTTCAAAGTAGCAATGCAGCGCTCATTCTGCTCTGCCGTCCCGACTGAAATCCTCACCCAGTCCGGAAGTTTGTACCCCCGCATCGCGCGAATGATGACTCCTTTGTTCAGCATTCCCTGAAACACTGCGTCACCGTCTCCTACATTCACGAGAACAAAATTGGCGTAGCTCGGAACATACTCCAGGCCCATCTCTTCGAAGGCAGCCTGAAGAACCTTCAGCCCTTCATCATTCATATCGCGGGTGCGTTGCTGGTGCTCATCATCCTGCAATCCGGCAATCGCCCCGGCCTGAGCCATCGCATTGACATTGAATGGCTGTCTGCATTTGTGAAGGACTTCGGCGATCTCCGGAGTCGTCACACCGTACCCGATTCGCAAGCCGGCGAGCCCCTGGATTTTTGAAAAGGTCCGCATGATGACCACGTTCCGCCCATCGCGAACATATTGCATCGTGTTTGGCGGCTCATGCAAAAACTCGTAATAAGCCTCGTCAAAAATCACCATGACATGATCCGGAACCCGATCCATGAACCGTGCGATTTCCTCTTCCCCGACGAGAGTCCCTGTCGGATTGTTAGGATTCGCGATAAACACTTTCCGCGTCTGCGGGGTAATCGCATCCGCCATCGCATCGAGATCGTGAACGAATCCCGGATCGGGAACTTCGATCGTCTCTGCGCCGAAAAGTGTCGCCATCAGTTTGTAGACAACGAAGGCGTGCTCAGCGGCAATGACATTGTCGCCCGGCTTGAGAAAACCGTGACCGATCAGTTCGATGATTTCGTTGGAACCATTTCCAAGGACAATATTCTCCCGACCGAGATCAAACTTTTCAGCAATCGCTGTCCGCAGCTTGTAGCCGCCGCCATCCGGATAAATATTAACTCCTTTGGCTGCCTCCTGCATCGCTATCACCGCCTTCGGCGACGGACCCAGCGGATTCTCATTCGAGGCCATCTTGATGATATCCTCGGGATTGAGCCCGAGTTCACGCGCCGTTTCCTCGATCGGTTTCCCCGGATCGTAGGCAACAAGATTTTCCAGCCAGGAGTGAGCCTGCTTCACAATTTGAGACATGTCGCTATCAAACAACCACCAGAGGGTGGAAGCAAAAGGAAAAAGCGGAAATCGAGGGGTCGCTGGATGGAAAATAGAACCACGAATGGGCGTTGAGATACACGGATCTCTTCTGATGCGCTCCTACCGGATTCCCCTCAGCTGTTCCTAGCGGAACAACAAGACCGGAATCTTGCAGGTCCGAATCAGGGAAGCAGTGGTGCTGCCGACAACGAGATACCGTATCCGGGAATGACCGTAGGCGCCCATGACGAGCAGATCGATTCCACGACTTTCGACTTCAGCGGCAATCACTTCATCCGGATCACCCGGCAAAAGGTTCGCCTCTACTTCAAACCCCGCATCACGCAATTTCGTAGCTGCATTGGCAAGCTTCGACTGTAGCGAAGAGTCAGGTTTCCCGACCGAAACAAGATGTGCTTTCGCGCCCTTCAGCAAGGTCTGGCCTGCCACAAAATCGATCGCCTTGTCGATACTTGGACCGCCATCATAGGCAAGGAGAAATGATTCCACTGGACGAAAAGACCGCGATGCAACCAACACCGGAATCTTCGCGCTCCGCACAACACGCTCCATATTGCTGCCGACATGACTTTTGGAAAAATCAGCATGCTCGCCGCGTTTCCCGATCACGAGCAACTCGGCATTTTCTTCAAACTCATCCAGAGTCTCCACTACCGAACCATGGCGCTGCTTGGTTTTGACACTCTCTACTCCGGATTCCGTAAGCTGGCGGGCTGCATCTTCGAGGACAGCTTTTCCGCGAAGACGGGCAACGCGGGAATGTTCTTCATCCAGCTTCACCAACTCCTCCATCAGTTCGCTACTGGCATCGAAACCGAGATTTCCGGTAAGATCAGCCGGCTTCCGAGTCTCCTCCCGATCAATGACGTGGAGCGCCAAAACGCCCGCGTCCATATGTGAAGCAGCCCAGGCGGCATGTTGAAAAATACTGGCCGAATATTGCGAGCCGTCGGTGCAGGCGAGAATGGTGGACATAATCTAAAGAAAGTGTGTAGCGTTTTGAAAGAGGAAGGTAAAGACAGAATCAGTATCTACTGATCAGTGGTCTTCCAGCATCCGCTCAAGAGCGTCGGGTTTATCATGAACTGCCAGCCGGTCGACGATTGTCGCAGTCGCCTCGTTCATTCCGAGGATCTCCACTTCAGCGCCTTCCCGGCGAAATTTCAGAACTACACGGTCAAGAGCGCCCACTGAAGTCAGGTCCCAGAAGTGAGCATGGGAGACATCGATAATTACTTTGGAAAGGACTTCACGGAAATCAAAAGCCGCACTGAAGGTTCCCGCTGAAGCAAAGAACACCTGGCCGTATGCTGTGTATGTCCGGCAGTCGCCGGACTCATCAATCGTGCTGCTGACACGAATAACCTGCGCCACTTTCCTGGCAAAAAAGAGTGCACTGAGCAGGACCCCGATCCCTACTCCGATAGCGAGATTGTGAGTCCAGACAACAACTACGACCGTCGCCAGCATCACTGTGCTTGTCGTCTTCGGGTGAACAGCCATGTTTTTAAAGGACGACCAGCTGAAGGTACCTATCGAGACCATGATCATCACCGCAACAAGTGCCGGCATCGGAATCTGTTTTACCCAGGGACCAAAAACCACACAGAGCAGGATAAGAATTACCCCGGCAATGAAAGTAGAGAAACGACAGCGACCTCCGGATTTCACGTTGATCACTGACTGACCAATCATCGCACAACCCGCCATTCCGCCGAAGAAACCGGCCACGACATTTGCAATCCCCTGACCACAGGCTTCGCGGTTTTTCTCACTGCCCGTATCGGTGAGATCGTCGACAATTTGTGCTGTCATTAATGATTCCAAGAGACCAACAACTGCCAGGCTCAAAGAAGTCGGAAGAATGATTGCCAATGTCTCCCAGGAAAATGGAACCTGAAGCCAGGCAAAGGATGGAAGCGCTGATGGGAGTTCCCCGAGATCACCGACCGTCCTGACATTGAGTTTCAGGAGAAGCGCAAGGACAGTCAGGACCAAAATGCAAACCAGTGGCGAGGGAATCGTTTTGGTGAGGCGCGGCAGGAGGTAAATGATTCCGAGACCACCGATAACCATTGCGTAACTGATCCAGCTGACCCCTTCCGTGCCGAGATTCAACTCGGGTAGTTGGGCGAGGAAAATGAGAATTGCGAGAGCATTGACGAATCCGGTCATCACCGACTTCGAGACAAACCGCATCACATCGCCCACTTTAAAAAGACCGAGAACGATCTGGATAATTCCCGTGAGAACGGTCGCTGCAAAAAGATACTCAACGCCATGCTCTTTCACGAGAGGCACCATCACCAGCGCCATAGCACCTGTGGCTGCCGAGATCATTCCGGGACGACCACCGGCAAAAGCGATCACCACCGAGATACAGAATGAGGCATAGAGACCAACTTTCGGATCAACACCTGCGATGATGGAGAAGGCAATCGCTTCGGGGATCAATGCCAGAGCTACGACCAGTCCGGCAAGAGTGTCGCCTTTGAGGTTGGAAAACCACTGATGAAGTGTGTTTTGAAAGTTCACAGGAAAATGGGCAAGAGTGAAAAAGAAAGACCCCGGGCCGATAGAATCGGGGCCGGGGCTAAAGCGGCGAACCCTCCCACGTCTTCGCGCTACGTCCACCGAAATTTTCAGGGAATGGCGGACCTGCTTGCCCATTAGGCTCCGTCCACTTAAGATGATTTCATGAACCGAATCCTGATTGTGCTGCTCGTCCCTTTCATTTGGTTTTCAAACTCCTCTGCATCCGGTCTCCGTGAATGGACCAACAAGGATGGCAAAAAAATCGAAGCGGAGTTCATCACTATAGAAAACGACGAGATCATTTTTGAAAAATCCACCGGTGACCGCTTTCGATACCCTGTTATTAATCTGAGCCTGGACAGCCAGGCGGAAGCAAAGCGCTTGGTGGAGTTGGGGATTTTTGCCCACATCCCTCCGCGACTCAGGCTCCGGTGCAGTCCGGAACATCGAGAGGACGCATTGAAAAAACATGGCGCTGATGAGCGTGTGCCCGATGCGATTGAGCAAGGCTTGGAATGGATCGCCAGCCAACAGGATGCCACGGGAACATTCGGCGGAAAATACACGGTCGGAACAACCGGGCTCTGCCTCCTCTCCTATCTCGGAAATGGCGAATCGACCTACTCTGAGAAATACGGCACCACCGTTATCAACGCCGGGCTCTACCTCATGGATCGCGCTTTGAAAAATGAAGGGCTCATTCACTACGGGGAGAATGGCCACCATATATCCTATGAACACGGAATCGCTACACTGGCCCTGGCAGAACTTTACTCTCTAAGCAAGGAAAGCGATGCCCAGATCCCCCGCCTCGATTCTTTGCTTACAAAGGCAGCTGAGATCATTGTGAAAGGTCAGACCAAAAATGGCGGATGGGCTTACGGGTATAAGACAAGCGCGGCGGATGACACTTCCCTCACCGGATGGCAGGTTCAGGCGCTGGTCGCGGCGAAGGAAAGCGGTGTGGAAATTGAGAATTATGATTCTGTTATGGCCAGCGCAATGAGCTGCTTGAAAGAAGCGCAAGATCTCAAAGGCGCATTCAGATACCGTCTGGAGCATGCGACCGGAAAACCCACTCTCACGGGCGAATCTCTTTACAGCCTTTTCCTCGGCAAGGAAAAAACATCCCCTGAGTTTAAGAAGGGCATCACCTTCCTCACCGGGGCCTATGCAAATCCAAGTCCGGGAACCACCTTTTACGCCCCGCAATTCAATACTCAGATCTTCTTTGTCAATGGAGGAAGAGGATGGGAAAAAACCCGGGACAAACTGATCCCCGCATTGCTGGACCAGCAAACTCCGGAAGGCACTTGGGGAACGAATTCCGACTCCCAAATGGACAGCGAATTACTCAGCACAGCCTGGGCAATTCAGATGCTCCAGGTCTTCTATCGCTACGATCAGTGATGTAGTCCTTCTTCCGCCGAGAGATGACCATCCACGGTTGTCTAGCTGATGGGGCAAATCGATCACTGCACCCTGTCTAATCGCGCCAGCTACAACTCGACCGAAACGGCCTCGCTGGCAGCTCTGGCTTTGGCTCTGGCATCGTCAATGCTTTCTCCCCTGGCAATCGCCACTCCCATGCGGCGTTTACCAGCGACCTTCGGCTTTCCGAAGAATCTTAATTGAGTGTCAGGCTGAGCCAGGGCTTTCTCGACATTGCCAAAACTGACCTGATCGGACGTCCCTTCCACCAGGATCACTGCCGATGCCGAAGGCCCATGCTGCGCGATATTCGTAATCGGCAGTCCGAGTATGGCGCGGGCATGAAGCGCAAACTGCGAGAGATCCTGTGAAATCATGGTGACCATCCCGGTATCATGTGGCCTTGGCGATACTTCACTGAAAATCACTTCGTCGCCTTTAATGAAAAGCTCGACACCGAAGATTCCGAGACCACCGAGATTGTCGGTCACGGCTTTGGCATATTCCTGCGACAGCTTCTGTGCGCCCTCACTCATCGGCTGAGGCTGCCAGCTTTCGCGATAATCCCCATCCACCTGAATGTGGCCTATCGGATCCAGAAATGCAGTTCCACCGACATGACGGACGGTGAGCTGAGTAATTTCGTAGTCAAAATCGACGAAGCCCTCAACGATGACTTTCCCCTTCCCCGCTCGGCCACCTTCCTGAGCGTAGTCCCAGGCAGCTTGTGCGTCATCCTTGCTCTTGATGGTGCTTTGTCCTTTGCCGGAAGAACTCATGATGGGTTTCACAACGCATGGAATTCCGATTTTCTCGACAGCGGCAAAAAACTCCTCTTCCGTTTCCGCAAACTGATACGGCGAAGTCTTCAGTCCCAGCTCCTCAGCTGCGAGTCGACGAATCCCTTCGCGATTCATCGTCAGCTGAGTGGCCCTGGCAGTTGGAATGACGGTGCAAACCTCCTCTTGCTCCAATGCAGCAAGCGTATCGGTGGCAATGGCTTCGACCTCAGGAACAACATAATGAGGTTTTTCCTTTTCAATCACCGCCCGAAGAGCGTCTCCATCGAGCATCGATACGACGTGCGATCTGTCAGCCACCTGCATCGCCGGAGCGTCTGCATAAGCGTCGACTGCGATCACCTCAACGCCGTAGCGTTGCAGCTCGATTGCGACTTCTTTGCCGAGTTCACCGGATCCGCAGAGCATCACGCGAACTGCGGTGGACGAGAATGGAGTGCCAATGCTTGCCATGAATCCAATGTTAGGAGAGAATTGGTTTTTCAAAAGTAAAAATCTTCCACACTTCTCTTCGACCCTGCCCTTTGAACTCGAAACCTTCCATGTCCGCGCTTTCTCAATGGATGATCCTCTTCCGCGTTCATGTGCGGATGCTGCGGATCAAGGCGGTCGTGACGGCAAAAAGTTCACGCCTGATGACGGCGACAATTTCAGGCTTTCTGATCGCCTACACCGTCGCTGCGTATTTTCTGTTTTCAAAAGGCTTGGGCTATGTCAGCAAGCTCCCGGCCGCCGGATCTCTCCTCAGCGACCGACTCATCTACGTGATCTTCTTTTGTTTCATGATGATGCTGACATTTTCAGTCGCCGTCACCGGATACATCTCGCTCTACCGGAATCGTGATACCCAATGGCTCCTGACCCTGCCGGTCTCTCATCGCGTCGTCTTCTCCTGGAAATGCTTTGAAGCATCTGCGTTCTCCAGTTGGGGCTTGATCTTCATCCTCGCGCCACTCATTGCCGCCTTTGCGCGAACACGCGATGTGCTCCCCCCATTTTTCATCAAGACGGCAGTGGCAATGTTTCCTTTTATGATCATCGCCAGCGCTGCCGGAGCGATCCTTCTGGTGACGGCGGTTCGTTGGCTTTCAAAGCGACAAATCCTGATCGCAGCATCTGCAATTGCACTTTTGATTATAGGAACCGGCATCAAAGAAGCACTCGAAGACAACGATCTTTCAAAACAGACCGGATTGAGCGCAGCCCTGACCTTCCAACGGGTGCTGCATCACACCCACATGACGATCAACCCATCGGTGCCCAGCACCTGGTTGGCCAGCTCCATCATCGATTGGAGTCGCCCCTATCGAAGCTTCAGCAGCTTTCTTTACCCTTCCCTTCTGGTCAGCAATGGCTTGATGGGTATCTTGATGGTCTCATTTTTCGGGAAACTCTGGTTTTACAAATCGTGGAATAAGTCACTCCAACACGCTGCTAATTCGGCATATAACAACAGCTCCAAAGAAAAACCCAGTAAAGAGCAGGTCGGCCGGGATTACCCCTCTCCCATTCTACTTCGGAAGCTAACAGGAAGACCTTTGGCCGCGATCTCCCGAAAGGATTTTCTCACTTTCATTCGCGAACCCGCGCAATGGGTCCAGTTCACCGTCATCTTCGGACTACTCGGTATCTACTCGGGCGGACTTCGACAAATGAACAGCGACATCGGGCAGCCACGAGATCTTTATCTGGTAGCCTTCCTGAATCTCGCCGTTTGCGCGCTGGCTCTTTCTACTCTGACCACTCGTTTTGTATTTCCCCAGTTCAGTCTGGAAGGCCGCCGGCTCTGGATTCTGGCAATGTCTCCGCTGAGACTTCAGGGA
This sequence comes from uncultured Verrucomicrobiales bacterium, assembly GCA_913058215.1. Lineage (GTDB taxonomy): Bacteria > Verrucomicrobiota > Verrucomicrobiia > Verrucomicrobiales > DEV007 > Arctic95D-9. The sequence continues at coordinate 18,513 of CAJXQE010000014.1, forward strand.
ATTGTCACCCAGAAATTTGTCTCCAGCACCCTTTGCTCAGGGATGGTCGTTATCGTGATACTGCTTATTTCAGGATACAATTTACAACTGGAACTTGGCGACTCTCTGTTTTTTGCAACAGCAATTGGGATGCTTGCGATCGGGCTCAATGCCATCGCGGTTGGGCTTGGTGTGCTTTTTCCGAATCTCGAGGAATCGAATGCAGCCAAGATTGTTAGTGGCTTTGGAGGGACGCTTTGCCTCGTGGGAAGCTTTATTTACATCGTATTAGCAGTCCTCTTGCTCGCTTACGCACGCTACGATGTCTTCCTCAATAATGAAGTCAGTCCAGGCTGGTTTTATGGTTCAAAAGCTCAACTGGGCATGGCCAGTGTCGTTTTTCTGACCTTAATGGTGACTTTGGTCCCATTAAGTTTTTCACGAAAAAAGCTAAAAAGACTGGAAATTCTAAGTAATATATAATATTAGTATACGTTAACTAATATTCACCTTTCTTAGAATCAATCATGTCTGCTGCAGCTGAAATCCAACCCATGTTTTTTGATGAAGAGGGCGGCCCCGACCTCAACATTCAATTTGACCCTACTGAATTTGCTCCGGTTACGCCCTACTCTGACGATATTAACGACGAGTATGAGCAGGCCCAGGAACAACTTCGCCAACTGCGTCAGCAGGAAGAGCAAATCAAGCGTCAGGCTGCTGAACTTGAAGAGTTGAGCCAGAAAGAAGAAGAATTTACTGATGGCCGTGAAAAAGTTTGTGATCGTCTTGAGCGATACATCAGCATTCTTGATCGCGAACAGACCGCTGCTCAACAGCTTGCGGACGAATGCGCCGAGTCTCACGACCGCTTCGAGCAGCACCTGTCTAATATCCATTCTCTCCATCCTGAAAGTTGGAGCCGGGCTGATCGCAAAGCAGAGCTAGCCCGCGCACTCAGCTACATCGATGCTGCCGAAATCGAGATTTCGAATAATCAGCCTCTGATTTCCTCATTCACCGGGAAAAAAGGTATCCTAGGTGCCCTCAGTGGCAGTTCCAACCGGGCCGCATCGGCTGGTGGTGAAAAAGATTTCATGTACTGGCTGAAGAGCGGCTTCGCTTTCTCCATTCCTCTTCTTGGATTCGCCACGATCGTTCTTGTGGTGATGATTCTAGTCTAACAGTGTCCTCCCTTTTACTCTTTTAAAAGATGGGATTATTCTCTTCAGGCAACAAGAACAGGAAACGACGCACCCCTGCTAAAAAACGGGGAGGCTCAGCCTGGAAAAAGAAAGCTCTTACTCCGCGTAAGCAGAGTAAGTCGGCTAAGCAGCAGCATCACAAGTTGCATGCTCAGATCAGTACACTCGAAAACTTTCTCGCGAAAAAATCCGTGGAAGATGAGGAAAAGTTGCGCATGCGCAGCATGAACATTCTCCCTCCCCCGGACAAATCTCGAAAGAATACCGGTCGCCGTAAAATGGGCGCTGCGGAGAAGCGACGATACTTATCTCACCGGAATCGCAGCGGAATGCGCTTTCTCACGCTCTTTCTCGTAGCCTGCGGGATCGTCTGGTATCTTTTAAAGACCGGACTCTAAGCTGGAGAAACGCAAAATTGTGGGGCGGGCGCATCGCCTGCCATTCCCAAATACCGAATTGCAAGGTAAGCGCATCGCCTGCCTTTCACATTCTATTTCAGGCAATACACTTTCGACTGGGAACGCGCAAAAACGTGCCCCTGAACAGGCGTGAGGGTTGCTCTGAAAATCTCATCCGACTCTGCGCCCAACTCATTCTCAGCCACTACATCCATGGTCGCTCCCGGGCGAATCACCACGGTTTTGCCGCCCTGCACTGCTTGAATGTAAACCAGTCCATTAGCAACCAATGGCGCTGCGGCAAACTCCACTCCCTCGGCAATACGATCCGCCCAGAGCAGTTTCCCTGTCTTGGCTTCATAGCAGGATGCGACACCTGACATGCTCGAAACAAAAACAAAATCGCCGACCACCACTGGAGACGGTAGATCCCGTCCACCTTTTCTCGCAGCATGCCAGACCATGTGAGTATCAGTGACATCACCGCTTCCACCCGGCTTGACGCAGTAAGTGTCGCCCGGTTTGCCGTTTACGACGTAGAGCAGCCCATTGGAAAATGCGGGCATAGGCGCTCCCCGCCCCGTGAATCCTTTGCAAAACCAATTTTCTTTCCCGGTCGCAGGATCATAGGCTCGAACTCCAAATTCCCCATTGAGAACGATCTCCTTTTTCCCGTCATATTCTATGACGATCGGAGTACTCCAACCGCCCTTGGGCTTGTCTTCCCGCGCAGTCTCCCATTTGATTTTTCCATCCTTCAATCCGATGGCAACGAGTCTTGAAGGTCCAGTCGCATCGCAGTTTTGCACGACCACTTCACCAACAATAATCGGAGAGGCAGCAGTTCCCCAGCTTCCGGGGAAATCGCCGAGATCGAGAGACCACTTCGGATTTCCATCGTAATCAAAGGCATGCATTCCTCCGGGACCGAAAAACGCCACTACGATTTCGCCGTCCGTTGCGCAACTCGGAGTCGCTCTTGAATTCATCTTGTGAGCCGAATCAGGCTTGCTGCTTGGAATTGTCTTCGACCAGAGTTCCTTGCCGGTTTTTGTATCGAGACAAAAGACATAGCGATCCGACCCGTCTTCGGACGCACCGGTAAGAAACATTTTTCCGCCATGGATTACTGGAGATGATTGTCCGCGACCTTTCAAATCCGTAGACCACGCCACAGAACTTGCGGACCATTTCTCAGGAACATCTTTGGTTTCGGCATGCCCCCAGCCGTTCGGTCCCCGGAACTGAGACCAGTTTTCATCGGCGCAGAGTTCGCCAGTGGATAAAGCAAACGCGGCAACGCTTGCAGCAAAAATAGAGCGGAGTTTCATAGGAAGGATAATTTTATTCTGGACGTTCAAAAACGAGAAAATGTTGGATTGGCAGGAAGTCGCGAAGCTCAACAAACTGAAGGCCGACAGCCTCCATCTCTTGCTTCACCTGTTTCACGGTCATTTTGTGAAGTGGCTTGATCGGCACACTGGGATCCTCTCCACGATATTCCAAAAAGACAACCCGACCGCCGGGTTTGAGCCCTTTAAAAATAGAACTCATCATTTCATAGGGATGCGAAAACTCGTGGTACGCGTCAACAAGGATGACAAGGTCCACTTGTTTTTCCGGAAGCTTTGTATCTTCGATCGTCCCAAGCAGGGTTTCCACGTTGCTGATCTTCCTCAACTTCTTCTTTCCTTCTACGAAATCGAGCATCTCCTGTTGGATATCCACTGCGATCACCTTTCCTTTCGGAACGAGTTCGGCCAGCAGAAATGAAAAGTAACCGGAACCTGCTCCGATATCGGCCACCACAGCATCCGGTTTCAATTCCAGATTCTTCATGACCAGGGACGGTTTTTCCTCACCCTCCCGATCCTTGCGCTCCAGCCAGGTGATGGCGTGGGCACTTACCGTCTGGGAAATCTCCCGCCCCATGTAAACTTTCCCCGTTCCGTCACGGGTCGGCTCTTTCGCTGTATAGCGGGCATTCTCTTCAGCGGTTGACTGATCGCCGCCCGAAAGGAGAAGCAAGGCGACGGCAAAAATGCCGGGAGAATTGTTGCGAAATAATTTCATGGATGGAAGACCTGACTATTCATAAGTCCCGCTGCTCCGCTTGAAAAGCGGGAAATCATTCCCGATGACGCTATTCACACCAGATCTCACCACTTTCCTTAATCACTCCAGGGAGTCGTCCAAAGTGAAGATTGATCATTGAAGCGAAACGGTGCAAGGCCTATAATCCGTTCTTTATGTCTGAAAACGACCAGCAGAAACGAGCTTTTCTCTTTGGAAGCGCCGGAATGGCAGCTTCCGGAATGACGTCGAAAACTACGAAGAAGGAGCCTACTCCGGAATCTTACGGAATTCTGAATAAGGCCCCGAAGGATATTGAGGAAGAGGAAGCTGAGTCTGCAACGGCAGAAAGAGCGGAAGTCCCTGCCGACGAAAATCCAGTAATGGAGTCAGGGGCATCTCCGGACCTCGAGGTGAGCGGGAAAGAGCTCCCTGTGGAAGTTGAGCATTCTGAACAAACTCTGGAGAAGGCAGAGCTGGGCGAAGACCCGGGAGATCAAATCACAGAAGAGGCAGCTGAAGATCTTCCTTTGTTGCCGATGATTTTGAAAGCCGCTGTGCTTTCCCATGTGGGAGAAGATTCGTCCGGGAATACTCACGAAATGGTTTTCCACAATCTGAGCGGGGTCGAGACGGTGGCCATTTCCGATGATGATCCCTCGCGCCTGATGCGTGCCAGAACGATGATGGGTGCGAACAACGCCTACGATGATTACCGGGAACTTCTCGATAAAGAAGACCTCGATATTGTCGCGGTTTCCTCCACCGATTCAGGACTGAGGTTCGAAATGGTGAAAGCGGCACTGGAGCGTGGGCTGCATGTCATTTGTGGCGCCCGGTTTACCCGGACCCTGCGTGAGGCTCATGAATTACTGGCACTCGCCACTGCAAAGGGTGTTCAGCTTGCCGTGGTCAATCCAATCAGTTGCGACCCTCATCTGATTTCTCTGGCTTCGAGACTTCCTGATGTGATCGGAGATCTTCTTGAGATTCGGGCTTACGGGAAAATGGGAGAAACCGCCGGTGGTGAAGATCTATTGCTCAACGCCCCGCAGTTATTCGATTTGATCCATCTCTTTGCGGGAGAAGTCACCTGGTGTGCAGCCAACGTAACAAAGAACGGTGAGCGTGCTCTGCGAGACGATATTTACGAGAAAGAAGACAATCGCGATTTAGGCCCTCTGCTAGGAGACCGGATTCAGGCGCATTTTGAAACCGAGAGTGGAGTATCGGCCAGCTTTGTCAGCTCCGGCCGATGGAGTAAAGTAGCCGGCCAATACGGTATCGAACTGATCGGAGCCAAATCGATTCTGAAGATTCATCCGGGAAATCCCCCTGCACTTTCATTGTGGAAAAATCCTGAGCCACAAATGCCGGCCCGCGAAGATGAATGGATTCTCTGGCCGGCAGACGAAACTCATGGCCAGCATAGCGAAGAAGGTTTGCTGGGTGAAGCTGCGGGAATTCGACGGGTCGTAAGAGATTTGCTGTCCAACATTCATACAAGTACCGAACTCCACTGCTCAGCAAAACGGGCCACCAGCTCGCTCGAAATGGTCCACGCGGTCTGGCAGGCGGGTATCACAGGGAAGCGCGCCTACCTTCCGCTTGTTAATCGGCTCCATCCTCTCAGCACCGAATCATTGTGATTTTCGATTGAGCTATTCGCCATTTTAAGGCTTGCTTCTTTGAGGCAGCCATCTCTCTGCTTAAGCATTTTTATCTCCTACAACTATTCCTTCTCATGGCCGAATTGTTCACCATCGAAAACTTCTTCACCCTCATCATGCTCGTGCTGCTTCAGGCAGTGCTTGGATTTGACAACCTCCTCTACATCTCGCTGGAGTCGCAACGGGCTCCCGAGGAAAGTCAGGCCAAAGTGCGCCGAATCGGAATTGCTCTGGCGATCATTCTCCGGATTGGTCTTCTCTTTGCCCTTATCGGATTGATCGAGAAAGTGCAGGCACCACTCTTCGGTTTCGACACCAAAGCAGTTGCGGGTTCATTCAACCTCCACAGCATTATCGTGCTTCTTGGTGGCGTTTTTATTATCTACACCGCGGTGAAGGAAATCTTTCACATGATGATGATTCACAACGCTCACGGAGGAGAGTCAGAAAAGAAAAAATCAGTCGGGTCCGTGATTTTCTGGATCGTTCTGATGAACCTTGTGTTCTCATTCGATTCCATCCTCAGCGCGATGGCATTGACCAAGGTCTTTGCAGTGATGGCAACCGCAATCGTCATTGGCGGTATCCTCATGATTTGGCTTTCAGATACAGTGGCAACATTTCTTCAGAAGAACCGGATGTACGAAGTCCTGGGTTTGTTTGTCCTCCTCATCGTTGGAATCATGCTTCTCACAGAAGGCGGACATCTTGCTCACCTCAAGTTCTTTGGAAATGAAATCCATCCGATGACGAAGACCACCTTCTACTTCGTTCTCATCGTTCTGGTTCTGACCGACATTGTTCAGAGCCGCTATCAGAAACGCCTTATCGCTCAGCAAGACGCTGCAGAAAAGCATAACAAACTTCCCGGCTAAGCCACTTTTTTATGGCTCTTGGTCGCAGTCCTGCTCTTGGATTTATCTTTGTCACCGTCGTCCTCGACGTGCTGGGAGTCGGTATCATTATCCCGATTCTCCCTGAGTTGGTCAAAGAACTCCAGGGGCTCGGTTTGGGCTCTGCGTCCTACACCTATGGTATTCTGATCGGGCTGTATTCCCTGATGCAGTTCGTCTTTGCCCCGATCCTCGGAAGCTTGTCCGATCAGTTCGGGCGTAGACCCGTAATCCTCATCTCCCTGTTCGGTGGAGCGCTCGACTACTTTCTTCTGGCATGGGCTCCGACTCTTGCCTGGCTTTTCATCGGTCGCATCATTTCCGGAATCAGCGGCGCAAACTTCTCGGCGGCTTCCGCCTACATTGCAGACATCAGTCCGCCGGAAAAAAGGTCAGCCAACTTCGGAATTCTCGGCGCTGCCTTTGGACTGGGATTCATTATTGGCCCCTTTCTTGGAGGAAAACTGGGAGTCATTGATCCACGTCTCCCATTCTGGGTTGCGGGTTGCCTGACTCTCTTGAATTGGTTCTATGGATTCTTTGTTCTTCCAGAATCCCTGAAACTGAAGAACCGTCGTCCCTTTTCTTTTGCCCGGGCAAATCCCTTTGGTGCTCTCGGTGAATTGAAGAAACACCCTTTGATCAAGGGCCTTTCTCTTACCTACTTTCTCAGCAGCTTTGCTCATCAGGTATATCCGGCTACCTGGGTGCTTTACACCAGCTACCGATATGGCTGGACGCCCGAACAAACCGGAAACTCACTTGGCTTAGTTGGGCTGATGTCGGCAATCGTTCAAGGCGGATTGACTCGTATTGTCATCCCGAGAATTGGGGAGAGAAATGCCGCCATCTGGGGGCTCGGCATCATGTTGCTCGCAATGATCGGATACGCTTTCGCAACGGAACCCTGGATGATTTACGCGATGATTGTCTTTGGATCACTCTCAGGAGTAGCCACACCCGCATTGCAGGGCGTCGTTTCCAAAACGACAGCAGATGATCAACAGGGAGCAATTCAGGGTGCTTTCACCAGTCTCCAAAGCATCACGGGAATCTTCGGGCCACCAATCATGACGGGATTGTTTGGATACTTTATCAGCAAGAATGCGCCATTCATGATTCCGGGGGCTGCATTCTTCTTCGGCGCACTTTTGATTCTTCTGGCCGCAATCGTAGCTTCGCGGACTTTCCGGTTCTACGGTGGCGAAGAAGTAATTCGAGAGAAGCAGGGATGACTTTCCATGGCCTCTGTAAGCGTGTTCGCCCACTACCGGGCCCGTGCCTTAGCTCGCACTCGATCAACTCGTGTGGAGTCATTCTGCGAAATTCCGGTGATAGAAAATGTCCGTCGTTTCCGGCGCTCACGGGCTTGACGACTGGCTCCCACCTTTAGCTGATATCGCTTTCCCTCAGCTGCTGCGAGCGAGAGCATTTCCGTGCCGCGAGTCACCGTCCCTGTGACCTGACGACGCCCGGACAAGTCGATGCGAAAATACCTCACTTTAAAATATCGGTTCTTCCTGGTTCCCCGAATGGTGGAAACATCAGGATTAGAACCGTCATTCTGCATCACTAAATGAAAAGTTCGCGATCCACCTTTTACGGTATCGCTGACAGTCTGTCCTCCGCCGGATAAATTGTAGATCAAATCGCCATGGAGCCCGCCCGGACTTCTTCCAATCTGATGGTCCGGTTGGAATGGCGGTAGAATCCCTTCCCCCGCAAGGGCAAAACCGGTCGAAGGCAATCCGGCAAAAAAGGCTTCCCCCTGAATCGTTTCCACAGCTCCGGGGTCAAACTCAATCCAGACACAGCGCGTCTCTCCCGAGCCTACCCGTGCCAGTTGGCTTTGGGACACAAAAGGCGCGTCAGAACCATTTCCCAATATCCGATAGGAATCAGCACCGGTGTTTTCAATCTCAAATTTCGCTACCAACTTTCCCCGCGTCCAGTCAACCCCTCCGAAATCAGTGTTATCCGCCAAATCAGGAGTGTCATCTCCGTCAACAATCACCATCCCATTTCCACGAAACTGAATTTGGACGTCCGCGGCTGTCGTCTGAAACTCGAAGCAACCCATATCTACCCTTCCCTCCTCGACTCGTTCCCGCTCATCGAAATCCTTCTCACCGGCGCCTGTGGGGTGGCCGGGGTCGCCGGCATTTCTGGCCGGGGATCCTGACATCGGATGCCAATTCAATTGGGATGGATCGGTAAATTGCGGGTCCACCGAAACACTGTTCGCGTCATTGCTGGATCCGCTCTTGTAGGCCGCGAAGGATCCATAGAAATTCTTCCGCCATTGCCACTCCCCGGAACCACCGTTGGCTACCCGGAACAAATTATAGTCGACCACATTCCCGGAGTTTTGAGTGTAGGGGTTTCCAATCAACAACTGCTGGCTGTTCGCCACGAGAATGTTGTTCTTAATCACACAATTCCTGACATCAAACTGAAGATAGATCTCCCCGTTTCCATCCTTGTTTGAGTCATTTAAATAGAGCGTATTGTTGAGGACCTCACACAGGCGAGTGCTACCCCGACGCGTGTCGTACCCGCCCATGAAAATCCCTCCAATGTGGTTTTGATAGACCAGATTATTTCGCACTGTAATTTCACTGGTCGATCTACCGGAATGTTCGCTGGCGAGTTCAATCCCAATATTGCAATGATGAACTACGTTCTGCTCAACCAGGATACGAGTCCCCCCATCCACATAGATTCCACCAGCGCTTTGATCGCCTCCACCGCGGGAAACATGCCCGCCATAGGCCGGATTGAATCGTGAATCAATATTGTAAACCCGGTTTCCCCGACAGACTCCGTCGCGGGCTTGATCAACTCCGGCATTCGGGCCAACATTTTCAAATCCGATAAAATCGATCGCGATGTTGTTGCAGTCGTGGACCACGTTGTGGGCTACAAGGAAATTGGTAACGTTGCCGTTAAGGACGAGGGCTTCACTGGATCCAAGCTTCAAATCGGACAGTTCGTTACCCTCAATCACAACACTATCCAGTGGATCAACTTCATCTCCAAAAACGGCAATCCCATGGGCATCTCCCCCATCCTCACCGCGGAAATTGGTTTCGATGTGATGAATCTTATTATCAAGAATGGAAACAAAATCCGAATTCCCGGTGATAAAGATTCCAATCGGCACCCGATTTTTCACTGCCGTCCGATAATTCCGAATCTCGAGACCGGAAATCGTAAGGTAGTTTTGATCCCGGATCGTAATCAGTGCATCGTCGCCATTCGCAGTTGGGGTAAATCCGGTTCCATCGATGACAGGCAATTCATCAGGGTAATTCAAAAACTCAACCCGACCGCCACCTGACGATCCCGAGACATTGATCGTCACCCTCTCCTTGTAGGAACCATCACGAATCAAAACACGATCCCCCGGCGTAAGAGAATTGGCTGCCTTTTGAATCGTCTTCCATGGCATTGCCTCGGATCCTGCATTTGCGTCATCACCGCTCGTGCTCACATAGAAGTCAGCGGCGAATAAAGCCTGACCAGTGAAGCACACAAAAAAAGGAATCAGGAGATGAAATGCGCGATACATGAATGATAAAGTTTACACCAATAATCACGATCCAACAGGGACAGGTCTTTGATTAAACCCTAATGATTCGCTCCGGAGTTAGATCATTCATCTGCCGAAAGAGGTCATTCCACAGTTCTCTGGAATACTCGGCGCTCCGACGGACGGGCAGCAACTTCACTCGGCGGGTGAAATAAACGATGGAGAAAACCCCTTTCCCTCTCCGCATTCTCTGCTCATCTTGGAACCTGAAAAGAACTTACCTAAGCATGACGAACCGAAGATCATTCCTCAAGAAGGGCGCTGTCGCTGCAAGCGGTGTCACCCTTGCGGCAAACACAGCCGCGAACGCACAAAGTAATGCCGGGAATCAGGGCGCCCGCTATCAGACTCCCCGGTTCAAAATAGGCAGCCGGCTTCTTTTTCAGGGCGACTCCATCACGGACATGAAATGGGGACGCAATGAGAAGGATCGAAATCACTACCTGGGACACAGTTATGTTTTTCTTATCGCTGCACGTCTCGGTGTCGATATTCCGGAGGCGAAGCTCGATTTCTACAATCGTGGTATGAGTGGCCATACGGTCGGCGATTTGCGAAAGCGATGGCAAAAAGACGCAGTGGACATGAATCCGGATCTGCTCAGTATTCTCATCGGAGTAAATGATGTCGGACGCACTCTGGAAAGCGGAGTCGATGTCGGAAAATGGGAGAAGGATTATCGCCACATCTTGACCGAAAGCAGGAAGGCAAATTCTGCTTTGCGGCTCGTCTTGTTGGACCCTTTTGTGGTCTCCTCCGGAAAACTGAAAACCGAAGCTGAGTTCAGAAAGCGCAGAGACCAGGTCGACCGGCTCTTACCGATCGTCGAAAAGCTGGCTAAGGAATTCAATGCAGTTCACATCAAGACCCAGGAAATCTTTGATTCTGCGTCGGAGACGGTTTCGCCGGAACACTGGATCTGGGACGGCGTTCATCCGCTACCGCAGGGACACGAATTAATTGCCCGAAATTGGATTCAATCGGTAAGCGATCGCTGGAGCTCTGCTGAATGAGCCTTCGCAGACTCGACCGGGAGGAATGGTGGAGCATAAGAGCATTAAACTGCTGAGAATGAGGACAAGCTCAGTGTTCTAACTCTTTCACCGAACGGTTTGGTGATCTATCTGCCCGGCGCGGATACCGTCGGCTTCCTGACCAATAAGTCAGCCTTGACGTTCGAGCCTGATGAGAACCGTAACTTTCTTGGCGAATCTCGAGAGCTTAGTTGCCAAATCAGCCTCCAATTCGCTCATGCCTTTCGTGTTGGGCAAAGGTGAATTCGGGCCTCCGACCATCAACTCTTGCACGAGCACAATCTCATCGCCTTCCTTGTGCCATTCGTAAATTTCAACAGCGGCGTTGCGAAAGTCATCTCCGCCGATCAAAGCGAGTTCGTCGAATCCAGCGACAAACCTTCGACTGCTTTCGAAGGTAGCGGCTTCACCCTCTGATGACTCGAAGACGAATACGCATTGCTTGTCCTTGCGAAATTCAATGCTTACTAACCCAAATTCGACTCCCTCTTTTTTCACTGTATGAGGACTGGTCTGTTCCACGACACGCCAGCTCCCCGAGAATGGCACAGCATCGTCGGCATGCGCTGTTGGCGAAACAACAAGAGCCAGAAGACAGAGAATACGTATGATCATTTCTTAGCTGAGCGTTTGAGCACAGTCACTGCCTGGCGACATGGCACTCTGACTTCAAGATAAAGGTGTAGGGTTTATTCAGATTGCAATTCTCAGCGGGCGGGAAGTTGGTCTGCGGCGGCTTATTCAGAATTTTTGCTTAGCCAACGATGTATATGCTCCAGAAGGTGGCGAGTCATGCCATCTGGATCAATTCCTGGATGTATTGATATTTTTGCGCGCTCAACGGCGATAGACACTGCCTCCATTGCTGAATGGTATTTGCTCTCCTTGTTGACCGATATGTGCCATTCCTGATCGGAAGTCAGGAGGTATTTTGCCATTGGTTCACCTGACGGGTTAACATAAACTTTCACGAAATGGAGCAATTCTTCTTCTGCCAATCTCATTGTTAGTTGTTGCCCTCCAGAGTTACTCTCGCCTCCAGCAAAATCCGCAATTATACAGATCGCTCCCATTGCATTGCTTGCGTCACTCTTGAACGAACGATGGCTTGAATCGTCCTGGGCTTCGTGGATTGCCGTGATCTCGCCCCGCAACGATCCGAGTTCGCGACTCAACTTCGTCAGTTCAACTTTCATAAAGATGAGAATGCCAGCCAATACTGCCACTACGATCCAAAGTATAAGGGCCGGGAATGATTTTCGATGTTCAGGGTCTTGTTTCATTTCCTATCTGAACGTCAGACCGCCCCCTCTTCTCCTTGGGAGCGCGTAATCCTATCATAGATCCGGTCCGGAATTGTGAAAACTCATTTCGACACGAAGCGGGCCGATGCTGATGTTCCAAGCCTGGTTCGTCTTTCTGCTGTTCAAGGTGTTTCATCCCTTCCATTTGAATCGTAAACAGTCGAATCCGCTTCGATCTCAATGTTTCCCGTCTCAGGATCGAATACCATCGTTGCGTCATCCCCTCCCGCTCGAATCGACCTGCCATCCACCCAACTTAACTTGGTAAATCCGATCACGAATACACTGCCAGTCTTAGCATCCTCATCTATATAAAGTCCTTCTACCTCCATCAATTCACTTCCAGCATAGAAAATTGATGAATCAGTTGTGTCATCAGGAAGGTGGCTCAATAAATCGTCCAATAGATTTCTCTTTGAAATCGCTTCGGTACCTTCATTGAGGTTTCGATTTGGAACTGTCGGAACCTTGTGTATCGGCGGCTCAGGTAGTTTGGGTTTCGAGAGCACAATGGCGCTGGGATCTGCCTCAATTTCTTGAGGAGTAAAAAAGGCGGAAATCGCCCAAAGAACGAAGCCTACTGCCAGGATCAGAACAATTCGCGACCACATGATTTTTGTTTAACTTGATTCAACCTTTGAAGCGAACGTTTTAGAGTGCCCTGCCCTGACTGGGAGAACCCCTCCGATTCTGGTTCAGCATAGTCATTGCCCACAGACTTCGATTCCAGAGCGGTAGAGGATTGGCGGGCCTCATCTTATTCTCCTTGGATTTGTTTGCGGCAACCCAGTCATGAATCGATTACGGGGCAGTTGTATTTGATACGTCGCGAAAGGATTCGCGAATTGTGGGTCTGCACAGAACCCGGAATTCCCAGAATTTGATCAACCAGAACAGGGCGATCCAAAAGAAAAAGAACCAGGCTTCGACCTGGGCAATCTTCAGACCAAAAATTGTAATATACTTCGGCGCGCCGGTGAAAAGCGCCGTGCCTCCCACGAAGGGGAAAACAATGAGCGGAATCATCAGGAGGCATAAGGCAACGATCCTCCATTTTCGTCGATGCATCAATAGACCAAAGAACACTGGCACTCCCAGCACGCCCCACGGTAGGAAGATCCGGTTCTGAGAAAAGGAGATTGCAAATTCGATTATCGCCCCCACGGCGGTGATCAAAAATAGAATCCCCACGATGCGGAGAGCCGTCCTATCTGTGAAGTATTTCATTTTTAAGGAACAAGGTCCGAGTCATCCAAGGCCTGACCGAGGGAGCGCTCCGACTTCCGGGTTGTTTATTGAATGGTTATGGGGCTTTCGACTCGGGACATATCAGCCCCTGGCATCGATGTTTTGATCACTCCGCTTAATCGAGATACGGTGCCTCGATATAAGGCTTCGAAATATTCGTTGCGCGGTCATCGTCCCCGCGGATCGGGCGATTCTGATCATCAGAATTTCTTTTCAATTCAAACTCAACATCAACTTTGAGATAGGGGCAGTCTGGATGCGTGAAACGTAGAGGTGAGATTCCATGTATCCCTCCGTCCAGCGGAAACGACCGGCTAATTTCACTTCGACTCATACCCGGTTTCAACTTCTCAAAGTCCTTCAGGCATGAGGCGATGCGTTTTGAAAAGTCATCCATCAACTTTATAGTGCCCACCGACTCGACCGGCGTCTTGGATTCCTGGATTCCCTTCTGTTCAGTTTCCCCTTTTTCTCCGACTCTCTCGAGTCGCTCGACCTCATCGGCGTGATAGAACACGATATCGCCCTCCTCAAATACGAAATGGCCGGCGCGGCTCAAACCGGCATCGCCTTTGTTTCTCGAGCCATATCGCAGGTAAAACCCGCCATCTCTCGATTCCTCCCAAATTCCATATTCGATTTTCGGCCCACCATTCGATTCGAACCGCCCATCAGGATGGATCGACAAAACATTGCGCTCTGACTTCCAAGTGCCTACGACATCGGGAATCTCATTACCGTTCCGATCATCTGAAAGCTTTTCCTCGGATAAGCTCACAGCGACTGATGAGGAAAGAACAAGGATACTGGCAAAGTGGATCAGTTTCATGAGCGAACGTTAAAGGACACGTGCCCACGAACGGAGCGATCGACCTTCCGAATAAGGATAAGCGTAATCGAAGCCGAAGCGCAAGACAACAGAGTGCGGCGAGTGGGTCACTGTGCTCCGGCTTGTTCTGCCATGGTCAATTCTGCCAATCTTGGATTGTTATCCCTCTCCTGGATCAGTAATCACCCTGCTTGCCGGAACGATCTCATCCCATTCCTCGCTCCAGCCTACGTAGTGAACGCCTAAGGTTCCGTCCTCAGGAAATACGTCCGTCACTACGGCTAACCACCAGCTTTTACCAATAGTCTTTCCGTTGGGGCTTGTTCTTCCGGTCCATTGCACTTGCACCCTTTTCCCAATCAAATCAACGGTGAGTGGCTTGGTCAGCGGTTGCCCTGTCGCCTCAATTGGACGAGGGCCGGAATCAAATTGACCGGTTGCTGTACGACCGCCCACGTCTTGTCTCGGGATGGACTCCCCTTGCTGGTTCGCATCGGGATAGGGCAACAACGCAGGCCCAACCACCGTGAACCAGAGGGCAACGGATACTAGACCGGCGCAAAAACCTGCTGCGAGCGGCAGCAGGGTCTGTTGTTTTCGATGAAAACAGAAAACCGCGCCCCCCGACAGAATCGCTATGGGAAGCAGAAGGATAGGCAGTGTCAGGTAGTGCCAACCCGCCGTAGCTGACAGCCAAGCTTCATCCGAGCCCCTCCCATCGAAGATGACTTTGACCCATCTGAGGCCGGCCAGACTGAGAGCTGTGAAAATCCATAGCGGACTTCCGTATTCTCGCGGACCCATGCGGTAGTTGCGGAAAAGCCACGAAAGACCAATAACGGTCATGGTGCCCTCCACGAGCGGTCCGGCTAGGGTAATCCAAAGCCAATCAGAATTTGAAACTCCCTGGGAAATAGGAATGAAAATTTCTGCATATCTGAATTGCGGATGATAACCGAGGAACCTAGAAACCGAGTAGTGCCCCACTTCGTGAGCAAGTATCATCAGGGGTGGAAAGCAGGCGAAGACTATCGCGGAAGTGGAGTATTGCTGCTTTCTTGTCATTAGAATCCATGCGCAAAACTGGTTTCTTAGCCGAATGTTAAAGGCCACCCACCCGCTACTGGGGACGCGCCTCCGATTCAGGATAAATGGTAGTAGCCGTCATTCGACTTTCGACTCCGAGGCGGCAGCGGGTTGGTGTGCGCCGCCTTTTTCTCTGTTGGTTGCGTAGAATAGCTGAACAGAGGGAATAAAAAGTGCATCAAGGATCTGATGAACAATCTTCGACTCCTTTAACGGCCTGTCAGATGTGATCAATATCCCAGCGGGATTGCCTAAAAGGGGAAGCTCGTCCGCCATCTTCTTGATCTGATCGACAGTTCGCTTTGTGAGTGGCTCATTATAAGGCTTGAAAGCTCCAAGCAAGTGACTGTAGACGGTCACACCTTCATCCTTGTGAATATGAATGGAAAACCCCATATAAGGATTCTTCCAATCTGAGAGTTCCTTCGTTGCCTTATTGGATAGAATCTCAGATTTCCGTGCTTCCGCCTGCTCGAATGAAAATGTCCCGGAATTCGGTCGAGTAAGCTCTGTAATTAGCTGGGGATTCTTTTCAACTGCAGCCGCGAAAACCATCGCGAGCAAGGATACAATAACGGGGAAGAGGAATCGGTTCATTATCTTCAGCGAACGTTCAAGGCATGGCTGCCCGATCCGGGAGCGACCTCACGTAGGCAAGGTAATGGTTCGGATTAAGTAAGTCAATCAACTCACAACAGGATCGGATTGCTATCGCCGTATTGTTCTGCACGCATTTCTGAAACGGTGCGCCAACCATTTGAGCGTGTCAGGCACCCTGTATCAAATTCGCGATGTCCTCGACAGTTTTGCCGTCCTCAAGGTTTTGGCTTCTTGGCGAAATGCAAATTGCCGCACCATTCTGGAAAATCAGGACGTTCTCACGCAAGCGGAGCGCCGCAAGCGAGCGAGCGGGATACTCAACTCGGGAATCGGGACCCTGAATGAAAACCGTGTCGCCCGAACGGTCGACCGAAAAGTCGAAAGGCTGCACCAAATTGTTCCGTCTGCGCCTCGACACGAATTTAAAGAGCAGAAAAAGAGCCAGGCAGAACGACCAGAACGCAACGGTGATTAGGTAGGTTTGCATGTGGAAGTCGAAACCGACTACTTCGGAAACAACGACCGGGAGAATAAAAAAGCCCGGGCCGAGCCAATAGTGCCACCATCGCCTTTTCTTTTCGGGGAAATTGTGGGGCCGCCAGTTTAGCCAGGTATTGAGATCGCGCTGGTCGATGGTGCCTCGAATCATCTCTCGATCCTTTCCAAATGCCTTTCGCCTTCAGGCCACTCTCTCGGCAGGATCTTAGAAAGGAAGGACCAATTTGACACTCCTGAATTATTTACCCAGAGTGAAAGATTCAAAACAGATTTGGGGCTCATCTCTTCATTTCTAGCAGAGCGTTTGAGTCCAGTCACGCGCTGCCGAGTGCGCGCTCCGAATTCAAGATTTGAGTTTGAAGGTTCATTTAGATTTCTACTCGCGGCGGGCAGCGCATTGATCTGCGACGCCTTGTTTTGCTTGTGTTAGTCGGTGCGCTCCGGGATCGGCCATTGGCCACATGTTCTCTCGACCGCTTGCTGTATATTATGCGTCTCAATACTTGAGACTTCAAGCCAATGCCGATACTCGTCACGCGGGGGCAACAGAGCGCAATCATCGATCTCGTGGAAATCGCAAGGCGAGAATTCGGTAGTGTCCTAATTTAGGTTGTCCTGCAATCTCTCGCGGAGTTTAGTAATCAAAGAGTCCGCCAGGTTCGTCGCGTGGGCCTCTGGAATTTTTGCGGCCAGCATTCGGATCATTGCTTTCGTCCAAATCTGGATTTCGTCCTCGGTTGTTAGCTTCATATTATCTAAATTGGTTGATCGCATTCGCCGCTTGGATCGCCCCCTTGGCGACAATCTGGCTCCCCTTGCACTCAGGGCATCGGAACTTGTAGGTAGCGTGACCTTCAACAGGAGTTATCATTCGGAAGATTTCTAAGAGAACGTTAGAGTCATGGCAGCCCGATCCGGGAGCGTGGCCTCGATTGGAGGTTAAAGATTCGAATCAGGGAAGTCAATCAACTCGAAGCGGGATCGGGCTTGTCCATCGCCGCCTTGTTCTGCCCGTTGGTTTGTTAAAGGTGGCTGAGGCCAAATACCATCAGCGCTATGTAGCCCGAAACGCAAAGAGCAGCTGTGGACAGCACACCGAATGCAATTGCTCGGCTTCCGGAAACGATCTTTCTCGTTGCCACGAAAATGATTCCAGAAACGATAAGTGGCAGTGCACCGTAGAAGGCGATGAGTTCCAGTCCAAACGGGATTGGCCAATGGGCGGAGTTGCTGGCGTATGCGAAAAACGGTAAAAGACCGGAAAGACAAAAGAGAACCAATCCGATCCTCGCTCCCTTCTGATAAGCGATTACTCCAGCAGCGACAGAAAGAACTAAAAGAATCAGAAAGGGGATCGCGTCTTGGTTGATCATTTCTTTGCAGAGTTTGAGGCATGGCAGCCCGATCCGGGAGCGCCGCTTCGATTGGAGAATAAAGTTTCGATTCAGAGAAGTCAATCAACTCGCGGCATGATCGGGCTTGCCATCGCTGGCGTGTTCGGCTGGTTAGTTTTCGTCTGGAAACTCCTCCGGCGACAGGACGCTGAAAACCTTTGGAAGGACATACTGAACCCCAAACTCAATCCACCTGATCAGGAACTGGGACGATAATCTCGTAGATGATTTCGCCTTCCTCGAATAATTCAATTTTAGCTCCTGTTACCGACGATTCCCCGTTAGCTATTGGGGGGCCTACAAGCGAGGTAATCGCACGACTAAACCCAGATCCCTGAGCGATATCTTCATCGATGTGAAATTCTCTCTCACCAAACGTTAAGCCTTCCACCCTGACTTTTTCTCGGAGAGTCATTCGCATTTTACCATTGAATGGCGTGATTCTAAAATTTTGACAGTTGAACCAATAGTGAAAACGACCATTAAAACTCGAGGTATGACTGTGGGAGATCCATAACCCTTGAAAGTCTGCAGGAACACCCAACCTCAATCTAGTTAATTCAAGATCTACAGCCCCCTGTGATGAATCAGTTAACTCCACGTAATTCATCACTGCTTCAGAACCATCCGGCAGCAATACCCTCAAGATCGTTGGCTCTTCTTTTGCTTGTTCAACTATCTGCACCCTAAACTTCTCAGGGTCCTCTCTACGTTCTAATTCGAGCCAGTTGCGTTCCCCGGCGACAACTGAAGTCAGCATCAGAATAAGAGTGGAAATTAGTCGAGAGGTATTCATTTCTGAGCCGACCGTCCGAAGAAAGGCACCCTCACCGGGTAGCGCCATTCCGAATCTGGGTTGAGGTTGGAGTTGCCATCACGCTTTCGACTCACCACGGGTGAGAGTTGCCTACTCTAGCTTGTTCGGCCTTTCGGGTTTCCCTCGGCAAGCGGGGAACGAACGTCCGCTACCCCCCTCGGGAATCACTCATCGTTAATTTTGTGGGCAGATCGTTTGATAGGCTAATCTCAAGCGTCGTCGGTTCCGACAAATTTGTTTCAATTGTGAATCCGCTACCCAGTAATGGAAGGATTCGCTCCCTAGCTTTTTGTATATCATCTTCTGTTTGAGGATCGTCAAAATATAAATTGTAGTGGAGGGTGTATTGAGAAGGATTACAAGAAACAATATCGGACTCTAGCCAATTCGGTCCATTATGTGTTGAGTCTTTGCGAAATTCTTTGCTTAGGACATTCGCTACTAAAACACTCTGAACACACGAATATTTAAATTCTTCTTCTAGAGAATTATTCTCTCGGCACGATTGGAATGCCAGCGTGATCGCAATGGCGATAAATATTCTCATATATTCTTGGCAGAACGTTATAGGTATGCCAGCGCGGGGCCAACCATGCGAACCAGCGGCGTCAATCGCGCTTGGCATCACCGACTTGTTCTGTCTCTTCTAAAGGTCGGACTCTCAGAAAATGAGCGATGCCGTAATTGAATTGCCTGACAACACCATCCCATTCACGGTTAACTCCCGAGGATTCGATGTCTTCATAGGCTCGAAGCGTCAAGGTGGTACCTTTCTTAAACGCTCCTTCATGGCTTCTATACTCCATAATGATTGGCACCTTTAAATCTTTTCCATTTACCGCCATAACTTTCGCAAACCACTCCGCCTTTACAATACGTTGAGCGTAATAAGTCCTGGGTTTCTCAACAAATTCTATCGTTACATTGAACACCTCACCGAAATCACCCGATAGCTTTGGGGTAAGACCCTCTCCAGCCTGAACGGTAGAACAGATGAAAGCTGTGTAAAATGCGAGCAGTAGCGTTTTCATTTTTTGACAGAACGACAGAGTGCTGCCACAGGCTGGCTGAGAGCGAACTCCGATTTCATGGTTGATGGTTGAATTGTCATTACGATTTCGACTTGCGGCGGTCAGCCTGGTGGTCAGCCACCTCTTGTTATGTCTCTTGAATTGTCACGGATGTATTCCTATGATTCGATAGAAATCGCCATCCTTGAAATCTCCCTTGCCCTTGACTGCATTCTGATGCTGCAATTCAAAGTCGAATGACAAGGGCTTGTTCATCCTGATTCTGATTATCTTCGTTTTCTTATCATATAAAGGTTTTGACAGTTCAATCTGTTTAATCTGCACATCTGCGAAGAGTTTACTGAGGGCTTCGACCGTGTATCCACGTTTGGGCTGATTCTTGACCTTGTCGAGGTCCACATACTTTCTGAGATACTCGAGATCATTCTTCTGGAGTGCCTCAACAAATTCCGTGATCACAAGTTGTGGTGCTATTGCTTCGGCAAGTGCCTGAGTGCTCGTCATCGCAACGCAGAGCAACACCGTGAGATTGAGAGTGATTCTCATAATTCCATTCACACAACGTCAAGAGTGACCCGCAGCCTACTGATAGCGCCACTCCGAAACAGGATTAAGTATATGAGTAAAAAGGGTCATGTCGACTCGGAACGGTAGGCTGTTAGTGTCCACCCGCTTGTTCTGCACTTGTTAGTTCCAGCCTGCGAAACACCTGAAGTCGTCCTTCTCGGTATTCCAAGCTCTCATCAACACCGAATAGAATTCAGAAGATCCCCTCGTTGGAATCCTGATGATGAGATCAGTCTCGTCAATCTCCCACTGCTTTGCAGCAGCAAGGCCTTTAACGGTCTCGTCTCCTGTCACCCACGGGCGTAATGTCTCTTCGAGGTGGTTCCATGCCTCGTCCGAGTAGTAAAGAAGGCGGTTGTTCTTGGCGTCCAGAATCGGCAAATCGGACTTCGGCCAAGTCTCTCTGATCTCAGTGAGCGCTGTCTCGGCCTCTGCTCCCTTCGGTAGTTTCATAATGCGCGCTATGAGGATGAAGGCGCCGCCTCTGGTATCTGGAAAGAAAATCGTGGAATTTGGAACCTGGGGTGATAGAAGCCAGAAATAGGCCTGAGAAATCTTCTTGCTCCGTAGGCGTTCGACAGATTCCACAAGGTGGCTCAGCGGCTCGGTCGCCGAATCCGTAACCTTATCCTCCGCGCCCGCGTCCCCCAACTGTATGGCGGCTACAGAAATCAGTAGAATTGCACATTGGATTCGACGTTTCATTTTTTGCAGAACGTTAAAGGCAGCTCAGCCCAATCCGTGGGCGCTGCCTCGATAGAAGAGTATGGAATTGAATCAGAGAAGTCAATCGACTCGCAACGGGATTGGGCTTGAGCTCGCCGACTTGTTGTGCCCGTGTTAGTCCGCGGTGTCGTCACCGAGAACTCGTGAAGGCAGGTCACTCCCCGGAATAATATTCGAGATGGAGCGAATTCGATTCACAGTTTTATCAAGGTCGAAATCCTCTCCATCTAGGATTTGCTGAGCTGCATTGTGAAGCGCATACGAGAGGTGTGCAGCCTCCCGAACATTTGGATCACCTTGATTGCAGCCCCCGAGATAGTCCGAGAGCAAAAGTCGGGTTTCATAAATCGCCGCGGCCAAAAGGTGGATCTTTTCGTCATTCAGAGCCATAATTTTTGGCACAACAGTATTTATTAGTATCACCTAACAAAGTGATATCACCTGAGGCATTCATGATTGAGAATGTCCTGCAGCCCCTTATTTATCAAGGCTTTATTCGAGAAGAATGCGTATATCCGGGTGAAATGGGTAAGCGGCTTGATGCCGCTGATATCACGCTGAAGCAAGGGCTCCTATTTCATCTCCTGAAGGAAAAATGTTCGCATGCACGCTTTATCTATTCACTTCGTTTTCCCTTTTTTCTTCTTTGAACTCTACAAATGCAATGAAGACACCCTGGAGTCGGAGGAAAAACCTTCGGGAGTTCCGGGGACTTTCTGATCAGGAAAAGACAGGGTTTTGCTCGTCTGGGAATGGTTTGACAATTGACTCGGGGGCTCCGCCAGCCCCTCAACCCTTTGGGGCCCGTCGCTTGCTCTCCTGTCCAAAACAGGCTCTTCATCAACAGATGGGGACATGAGCAAAAATGAACAACAGTTCAGTCATGTCAGAAGAGCTACAACAAATCGGAATACACGGATATCGTGTTACAGACATCGAGGAGCAGAGCCGCTTCTCGATAGTGCACCTGAGAAGGGACCAAGCGGGAGGCACGCGCCTGACCTGCCCTTGCTGTAGACCGGAAGGTTCCCGTGACGAGCGTAGCGAGGCCGGGAACCTGGAGGTCTACAGCAAGGGGCCCTATGTCCGCAAGGTCCGCCACCTCGACTCCTTTGGAAGGAAGGTCCGCCTCCACATTCATACCCACCGATATCAATGCAGAAAGTGCTCAAAATCCTTTATCCCTCCGCTACCGGGCATCAAAAAATACCGGCACTCCTCCGAACTCTTTCGCCGGAAAATCTACGAACTTCACCGCGATGGCATCGCCGGCAGCGTTCTC
>CAJXQE010000015.1 GCA_913058215.1 uncultured Verrucomicrobiales bacterium
GAGATCAGCCTCGGTCTCGTGGGCTCGGAGATGTGTATAAGAGACAGCGCCAGAACGAGGGCGGAAATGATCAGGAAAAAACTCATGTAGGCGAAGAGTTGACCAAAATCGAAAGAGTTGGCGACTGCCTGGTCGGCTTCCACAGCGAGATTTCGATAGGAAATACCGAGATCAGTGAGAGACAATTCCTGCCTCAGTTTGTTCGCGAATTCGGCATCATCCCCGGCACCTGAAAGCCGAATTGCGGTCGTGTTCCCAAAGCGGTTCGACCAGAGTTCTCTGGATGCCTCGAGAGAAATGAATGCCTTGGGTGTGGCACGGTAGGTGTCCCAGAAAAGTTCGTCTTTGTCCCGGATCTTGTCCTGGTCGATCGGAATTCCGGGTTCCCATTCGTCGAGGTCCTCTACATCAAAGATCCCCGGAAAATTGGGCGTCCAGGATTGATCCCAGGCATTCTCTCCGATCGGGGCAATGGATGCGACGGTGAACTTCGTTGTTTGTTCGGTGAGCTTGCGACCGGATTCGACGACATTGTAAGCGACGGTGATTTCATCGCCGATAACGGCTCCGGTATCTTCGGCGAGCCATTGGCTGATAATGATTTCATCCTTTTTCAGGTTGGGACCAATGATGGTGTTCAATTCCGGACCGGTACCGGCAATCATGGAATAGGGCGTCGTGCTTTTCTCTGTTCCAATGTCGTTCGCCAGATAAGTGAGGACAGGCGAAGCGTCTTTTGAAATCTTCGAAACAGCTGTGACCACTTTCTCATCGATGAATACACGGCCGCTCAGGATTTGATCGCCCCCTTCCGGCAGTGGAGTGATTCCAAGGGCAATATCTTTTAGACTCCAGTCTGCTTCGATCGCTTTCTCAAAATCCGCTTCATTGATCGAATTGCTTCCCAGAAAAACGTTGGCGCTGCCGGGCAGTTCCAAAATTTCCTGAAGCCGTCGAATCGGAATAAAAATGGTGGCCGGTGGAATCTGTTCGGACCGGAGTGAGTAGTGACCGAAGTCATCCGTCGACAAGATTGCCGTAATTTTTTCTGTAAAAGGGGTGGTTTGTTCAGACTCACCGGAAAGAGGCGCATCTTTGGAAATCGCGCCGGGAATTTCCACACGAACAATGAGCGTGTCATCAATTCCGGAATTGAGACGGTCTGCCAATGGCTGATTGACTGCCATCCAGCGATCCGTGTCGAGTTTGTCTGGAGTCGTTCCCTTGTTCGAGAGTTTCCAGAATCGCTCATCGACTCCAATGATCTGAACCTGATTGGCGCGTGTTCCCCCGGCCCGTGAGGACACGGTGCCTTCAATCTGTAAAATTGGAGCAAGGGTGTGCTCATCGCCCAGCTTCGACTGGATCTTTTCTGCAAGTTGGTCCGTCAGGAATCGCTCACCGCCGACAAGGGCGGGTCCAGTTTCTGAGATCCGGTCGGCAGAATTCCTCCGTAAACTTTCTTTTACGGAATCTCCAACTACGAGAGCACCACTCAAAATTGCCGAGGTCAGGGCAACTCCGGCAAGGACGGGGAGATTCACTTTGCGGTAGTAGCGCAGCGAATTGACGATGAGCTTCCAAAAACTCATGAGGTGGACTCCAGTTTTCCGTTTCGCAGTGTCCGGATGGATCCCAGAGACTGGGCAATCTCGTGATCGTGTGTGACCACGATCAGCGAAAGGCCGTTTTCCTTGTTCAAATCAACTAAGAGGGAAATCAGGTTCTCAGCGTTTGCTTCATCGAGAGCCCCGGTGGGTTCGTCTGCGAGGAGAAGCTTGGGCTGATTGATGAGCGAACGAATGACAGCAACCCGTTGTCTTTCCCCTCCGGAAAGCTGAGATGGCCGACTGTCGATTTTGTCTTCCAGCCCGACTTTTTCGAACAAATCCCGGGCGCGATCCGAAACTTCCTTCTTGTCCGGCGGGTCTGCCAAAGCAAGAGTGGGAACGAGAACATTTTCAAGAGCAGTGCACTGTGGGAGAAGGTGGTGCATTTGGAAAATGAACCCGAAGTGTTCAGCTCGTAGTGCGGAAATTCTTTTTTCGGAAAGGCCTCCAGTCGGTGTTCCTGATACGATTACTTCACCGGAGGAAGGCGCATCCAGAGTGCCGAGAAGATTGAGCAAAGTGCTCTTCCCGCAACCGGATGGACCGACGATGGCAAAGGCATCACCGGCGGATACCGTCAGATCAAGATGATCCAGAATGTGTCGCTCCGGCGATGACTCATACCACTTGGTGACGTTCTTCAGTTCAAGGATGGGTTCTGACATGATGACTTCTTGCTACTGTTTGATCCAACGTTTGGATTTAAATTCAAATCGGGGAAGGGTTTCTTTTTCCACGATGTTAACGGGAATTCTCAAAGTAAATGCGTCGGCCAGTTCCCGGGCAATCCGGTCGGCAAGGCCTGCGTCGGGAGTCCCAACAGGCTCGATGGAAATTTCCAGCTCGGCCATCGATTGCTGGGTGGTCTGAATCACCTGGAACTCGGCGACCTCCGAAAAGCCCCTGAGGATTTTCTCAACCGCGGTCGGGTAAATGTTCACGCCACGGATCACTACCATTTCGTCAACCCGGCCGAGGATGCCGCCTTCAAGGCAAAAGATATCGCAGCTTTCATTTTCGGGAGTGAAATAGGATTTCTGGACGAGGTCCCCGGTCCGATAGCGGAGGAGAGGGCAGGCGATTCGAGTCAAAGTCGTCAAGACTAGTTCGCCCTTCTGGCCCGGCTTCACTTCCTGGTGAGTTTCACGATCAATGACCTCAGCATAATAGGCGTCCTCGATCACGCAGAGACTGAAGGGCTTTTCAGGATGCTCATAGGTGACGGGGCCGACCTCGGTCATGCCGTGATGGTCAAACACCCGGGCGCCGTTCCACAATTCGGTAAGCCTTTTTCTTACTTCGGGAAGACTGCCTCCCGGTTCACCGGCGACAATAATCTTCTCAAGGCGATAGCTCTTTACCTCTTCGTCCGTTTGTTCGGAGAAAAGTTCGCCTAACCGCAGGGCATAGGTGGGGGTGCAACAGAGGACTTTGGCATTGTGGGTAACCATCGCCTGGAGACGAGCCTGGCTACTCAGACCACCCCCGGGAATTGACAGGTTTCCGCGTCGGGTCGCGGATTCAAATGCGGTCCAGAATCCGAGAAAGGGTCCGAAGGAAAAGGCGAAAAATACGATTTCGTCGGTGTCGACGCCGGAGGCCTCAAAGACCTTATCCCAGCAGTCGAGCATCGCGGACCAGCTCTCTGTTGTATCAAGAGAGGGAAGAGGGCCGCGTGTTGTTCCGCTGCTTTGACAAAAGCGGGAGTATTGCTCCACCGGATAAGTCAGGTTGGTGCCGTAGGGAGAAAATTCCTCACGATCCCAGACGAGATCCATCTTCGTCGTGAAAGGCATTTTGGCCGAGAAATCGGCCAGCGAACTCACGGAACCCGTTACTCCGGCATCAGCGAGACGGCTTTGATAAAAAGCATTTCCCGACTCCAGCTCGCCGATAAGCGAGCGCAACTTTTCCAGTTGGCTGGATTCAATTTCCGTCCGGGATGGGTTCGCGTTCACCGGATAATCTATACGGGAAAATACGCTGCTGCTCAAGTGAAGACCCGCGCAATCCCGTTCGCAGGCCTGTCAGGATTTAGACTCGACAGAGGCGACTTTTCCCGCTGGTTTCGAGGGCGCGGCGTCCGGCTTGAATTTCACAACCAGATAGCCTCCGAGTGCTGCCATGCAGATGCCAACCACAAATTGCCAGCGCAGTGCGGTAAATCCACCTGCCGGAGGGTGCATGACCAAAGAGACGATGGCATTCACTATGGGAGCTCCGGCGAAAATAATCGACATCACGATCGCCGGTGCGCTTCTATTTCCCTGAGCGAAAAGGGCACCGAGAGAAAGTAAAACAAAGAAGGCTCCGACAGCGCCGAGAATACCGGCAATCAGCGAAAGCCAAAGGCCTTTGCCGGGGAAATTCCAATCGGAACCGCGGGCGACCAGGATCATGAGAGGAGCGAGAACGGCTGTCAGGAAATAAGCGACCCCCACAAAGAGGAACGCTTTGTAACGTCCGTTGACGGGGTCCTGCATTCCCACTTGTCCCATGTGGAGAAAGATTCCGTAAAGTCCCCAGGTGAGGACGGTTCCAAGGGCAAAAAAGAGCCAGGCGTAACTACTCATCATAATAAAAATTCAGCGGACGATATCAGCGGGGATTGTTCCCTCAGGTGCCACTGCTATTTTTTCGCGCACTTCGTCGGGGATCGCAACCGCTTTCATTCGCCGCGTTGCCGTGTCAAAAGAAACGCAAACGACAGTGAAGCGTCCGGTCGCAGCGATTGTGCGGTCTTCAGCAGAATCCGGATTTTTCCAAAAGTTGAAATAATAGCCGACGGTTTTGTTCCGGACCTCTTCGATGAGAAGTTCAATTTCCACTTCTTCTTCAAAATGCAGTGGAAGCCGATAGTCAGCCGATGCGTGAACCCGCGGCCAGCCAACTTTAGGACCGGCATCCTCTTCCCCATTGCGAAAAGGATGTACCGAAAACCCCAGTGATCGGTAAAAGGCATGCTCCGCCACTTCCATGAAGCGGAAGAAGTTTGAGAAATGCATAATCCCCGCGACATCGGTGTCGGCAAACTCGACGCGGCGACGGAATAGGAATTGGTGATTCATTTCTCTTCACCTTGGCTTCACGCAGGAAAATTGCAAAGGCTTGATATTTTTGTTTGCTACTGAACAGAACAGGTGTAACAATACATCTGTAACACCTGTAACGATGCTTCCTTTTTCCATTCAACTCCGCCCCGGAAAGCCGGTTTTCGACCAACTGGTCGAAGCTTTCCATCGGGCGCTGGCGAGTGGTCAGTTGCGGGACGGGGATGGGTTTCCGTCGGTTCGGTCACTGAGCCGCGAATTAAAAATCAGCCCGACGACGGCACACAAGGTGGTCGCTCATTTAAAAGACCGTGGATTTCTCGTGTCCCAGCCCGGCGTAGGAATGCTGGTGACGGCACCGAACCTCCCCGGAAAGACGGAGCGGCTCGCTCTTATAAAACCTGAACTCAACTCTCTGATCCGTCAGGCCCGCGACCTTTCGCTGTCTGCCGAAGAACTTAAGGAATTTCTCGACCAACTCTGGGACGGGGAAAATGACAAAACCCGGAAATCATGATCTCCCCTATTGAAGTCAGCAATCTTACCAAGCGATTCGGCAAAACGATTGCCGTGAACGATCTTTCCTTTTCCGTCCCTCAAGGTCAGGTCACTGCTTTTCTGGGGTCGAACGGGGCTGGAAAGACCACTACGATTCAGACCTTGTTGAATCTTCACCGACCTAGCGAGGGCAATGCTTGTCTGTTTGGCGTGAACACCCGCAAGCTTGGGCCGGAGCAGCTTCAGAAAATTGGTTATGTTTCCGAAAATATGGAGCTGCCTCTGTGGATGACGGTGAAGCAGTTCATGAACTACAGCCGACCGTTCTATCCGAGCTGGGACGATGCTTTTGCCGCGCAACTTCTCGAAGAGTTTCAGCTTCCCCTTGATCGAAAACTGAAAAACCTCTCCCGTGGTATGCGGATGAAGGCTGCACTTGTCGGTGGGATTGCCTACCGTCCGGGACTGGTGATTCTCGATGAGCCGTTTTCCGGGCTTGATCCACTGGTCCGCGATGAATTTATTCGCGGACTTTTACGCCTTACGGGGGAGGAAGGCTGGACTGTTTTCCTTTCTTCTCACGATATTGAGGAAGTCGAGCGTCTTGCCGATCGGGTGATCCTGATCGATTCGGGGAAGAAGAAACTCGATGAACCCGTTCCGGAACTGCTCGCGAAATGTCGAATCGTGGAAGTGAATTGCAGCGAGCCGCCGCCGGAAATTGAAGTGCCCGATTCCTGGATGGGGTACCGCCAGGTGGGACGAGCGGTTTCGTTCGGTGTTTCGGATTCCGATGATTCTCTTGAGGGCGCCGTTCGCGCAGCCCTTCCTCAGGTGCAGAAGTTTGCGACCCGGGAAATGTCTCTCCGGGAAGTTTTTGTGATGATGGCTGAGAAATTCCGCCTCGAAAAATGAAACTGATTGTTCATGATATCCTGACCGAACTGCGTCACTGGCGCTGGCTGGTGGTCTTGTGGTGGGCCCTCTTGTTCATTGATTTAGGATACCAGTGCGAATGGTGGTGGGACGGGCCAAGCTATACCGATACCGGAAGCCGGGCGTGGACTGCCGGGGATGAAATGCACGGGGGTATTTCCTCATTCGTTTCTCCATTTCTCTGGATCGGAATTTCCGCTTCGGCCCTGTTTCTCTTTCTTTCGATTTCGCCGGCAAGAACAGCATCGAGCGTATTGGTTCAACCAATGTCGAGCCGTTCGCGAATCCTTGCGCGTTTCCTATGGCTGTCCATTTTTGTGGGATTGCCCTGGTATCTTCACGAATGGATCTACGTCAGACAAATGGCCGATGCATCGGCTGCACTCGCGCTCCTGGCTGTCTTTGAAAGGTCTTTGATGACGATGAATATCTGGCTCGGGCTTGCGATCCTGGGTTGGTGCAGTGGAACGATATGGAATGCCCTCAAAATTTGCGTTGTCGGCATCGCGAGCTGCTTTGGTATGATGACGATTCTGGAGGCGATTCCACTGGAGGAGGGATTGCTTGACGTTTTAGCCAATCCACAGATCGACCTGGGCATACAGTGGGGGAACCTTGTCCTGGTCCTTGTTCCAGCGATTGGAATTCTGGTTTGCTATCAGCTCTCTTTCCGATCCGGTATATCCACCCTTACGAGAAAGTGGCTTCCGATCGTTCTCTGCAGTGTCCTCGCGATTCCTGCACAAATCACCACGGTCAAAGTGATCGAGGCTTTTGCGAAACAATGGGCCACAAACGATCAGTGGATCAGTGAAGATCTTGCTGAGTGGAAGCCTGAAATTGATAAGAGCAAATCGTCGCTCCTGCCTTCCCCGGAGTCGGTAGCAAACCCCGTATGGAATCTTGTATCATCCTACGAAGGCCTTCCGTCGACAGCGTTCTCCCGGGTGGTCAGCGTGGAAGGCAGTCTGAGTTCCCGCGATGGTACAATCAAACGGAAATTGGAATATACGAATCGGCATATTTTCCCGGGTGAAATGGAGAATCAAAGTCAGTGGCTCCGGCATCTTTTTCAGAAGTTTCCGGATGCTACAGTATTTACTTCGGGGATGCCCCTTCCGGTAGATGACGGCCGAATGCTTGTTTTGTCAGGGTATGGTGGAAAGAATCCCGGAATGCCTTTTGATGCTCCGATGGATGCGAAAGCTGAACTGGATCTGGACCTGTGGGAAATGGGCGGGGCGCACTTGCTGCCGGTCGAAGGGGAAACGAAAGATGCGGGGGCTTTGCGGGGAGCCGGAGTTTATTCTATCGCCCGGACTTCCAGGGGCTGGACGCTTTACCTGCGGCATTTTCAGAACACCTCATTTCTAAATCTTCAGAAGGCGATTGATCCAAACCGGCTGTTTGCTCTTTGGAATCCGAAGACTCAACAAATGATCCTTCTGGTTGAGCACGGCTATCCAAGAACTATTTCCGGCTCATTCAGTAACCTTCGATTGGAGGAGAAGGAATTGCGAGTTGATGATCATGGTGCCCGCTTGTTTGGAAATGATTTCGTCAGTGAGGATTTTCTGACAAGGGAGTGGATCGAAAAATCACAACTGGTGATCATTGAGGCGAAATTCGCAGGTTCTTTGAATCGGGAAATTCGGGCGGACTACGAATCCTATACAGAGATGGCTCCCATTCCCATGCAATATAGGATGCTCAGACCTCAGCAGGTAGAAGCTCAAAAACTAGCCAAGGTTTGGGAAAATCCCGAAAGCAGTGAGTCTGAAATCCGCCGGGCTGCCTATGAGCACTTGTCCATTCAAAAAGACGGTCAGTGGAACGTGTCACCGGCCCCAAACCACATCCCGGTGCTGAGGCAGTTGGCACTGGAATTCCCGGGGCTCCTGAGTCGCTTTGCAAGGGTGTGGAGGGAAGAGGACCGGGAGTGGTTTCTCAAGGACCTGGAGACTGATGAGGAGCCACCGGCAGAACTGGTTCGTTTTGCCTCGACTGAGGGCTGGCTGCAAAACCGGGAGGGTTGGCTGGCCGGGATGATCGCAAAAGGAAAATACCCGGTTTCCTTTTCTGATTTGGAACGCGCGGTTGAGTTGGAAATTCCCGGAGCGGCTGAAATGAAATTTCGACGTCAGCTGGGCGGAAAGGATACCCCTGTCGATCAAACGAAGTTTCCCGAAATCTGGGATGCGGAAAAAACAAGACTCTGGAAAGTTTGGAAAAAGCGAGAGTGGCGGTTGCAGGTTGCGAGTGCCTTTTCGGTCGAAGGAATTTCGCTGGCAAGAATGGGAGAGCCGGAACCCCTGCGGAAATTGCTGGAGGCTTTCTTGAAAATTGGAAAAGCCGACTGGGAAAAGTCTTTTCATTCATTCTTTCCCTATCGAAGTCGATGGGAGTGGCTCTCCTCTGCCTTCGACCCGGCGGAAATAAAGGACACGGATTCTCCAGAGAAAAAGGCGGCGGCAGTAGAGCGATGGCTCGCCTCGGAGTGGGTGTATCAAGCGGAAACCATGAATTATCGGATTGTTGAATGAACTGGAAAACGACATTTCATCTTGTCAGGACAGAGCTGCATCGAAATCTCTGGATCATTGTAGCTCTTTTGGGGGTTGCTCTGTTTGTGCCCGACTTATTTCTGGGCGGCCTTGTTGCCGGACTTCTCGTGGCGCGCATCGCTCAGGGTGATCATCTCACCCGCCCTACTGCTCATTGGAAATCCCGCCCGGTATCGATGTCCTCCTGGGCTGTCTCCCGGGTCTTGCTTCTCTTCTTTCTGATCCTGCTTCCCGTCACGATTCAACAGGGCTGGAATTTTCATGACAGAGGGTTCGATTATGGCGCGACGAGTTGGGCGATGATCGAGGTAGCGATGATCACAGCCGTATTTGTCAGCGTGATTTTTGCACTGGCGACCGCCGCATCGAACTGGGTCCCTTTAGCATTCCTCCTCGCGGCCGTATTCACCTACGGAGCCGTTGTCGGGATGATCGTAGCAGACGGGCTGGAATTCTCCGCAGGAGAACCGCATGGAATGCGCTCGTTCTATACGACTGCCTCATTTCAGCCAAGGCCATCTGTGTGGTGGGTTTTTTGGTTAGGGTCGGTAGGAATGTCCTTGTTAGTAATCATAATTCACTGGAGTTTAAGGCGAAGGGTATTGACCCACCTGTTTCTCGGAGTGGGCGTAGCCGCATTCATTGTTGGGGCAATGTGGGCAGAATCGACGTCCCATCGAGTTGTTATCCAAAGCGCCCCCGAAGAAGCTTCTTTAAAAGAATTCCCGAAAGCCGGGAATCCCGGAACCCATCAGAAAGTGTATCAGTCCATTGGAATTCAAGGCCTGGCCGAAGGGCAGTTTGTTGAGGTGAAAACGATCCGCGCAAAGGGTGAAAAAGATCACTACGAAAATCGCCTCAAGCAGCCCCGTGACAAAGCGGAAATTGAAGACAGGTTTCAGGGAAAAAAGGCTTTGGTGCGGCTTCTCCCCGGGAGCCACCGGATTCTTTCACTTCATGAAAGTTTCTCTGATCTTGTCAGTGCTAATCTGAAACTGAAAATCTTTGATACCTTCCAGGACCCTTCGATTAATCACGTGGGTTTGGGAGGGGAGGTGTTTCAATGGGTGGAGCTGGGAACCGTTCCGATTGCGGCGAATAGCACTTCTCTAAAGAATGATCTCTTTTGCAAAGTGGTGCGGGGTCCGGCGGTTCCAGAGGGCACCGGGGTCCAATCGTATCGGCTTATATTGAGGCAGCCCACTCTGACGCTTTCCCCGAATCCGACCGAGAATGCCATCACCAGCGGATGGCAAGGGGTCAGTCGAATCGCCGTCGTTGCCTCCCACGAGGACTTGAAAGAGACACTGATCCTCAGCGTTCAGGTCGGATCGTTCGGGACGAGTGACACAAGCTTCGGGCTCGATAAATCGGTCGACATCGATGTGAAGATTCTGGAGAACCCGAATTGGAAAATTCTCTGGCCGGAAGGGAATCCCACCGAACAATGGATCGAGGGTGCTGAATTTCGAATATACGGGCAGGAGTATCTGGGACAGCTCGAAGCGGAACTTGACCTGATGCGGTAGATTCAAACAGTCAGTCAAAAACGGCGGTCCAAAGGACCCATTCGAAAAAAGCGATCGACCACCCACTGTAGGCCGGGCGCTCCGCCTGGCGGTGAAATCCTCCTGCGACAGCAGCTCGATTACACTCTGTAGCGGAGCGTGAAAAACCTTCTAAGAATCTCACCCCGCGGTGCGGCTAAGGATCAAAGGCAAGCGGAGCGCTCGCCCTACAGCTTCAAGATTTTAGTCAACCGGGAATTGGCTTGTCGTAATTCAGTGTGAATCGCGCTTTGTCGCTCCCGCTTTAAAAAATTCGCAATCAGAAATGGGTTTTCATCGATTCCCTTCTTGAGATAGACTCTCTACTGATACGAACTTCTGTATTTTATGAACCGATTTTTCCGAAAACTTGTCTTCGCCGCGCTGGCTGCGGGTTTGGTATCCCTGGCACCGGCAGCCGATCGCGTCGCTCTAGTCATTGGCAATAATGAATACCCGGAGGACAGCAACTTTCACGCGCTCAACAATTGTGTGAATGACGCCAGGCTGCTCGCGAAGACGCTGAAGGAAGTTGGTTTTGAAGTGACCATCCTTACCGACGCGAGCTTCTCGGAGATGGATGAAGCGCT
This sequence comes from uncultured Verrucomicrobiales bacterium, assembly GCA_913058215.1. Classification (GTDB taxonomy): domain Bacteria; phylum Verrucomicrobiota; class Verrucomicrobiia; order Verrucomicrobiales; family DEV007; genus Arctic95D-9. The sequence continues at coordinate 10,796 of CAJXQE010000015.1, forward strand.
CCTCAAGTTCGAGGGCGATATCCCCGAGGGCGGAACGGCCCTCGTCTACTTCGCCGGACACGGGATCGAATACCAGGGGCAGAATTACCTGATGGGTTCGAATGCGAAATTGAAGGCCCGCAGCCGACTCGGGGAGGAAGCCCTCAAGGCGGATACCTTTGCAGCCGCGCTGGTGCAGGCTGGGGCGAAAAGCAGTTTCCTCCTCCTCGATTGCTGTCGGGAAATGCCGACGAGCGCGGAATGGGCGGGCCGGGGACAGAAGAAGTTCGGTCTCGCCGATATTTCGATCAGTGGCGATGTCGTCATTGGGATGGCGGCCGCCCCGGGGCGGCAGGCACTCGAGCCAAATGAAGCGGGCGGGAACAGTCCTTATGCCCTGGCATTGGCGAAATGGATTCCTTCCGGGCTGAAGCATACGGATCTTTTCGATGAAGTCCGCCGCGAAGTCGACGGGATGACCAAGGGGCAGCAGCGGACCTGGGAGAACGGGAGCTTTCTCAATCCCTTCTATTTTGCGGAAAAGGCCGAGGCGAAGCCGAAGGTGGATGCGCCAATGACGAAGAAACTCGCGGAAATGAAAGCGCAGTTCGAAGCGGAGTTGGAGCGCGTCCGGCTAGAGAAAGAAGCCGCCGAGAAGGCGCTTGTGGCAAAGGCGGATACGATGAAAAAGACCGCGCCTTCAAAAGCGCCAATAGCCCCTTTTGGCAAGGCAGACCTATCCGATGGTCTGGAAATGGAGGGGTTTAATCAGTTCCTTATTGAAATATTGTCCGCCGAAAAAGAAGCAAGGAAGAATAAGCAGTCGGGTGAGACGGAATCTGCCTTCAGCATTTTAACGGACGCGGAACTGGACGAAAAGATTGCGGCCCTGAAGGCTGAGGCAGAATCTGCCGACCACGGGAGCGCAATGAAGAAAAAGGAGCCTTCTACTACGCCGTCGATGGGACTGGACAAGATTTTCTCAGCGAGCCGTGGAATAGAAGGAAAGAAAGCCGGGGAAGAGCGGGAATTCGGAGGGATGGATTTCGTGTGGTGTCCGCCAGGCGAATTTTTGATGGGAAGTCCGGAAAGTGAAGAAGGCCGAGAAGATGACGAGAAGCAGCATCGGGTCACCTTGACGAAGGGCTTCTGGATGGCGAAGACGGAATGCACTCAGGGACAGTGGGAGAGTTTGATGGGTACTGATGTGACAGCGCAGAAAGCCAAAGGAAACTATTTGGATGAAGTGAACGGGGAAGGTTCGTCGCATCCCATGTATTTCGTTAGTTGGGAGGATTGCCAGGAGTGGCTGAAGAAGATGAATGCGAAGGCCCCCCTTCCGAAAGGCTGGAAATGGGTGTTGCCGAGTGAAGCGCAGTGGGAGTATGCGTGCCGGGCGGGGACGGAGACGGTGTTTTCCCATGGGAATTCGCTAAGCAGCAAGCAGGCGAATTTTAATGGGAGTTATTCCAATGGCGGCGCGGCTGAGGGGCCGTATTTGGAGAAGACTGCAGATGTTGGAAGCTATGCCGCGAACGACTGGGGCCTACTGGATATGCATGGAAACGTTTGGGAATGGTGTTCGGATTGGTATAGCGAGGATTATTACTCTGATGGGCACAGTGATCCCACAGGTTCCGCGACGGGCTCAAACCGCGTGTTCCGTGGCGGCAGTTGGTACCACGACGCGCAGTACTGCCGCGCTGCCGATCGCTTCGGGTTCACGCCTGAGGGCCGGCTCAATTACCTGGGCTTCCGGGTGTGCCTCAGTTCCCTACCAGCCAGATAGGCGGGACGCCGCGAGTCCTGAGCGGAGCAATAAAGAGGCTTGGGCCTCTGCGGAGCAGGGAAAGAAGTTGGAATTCGAAACCGGGCGAAAAGGAGGCGGGGCTATTTGCTTCCCCCATCAATTTTCGGATGAAACCGCCGTGAGAATGTCGAATTCAAGGGGGGCTCCTTTCCCTTCTCTACCCCGCTGTAGGTCGGGCGCTTCGCCTGACCTTGAAAAACACTGCGCCAGCAGCTCGAAATAATCTCCCGGGATCGAGTGCCGAAACCATCGAAAATTTCACCCCGCTACGCGGGTAGGAAAACAAAGGCAAGCGAAGCGCTCGCCCTACAAGATAGGGGATTGATTTCGTCGAGGAAAACCCCTCAAACACTCGCTTCCAACTCGGCCATGCGGTCTTCCATTTCCGAAGTTTGCAGGGTGTCGATCGTTTCCTCCAAATCGCCGGCGATGACCTGATCGAGATTGTACAAGGTCATGTTGACCCGATGATCGGTGAGTCGGTTCTGAGGGAAATTGTAGGTGCGAATTTTTTCCTCACGACCACCCGAGCCGATCAAATTCTTCCGGTGAGCGGAATATTTTTCGGCTTCCTCGCGAATTTTTGCTTCGAGCAATTTCGCCCGCAAAATCTGCAGCGCCTTCTCTTTATTCTTACCCTGGCTCCGACCGTCCTGACATTTTACCATGATCCCTGTTGGAAGGTGGGTGATCTGAACCGCGGAATCGGTCGTATTGACGTGCTGACCTCCTGGACCACCGGCGCGGGTGGCCTGAATGTGAAGCTCATCGGGTTTCAATTCCACGTCGACTTCCTCCGCCTCGGGAAGAACGGCAACGGTGGCGGTTGAGGTATGAATTCGCCCCTGGGTCTCGGTGTTGGGAACCCGCTGGACCCGGTGCACTCCGCTTTCGTATTTCAAAAAACGGAACACTTCCTCACCCGAAACTTTGAAAACGACTTCCTTATAGCCACCCACATCCGAAGAGCTGACATCGATGGATTCAGTTCTCCATCCGCGACTTTCGGAATAGCGCTGGTACATTCGATAAAGGTCTCCCGCGAAAAGAGAGGCTTCATCTCCTCCGGTTCCGGCGCGGATCTCGACAATGGCATCGCGGTCTTCTGTAGGATCGTGCGGCAGCAGGGCATATTGAACCTGACTCTCGAGTTCGAGGATTCGCTTTTCCAAAGTAGGAATCTCCTCGGCCGCCATTTCCGCCATCTCTACATCGTCAGATCTGGACAGTTCGCGGTTTTCTTCCAGATTCTCCCGGGATTTTGTCAATTCGTCCCAGTCATCGAGTAGAGAGTTGGTTCGGTTGTACTCCCGCGAGGTGTCGGCAGCAGCCCGTTGATCGTCGTAGAACCCGTCCTGCGCCATGATTCCTTCGAGTTCGGGAATCCGGAGACGTTTCTTTTCAATGAGAGGTGCGTAGTCCAAAATGGTCTTTCAGTTAGCTGGGGTTTTGATCAAAATTTCAGAAGTTCTACCGTGAATTCCACAAATCAGCTGACAGCGGAAGAGTTTGGATCCGTGGAAATCGTATTCCTTCCTTCTTCATCCGTGTTGAATGATCCATTGTCTATGGGATTTTGCACGGATGAAACGTGGATTGGAATGAATTCCTCGGATGCTTCGAAGGGGAAAGTGGCCAAAATGACCAATAAAAAACGGTGAAGACACCCGCAAAGGTATCGTCACCGTTTCGATTAAAAGAAGCTGAAGCAGCTAGTTGAGATCGGACAACTTGGGCTTTTTCTTGCGAGGTCCTGTTCCGTCGCCGAAGCGCTTCTGGAATTTGTCCACCCGACCGGCGGTATCGACAAAACGTTGTTCTCCAGTAAAGAAGGGGTGACAGGCTGAGCAGATACCAATGTGCATGTCAGGGACTGTGGAACGGGTCTGAATGACGTTTCCGCAGTTGCACTGAATGGTGGACTCTTTGTATTCCGGATGGATTTCCGCTTTCATAAATTCGTGTTTTTTGAGCAGGGAGCGGACATTATACGCGAAGAGGCGTGGGATCAAGGGGAATTGTTGCCGGTTTCTCCTTCGTTTTTCTCGCGGATACCCCGCCTTTCCTGCTTGCAGTTTTCAGCGATTCAAAGAGGATTTCTCCGTGATTCATCGGTATGACAGCAGCACTAGGCCTCCTTCCCTGGTTTCGTCGGGTGCCATTCTGATCATTGCCAATCTGGTTCCGCTGGTCGGGGCGGTTTGGTTTGGCTGGGATGTATTCGACATCGTTTTGACCTACTGGTTCGAGAATCTGGTCATCGGATTCATCACCATCCTTCGAATTGCCACCGTCAGAAAAAGGGAAGGGGCCGACAGCATCCTTTTTCGGAAAATTCTGATGATCCCGTTTTTCATGATCCACTACGGAGGGTTTTGCATCGGGCATGGAGCTTTCATTGGGCATATGTTGGGAAGAGAACGTGAGGTCTCCCCGGAAGACCTTGATTCGGGCGGCGGAATGGGGCTTTGGGTTGCGGTGCTTGCTCTGTTTATCAGTCATCTCTTTTCTTTCTTCCGGAATTACATCGGCCGGGGTGAATTCAAGAGAGCGATTCTGGAGTTTCAGATGTTTGCGCCCTACCCGCGGATTGTGGTGCTCCACCTCGCGATTATGTTCGGGGCGATGGCCGCAGAGCGGGCGGGAGAAACGACCACGCTCCTTGTGAGCCTGGTGATTGGGAAAATCATCATCGACCTCGGGATACATTTGCTCGCCCACCTCAAGAATCAGTTTATGGAAATGAAAACATCCTGAGCTTTGGCTTGTCGATTTACAAAAAGTAAAGAAATCTGAGATCTGTGAAAATTCCTTTGCCAGCATCCATTCAGGGATCCGTCAAAACTTCGGGAGCCGTCCTCATCGCAGCGAACCTGATTCCGCTCATCGGAGTCTTCGCGTGGGGTTGGAGAATTTTTGATATCGTCTTTCTCTACTGGTTGGAAAACCTCGTCATCGGCGTTTTGAATGCCGTAAAAATTCTGTCGCTGAAAAATGAAAAGGACGGGGCGCTTCAGATCGAGAAGTTTATCTTCACTCCTTTTTTCCTCGTCCACTACGGCATCTTCTGTTTTGTGCACGGGAAGTTCGTTTTTGACCTTCTCGGTGAGGGTGAAAGAATGAGTAATATTCCCGCTCTCCTGGCGACCGGCGGGATCGGAATGGCTTTTGCGGGCTTCATCGTCAGTCATGCCTTTTCCTTTCTGAGCAATTTTATCGGAGGCGGGGAATACAAACGAAATGATGTCAGCAAGCAGATGTTTGCCCCCTACGGGCGGGTCGCGGTGCTTCATATCGCGGTGCTGTTCGGTGCGTTTGTCATCAATGTGATGGGCAGCCCTTTGGTGATGCTTCTGCTTTTGATCGGTGGAAAAATTGCACTCGATCTAAAAATGCATGCGCGCTCCCATCGCAAAAAAATCGAAGAGGAAGCTGCGGCGGAGATCATCGAGGAAAAATAAAAATCGCAGATTTTGTCACAAGGGGGTGATCTCCCCGCGAATGAGTAAGTGAATGGACACTTCTCCCGAGATCATCACAGTGGAAACGAGGCGGCAGAGATTCTCGGGCCTCATGCGGGAACATCACCGCGACATACTCACTTTTGCCGGAGCGATTGTTCGAAACCGGGAAGGGGCTCAGGATATCGTTCAGGATGCCTTCGTCGCGGCCTGGCGGAATTTTGATCAGTTTGATGAAGATCGGGATTTCGGAGCCTGGATGCGGGGAATCACCCGGAACAAATGCAAAGACTGGTTTCGGAAAATGAAACGGGTTCCTCTCGCCGACACCGATTTCGTCGAACTGGAAATTGACATGGACGCCTGGCAGAATTTCCGCACCGACAGCGGCAGCGATGTCTTTGAAATGGTCGACGGCTGCCTCCGCAAACTACCCGGGAAATTCCGGGAAGCCGTTCAGGAATTTTACTTTGAAGATCGCACCGGTGACGAGGCCGCGTCCGGTCTCAATATTTCACCCGCCAACTTTCGCAAACGACTCGAAAGAGCACGCAGCCTTCTGCACGAATGCCTTTCGCAAAAATCCGAACTTGCTCCAGCAGCTCAACCCATTGAATCCCATGTCTGATTCCAAATTTACTGATTATACTCCCGGCGACGATGCTTTGCCGGCCGATGCACTGACTCACTCGCTGCTGGAACAGGCGGCGGCGAATCGCAAAGGCGATGACGAAGATCTCCTCGACCGTGTCGAAGCGGCGATTGATGCCGATAGCGGCGTTGCAATTCCGATCCCCATCGCGAAAGCAGCCCCGCGACCGTGGAAGACTATTGTTCGATCAGCAGCTGTGGCGGCGGTGATTATCAGCGCCGGTCTGTTCTGGCTGGTGAATTATCATTTGAAGGGGGCTTCGCTTGTTCCTGTCGGCCTGACTGTTAGTACAGCAAATACCGATACCTTATCGGACGATATATCAGGCCGGAAAATGAGTAAGTGGACTCAACAACAAGGCCCGGTAAAAGTGCCCGCCTTGAGCGGCCCGATTGAAGAGCTTGAAGGGACTGATGCCAGTGGGCTTTACGATCTCAATTTTGAAATTGCAGATACCTCATCCATTGAAAAGATCAAAATTGATGGGAATTCATTAACAAGGGACAGAGTAATCCGCAGGGAGATGCCGACCGCGCCCGGTAAGTCAGTTCCCACTTCCCCGCAATCCGATGAATCCTATTCTATCGCTGGCACTGAGAGCTCAGGCGGTTTTCAATCGAAAGGAGTTTCCGCTGGAGACGTCGTCGTGAAGTCTACCAACAGTGACTTTGTATTCGCTGATCGTAAAAGCGGTTCAGAAGTTCCGGAGGAGATACGGAAAACCCAGCCCTTCTCGAATCTTTTTTCTGAGAAGAAAAACGGAGATGCAGGTGCGATTGATCAGTCGGGAAATTGGGGAGATATCACCTTGGAAGCAGGAGGAGTAATCACGCTTTCGGAGAGCGCTCAGAGGCAGGTGGGGAAGGGTTTGGACGGCGAAGAAGAGGCCGCGAACCGTAACAAATCCTTTGCCATGATCGGGCATGGAGGCAGACTGAAGGACCTGACTTCAGGTAAGGTGCCAGACGGCCCTGTTGATTCCCTGAGTACAAAAACATCCTCTGAGAGTCGAAGCCGGGTGTTGAATTCCAGCCTTTCCAGGAAAGCTCAGGTCGATGCAAAGACGGGAGGGGTATTCGTATCGGAAAATGAACCGGCTGATGGAGTAGACGGCGAAATGCTCGCGAAAAAGCGAATCCCTACCCGGCGACCAATTGTCCTTTCTTCCGGAGGAAATAGTTCTGTTGGGCAGGCTGGCGGGGGTGGGGCGGATGCCACCAAAAAGCCGCAAGCAATTACATATAGTGCAACAGGAGTGTCACAGCCCTTGGCCAGTTATACCGGAAGTGGTTCGGTCGACGCGGAGATGCGGAGGGGTCCCACTAACGAGTCAAAAGTTTCCGGAAATCAGAGCGGGTATTCGGCTTTTGGCAGGACGGCAAGAGAGGGAGGTAGCAGAGGCGGTGAAGCCCTTGATGGGCGTGTGCGACTCTCTGTCGGCTACGGTGTCACCGGCGGAGTTCCTGCGATCAAATCCAAATCCACACGCTACAACGAACTCATCGACAATGAGTGGATGTCTCCCCGCGAAGAGCCACTCTCCACTTTTTCTTCAGATGTCGACACCGCATCGTGGACCAATTTGCGCGGGATGATTCGCTCGGGTCTTTCCATCGGACAGATTCCAAATGATGCGGTTCGGATCGAGGAAATGATCAACTATTTCGATTGGGAGTATTCGAAACCGAAGGGTGATCATCCTTTCTCCTTCGCCACAGAAACAGCATCGTGCCCCTGGAACGCTGACCATCAGCTCCTGCGGGTCGGAGTTCAGGGAATGGAGATTTCCAAGAAGAAGCGCCCCAATTCTAATCTCGTCTTTTTGATCGATGTCTCCGGTTCGATGGACCGGTCGAACAAGTTGGGTCTCGTGAAAAAATCCATCATGGTGCTGGCCGAAGAACTTCGGGAAACCGATTGCGTAAGCATGGTCGTCTACGCCGGAGCTGAGGGCCTTGCTCTCCCGGCGACTTCGGGTCGCGATACTGCAGCCATCGCCAATGCATTGACGAGGCTCAATGCCGGTGGCTCGACCAACGGTGGTGCCGGAATCAAGCTGGCCTATCAAATGGCTAAAGAGAACTTTATCGAAGGAGGAGTCAACCGGGTCATCCTGTGCACAGATGGCGACTTCAATGTCGGAATCACAGGAAATGAGTCCCTGGTCAAAATGGTCGAAAGCCGTGCCAAGGATGGCGTTTTTCTGAGCGTGTTAGGATATGGTAATGACAATCTCAATGACAGCATGCTCGAAGAGATTACCAACAAAGGGAATGGAAACTACTTCTTCATCGACAGTCTCGCGGAAGCCCGCAAGGTACTGCTGCGCGATCTCATGGGAACGCTGGTTACCATTGCCAAGGATGTGAAGATTCAGATCGAATTCAATCCGGCCAAGGTCGACGGATACCGCCTTATCGGATACGCGAACCGCAAACTCAAAGCTGAGGATTTCGCGAATGACAAAGTCGATGCCGGTGAAGTTGGATCGGGACATTCGGTGACCGCCATTTACGAAATCATTCCTGCTGGTGTGGGGATGAAGGGCGTTGATGATCTTCGTTATCAGAAAGCATCGAAACCGAAGCAGGAGTTGGAACTGGTCGAGAGTAAGGAGCTGGCTCTTTTGAAGCTTCGCTACAAACGACCTGACAGCGATGTCTCGACTCCAATCGAGCAGGTCATCGTTCCGGTGGATACCAAGTGGGAAAAGGCAACAGGTGACTTCCGTTTTGCATCAGCAGTTTCGCTCTTCGGCCTGATTCTGCGGGATCATGAAAGCGCCAGTGAGGCCTCTCTTGATGACGTAGTCCGGCTCGCCGAAAGCGGCAAAGGAAACGATCCTCTCGGCTATCGGTCCGAGTTTATTGATCTTGTGAAAATCCTGAAAGCGGCGAAGAACTGAGGCAGGGTGTCGGCGCTGTGCTTCAGTCGATTCCGGGCCCGAGGCCTCTCGGTAGCTGCCCGGTCAAAATCGCGACGATGAGGGCTCCTTCGAGGGGGTGGAGATTCCGGAGTATCTCTGTGAGGAGGCCGAGTTTTGCCATGGCTCCGCTCGGATTTTCCAGGGAGAGGAAAAACTGATGGACCTCGAGAATGCTGTGCCCCCGGAAATTTGTTTTCCCTGAGAGGATTGGATGAGCGCTGGTCGCTGCGTCGGCTTTCGACGGGCAGATTTGTCGAAACTCTCCCAGGCTCAGGTCCGATACCTCAAGTAAGGATCGGCGCACCACGGACCATTCGACGAGACTGATTTTTCCATGTAGCCACGCCTTCACTGTGCGGCGTTTTTCAGGATCGAGGCCGGACAAATACTTCTGAAGGATTTTTTCTTTTGCCGGTTTGCCAATGGCCAGATCGGCTGCTCTGATTGTTCGCGTAAATTCTCCAAATTCGGAATCGGGCAGGCTGTCTTCGGACTCAAGAGGGTGCAATCGATGAGCCAGGCCGGTTGAATCGTCGAAGTCCAATTCCGATTGAGCGGATTCTTCGAGAGGTCGTGCCTCGATGCCACGGGCGCGAAGGTCGCGGGCGAATTCATTGACGGAGCCATGAATAGTCAGAACCAGCGAGGGATTGACCATTTCTACAAATCGATGCAGATCGTCGTAGTCGGCATGATCGGAAAGAGGGAAAACTTCGTCAGCCCGATATCGATATTTGGCGCTGGAGTCGACGCCCCACCCTGTGACCATGGCAATGCGAAACTGCTTTCGAAATTTTTGAACTGCGTCGCTTTTCATTGCGTTTGGCGGAATGACAAGGACATGGTTCTCCGGTGATCGATTGTCCGGTGAAAATTCCGTGCAGGCAGGGAGTTGGAATCCTAATTCGGCAACGACTTTGTTCATTTTTGCAACGGAGGGATGGACTTGGAATTCCAAGCTCGGAACGAGGTGATGCAGAGCCATCAGGACTTCCTGGGCTTTCCCCAGGGAATAGGCGAGGAAAACCGGGATTTTCCCGTTTTCAATGGAATTGACTGCAAACTGTGCCATCCGGCTGTGGGTTTCATCCGACGGCGGCAATCGAAATTTAGGCAAGCCGAAGGTGGTCTCCATGATGAGAGTATCTGCCTGTTCCGCTTGGCATTTTTCCGCCGAAAAACCGGGGCGAAGTTTGAAGTCGCCGGTGTGAAGAAGGGAGGCACCGTCTTCCTGTCTCGTGATGTGAAGCATGGATGATCCCGCAATATGGCCGGCAGGGAGCATCTTGATTTCAAAGCCGTTTTTGAGGTCGTGAATTTCTCCGAATTCCAAGCCGAGAAACTCTGATTTGCGGGCATTGAATCGAGCCTCAACAATCCTCTGATTCGCTGCGGAAGTAATGATTTTACCGTGCGTTGCGAAGTGATCGGCATGAGCGTGAGAGACGAAAGCAATGTCCCGCGGCCGGTGGGGGTCCAACCACAATTCCGCTTCGGGAAGAAAGGTATCCCCGATGGAATTGACCAGAATCTGTTTTTCCTGTTCGGACATGTGCGCCGGAAAGGTTACGGCGAAAACGTCGCCGGAGTGAGGAAAAGATTGCATCGTCTCTGATGGGTTGATAATCAAAGGAGGTACCTCTACCGTGCTATCCTGTTGCGCTATGCTGACGCTCCATCAAAGGGTCCGGTTGAGGCCTTGTATTTTACATTCCTGAATTTTTGATGATGAAATTTCTCGCTCTATTCCTTTGTTTTTCCCCATTCTTTTTGTCGGCGGAGGGTAAAGGTCCGAATTTTGTATGGATCGTTTCGGAAGACAATTCCAAACACTACCTCAAGCTTTTTGATGAGAGGGGAACGGAAACTCCGAACATCGCGAAACTGGCCGAAAACGGGTTGATCTTTTCCCGCGCGTTTTCCAACGCCCCTGTCTGTTCAGTAGCCAGAACGACACTCGCTACCGGTTGTTACGCTCCGCGGATCGGAACGCACTATCATCGGAGGAGTAAGCTGGCTGAGATGCCTGAGGGTTTGAAGATGTTTGCGGCCTATCTCAGGGACGCGGGTTACTACACCACGAACAATTCAAAAAAGGATTACAATGCGGTCGAAGGAACGGGAGTCTGGGACGAATCTTCGGGAAAGGCGGACTGGCGGAATCGACCTAAACCGGAGCAGTCGTTTTTCCACATGCAGTCTCATGGCGAGTCACACGAAGGGCGGCTCCATTTTTCTGAGGAACAATATAAAACGCAAAAGACGGAGACGGATCCGGCCACGACGCCTCTGCAGGAATATTTCCCCGACACCGATTTGTTTCGCTACACCGCTGCAAAATACCGGGATGATCACAAGAAGATCGACAATATCGTCGGGAAAACGGTCGAAAAGCTCCGTGAGGACGGGCTTCTCGAGGACACCTTCATCTTTTATTTTGGAGACCACGGGGGAGTGCTTCCGCGGAGTAAGGGATACATTTATGAGTCCGGGGTGCACGTGCCTTTGGTAGTTCGCGTTCCGGAGAAGTGGAAACATCTCGTCGATGCCCAGCGCGGAGACACTGTGAACGGCTTTGTCAGTTTTATTGATTTTGGTCCTACCCTGCTGAAACTGGCTGGACTTGAGGTTCCTAAGCAGATGGACGGAGTTCCTTTTCTCGGAAATGGAGTTTCCATGGATGAGGTGAATAAAAGGGATACGGTTTTTTCCCACGCCGATCGTTTTGACGAGAAATACGACATGGTCCGGGCTGTGCGGATTGGAAAGTGGAAATATATTCGTAACTACCAGCCGTTTTATCCGGATGGACTGCAGAACAATTATCGCTACAAAATGCTGGCGTATCAGGAGTGGCGGACACTTTTTAAAGAGAGAAAGCTAGGCTCATCGCAACGACTTTTCTTCGAGGCGAAGCAGGTTGAGGCTTTGTATGATTTGGAATCGGATCCTGACGAGGTCAATAATCTCGCCGGAGAGAGTGCCCATCAGGATCGATTGATGGCGATGAGAGAAACTCTGCAGGAAAAAGTGAAGAGTCTGCCGGACCTGGGATTTTTCCCCGAAAGTGTTCTCTACGATGAAGCGATGAACAATCCTGTGGAATTTGGGCGGAAGAATCGCGATCGAATTGCACAAATGCTTGAAGCTGCGGATCTTGCACTGCAAAGCTATGAAGAAATTGAAGAATCACTGGAGGAGGCTCTCGGTTCCAGTGATCCCATGATCCGGTATTGGGCAGCGAATACATGCACCAGTCTTGGCGAGGCGGCATCGGACATGGTTGAGAAAGCAGAAACGCTGCTGAAAGACGAGAATCTTTTGGTAAGGGTGAAGACTGCTGAGTTTCTGGCTGAGGTGAAGCAGCAAGATCCCCGCTCCACTTTTACAGAGGTCTTGAATACCACACAGAATCCTGTGGAGGCGTTGATCACATTGAATTCTGTCGTTTATTTACAGGATCACGGAGCAATTTCCTACCCGCTCGATCCAGCGAATCTGAAGATGAAGGTGGATGACGGTGAAGTGTATCGTCGTATTGCCTACCTGAATGGTAATCCGAATCCCCCAAAACCGGGGAAAAAGAAGAAAAAGAAGGGCTAAATCCTTTCTTCAGTCTGGAAAATCTAATTTTTTGGATTTTCTGTGATTTAAGTTCGGGGCTTTTGCCCATAGTGCCTCGACAATCAATCGTTTTTGGTTCAGTATTATCTTGTCACAATTTTCTGATCTCGCGTCAATTGCGAGAGCAGATTGCTTTATTTCCCTCATTCTATGAATTCCCGAATATTTTCCATCGCCACAGCTCTTGTTATCGCGGTTGCTGTTTTGCTAGTTTTAAAAGGTTACGACCGGGACAAGGGCAGTGATTCTCCCGGAGTCCGGGAGACGGAAGTCGCGAGTGTCTTGCCTTCTTCGGAAAATGGATCGGTTGCGACGGAAGAAGTCGTTGAATCGGATATTCATTCGGACGAGGTCAATTCATCTGTTTCTGTGGTAACAAAAAAAGCAGAGCCTCTGGACGAAATCGAGAAATCTAAGGGGAAATCGATTACGATGGAACCGGGAGTGAATAAAAGCGGGGAACGGACTTTTGCTTCACTGGCCAGATTTGGAAAAGCAGAAATTCCTGCAGGGATTTTTGATGTTTTATACGAAGCGGAAAAAGGAGATACCGTCACCATTTCCGAAGAGCCGCCCTTGTCAGGGATCGTTTCGATGAAGGAGGCGAAGGAGGGCGCAGGCAAAGTGATCGGCGTTTCTCTCGATTTGTTTGCTCATTCTTCTTTGTTTCTGGCACAGGATCCGGAGGGCCTTGTGACCGGCTCGATCACGCAGAAGGACAGCCCCGTCGCCTTCGAAATTACGATGGCGGACAAAGATGCTGACAAAGTTTTGCTCGAAAGAAAAGCGATCGATGATTTGATCTGTGCGAAAGTGGAACATGGTGCTGCCGCGGTAGGATTGATTCCAGCGCCGGACAACGGTGAAGAGGAAGCATCAGAAGGAGAGGGCGATCCTCAGGGAGTGATTCCTACTCTCAACAGCTTGCCGGGTGCCGCACGGGTGATCTATCTGGACTTTGATGGTGAGACGGTCACAGGTTCAAGCTGGAACACGATCAATGGTCGGGACGGAAGTCCGATCAATGCTGCTGCCTACGGAAACCAAAATAACATTCAGGGGATCTGGGAAGTGATGGCGGAGGATTTCGCGCCTTTCAATGTAAACGTGACGACTCAACGCTCCGTGTTTAACAACGCCAGTTCCGCAAACCGTTGCATGGTGATTTTTACTCCGACGACGGACTTTTACCCGGGAGCTGGTGGTGTCGCCTATCTGAATTCATACGGAAGCAACTCCAACTACATGTGTTGGGTGTTCAACGCCGGTTTGAATGGAGCTTCGGAGGCAGGTAGTCACGAGGCGGGGCACCAGCTCGGATTGGGGCACGATGCTACCAGTAGCGCGTCGTATTACGGCGGCCACACTCACTCTTCCGGAGTGGAATGGGGACCTATTATGGGTGCGAGTTATGGTCAACACATTGTTCAATGGTCGAAAGGGGAATACCCTGATGCAAATAACCAGCAAGATGATTTGGTGAGGATTACTCAGGATCTTCCTTATCGGACAGATGATTACGGGAACACGACGGGCAGTCCGTCAATCATTACGGCCGGTAGCGCCAGAGCATTTACGCGAAACGGGATTATCGAGCGAACCAGTGATGTCGATATGTTCCGTCTTACGACTAATAAGGCGGGAGCAATAACGCTTTCGGCGGCGACGATCTCTAATTATCGCGATCTCGATATTCGCTTAAGGTTGTTGAATTCATCCGGGGGAGTTATTCAATCCAACAATCCAACTGGTGGACCTGGAAGTAATCCGTGGAGTGCCTCCATCAATTCGGGCAGCAACCCTGCCGGCACCTATTACATTGAGGTGAGTGGTGTTGGGCTTGGAACGGGATTGACCGGTTACACTGATTACGGCAGTCTCGGTCAATATACGCTCACGGGAACCTATGCGCACAGTGATATTCCTTCCCCTCCGACAGGTCTTACGGCAGCCGACAATACTACGGCGCTGGGGATCGCTGTGACATGGGATTCGCTTCAGGACGCGACTGGATATCGATTGTACTTCAATACAAGCAACGCTTCCGGCAGCGCCACTCTGCTTACGGATACTGCAGGAACGAGTTTTACCCACACGAGTGGAACGGTTCCGGAGACGACGTATTACTACTGGCTCAAAGCGTACAATGCAGTTGGAGAGTCCGGCTTCAGTGCTGTTGAGACGGGTTCCAGGGCATTGCCCTTACCCGACGTGCCTTCTGGTTTGAGCGCTACCGACAGAACGAATTCGAATTACATTCGAGTGACCTGGTCGGCGGCCTCCTGGGCTTCGGGATACAAATTGTATCGCAATACCTCCAACAGCACCAGCGGGGGGCAGCTGATCCAGACTCTCAGTGGCGGTGCAACGGTCGCTTACAATGACACCTCTCCAACGCCGGAAACGAATTATTACTATTATGTAACCAGCACCAATACGAGTGGTGAGTCGGGTTTCAGTAATATTGATGTAGGGGTGAGAAGATCACCTCTGCCTGACAGACCCGACGGTGTTACTGCGACGGATGGCACCTCCAATGTCTACACGGAAGTAACCTGGAATGCCGTTTCGAATGTCACGGGCTATCGCATCTATCGCCATACTGCCTCGAATGGTGCTGGTTCGTTTTTGGCGAATTCACCGACCACCAGTTATCAAGACACCAGTGGAGTTGGTGGCACGACCTACTACTACTATGTTTACGCATACAACAATGATGGAAACTCCCCTGCGAGTCTGCGTGATGCTGGTTTTCGTGAGGTAGCCCCACCGAATGCTCCCGGTGGCGTAACTGTCGAGAAAGGTCTGTCCGGCACCAGTGTTAAGGTTTCCTGGGATGGAACTGCGGAAACTACGCAATATCAGGTGTTTCGTGGCTTTACCGATTCTCCGAATGAAGCGTTTTATCTTGGGAATACTACGGGCAACCTTTTCTTTCGAGATTACTCCGCGCTCGATGGCAGGACATACTTCTATTTTGTGAAAGCGATTAACAGCGCTGGTTCTTCTTCTTTCGATACAGGTGACTACGGGCATACTACGGCGGAATCACTCACTGATGACCTCTACGAGAACAATGATGTCATGGGGACCGCGTATAGTCTCGGATTCACCGAAGAGACCTGGTTCAGCGATTCCCTGGGAACAGCCATTGCTGAGGATATTGACTGGTATAAGGTCAGCCTTGGTGGAAGTAACAATCAAGTGGACATTCTGCTCACTTTTCCTGCGTCATCGGGTGACATTGACTTGGGCCTTTATGACGGTGCTGGAACGATGTTGAAGCAGTCTACTTCAACCGATCCCAACGAGGCGATCAGTCACTTGTTTCCGGGTAACGGGGGCGATTACTACATCCGTGTAGCGCCGAAATCCGGAACCGGTGGGGGAGTGTATGACTTGAAATGGAAGTCTTTGACGTCCGGCGAAAACGGGAACCTTGTGGATGCAGCCCTTGGTAAGAACCTGGCAGCGTTGCGAGGGAAGAACTCAGTCAGTACGTTCGGCGGCGGTGGGCAGACTCTCTCATCTACAAGTAAGAGTAACAAAGCGCATATAGCCTACTTCTCGGTTGAGAACGAAGGAGCTGTTGATACGGATGTGGTTACGAGCGGTACTCGTGCCAGTCGATATTTCAATGTAGTCTATTACCGTTTGGATAACGGAGTTTGGACAAATGTGACCGGGGAGGTAACAACTTCAGTTGGAGTGGGCTTCACCCCTCTTGAGGAGAAGTCCTATAAGGTATTTGTCAAACCCCGGAAGCTTAAGAAAACGCAGACAAAATCTACGAAAATCTGGATAAGGTCTTATCTGGATACGGATTCTACAGTCGTTGACGTTTCCCGTTTCTCAGTGAAGAAAAAAGGGGCACGGAAGAAGAAAAGGAAAAGATAGCCGACGAGGCAATTCTACTGAACCGGAAACACTTTTTCCGGAGTGAAGGCAGTGATTCATGAATCACTGCTTTTTCTGTATTCGGAGCCAACGGAAACCGCAAGGCTCGATCATTTTCAGCCCTTCTCCGGTTTCCGAAGCGATGAGCTGATGCGCATCTTTAATCTGCAATCCGATTGTTTCGCTGACCTGAGCCGATAGATCCAGTTCCTCTTCCAGAAAATTGTAGAGACAAAGGATTTCTGTTCCCGTTGCGGGGCAGGTGCGAATAAAGGCAAATAAACCGGGAGCAGTTGAAAGAACTGTAAATGCTGCTCCCGGGGAAAATGCCGATTCTTCCCGTCTGATTTTCAAGAGCGATTGGTATTGCTCAAAATTGATGTTCTGCGCAGAACCATCCTTGTTCAGTTCCGCTTTCAGGTCCTGCAGGTTCCATTTTTTCCGGTTGATGGCGCGGTTGTACCCCAGCTTCTTCAATCCTTCGAGATCGTTTGGGGTTCCAAGAAGAGAGTGAATATAAATCGCAGGTATTCCCGGCATCGAAAGCATCAAAGCCTGCGATGAAAGGAATCGCCTCGTACTTAGTTGTTCATCGCCCTTAACTCTCAGTGCTTCCATGTAGGAAATGTTGAGTTCATAGGGGGATTCGCTTCCATCCGGCATGGCGCGCATTGATACCTGTCCGTCCCGTTCCCTGACCTGATCTATCAGCCAGTCCAAATCCTCTTTACCGACGAGACCCTGAAGTGGACGAACCCCAATCCCGTCATGAGAAGCTGTGAAATTTAGAAAGCACTGTCCTTTGGGAAGGGTGGGAAGCGAATCTGCCCATTTGGCGAGAAGACTCGAATCGTTCTTCAGGTAACCATAAAGAACCAGAGGAGGCAGGGAAAAGTTGTAGACCATGTGAGCCTCATCGCCTTTTCCGAAATAGCTGAGATTCTCTTCATGGGGAACGTTGGTTTCGGTCAGGAGGATTGAATCCGGCGAAACGATATTGAGGACATCGCGAAAAAGTTTTACCACCTCGTGTGTCTCCGGCAGGTGAAGACAGTCTGTTCCAATCTTTTTCCAGAGAAATGCGACCGCGTCGAGACGAAGGAATCTAGATCCCTTGGAAAGATAAAGGAACAGAATGTCGAGAAACTCAAAGAGCAGGTCTGGGTTTTTCCAGTTCAAGTCGACCTGATCAGAACTGAAGGTTGTCCAGACCCACTTATCGCCGTTGCGTGTTGGTGTCTTTGTCAGCAGCTCGCTGGAGCGGGGGCGGACGACTTCAGAGAAGTCTGCATCAGGATCGGCAGTGACAAAATAGTCCCTGGCCGGAGCAACTCCGATCACAAAGTCACGGAACCATTGGTTCTTACGTGAACAGTGGTTGAGAACAAAATCGAACATCAGGTCGAAGTCCTCCCCAAGTTTTTCGATATCCGACCAGGTGCCGCAGGTGGAATCAATTTTGCGGTAGTCGATGACGCTGAATCCGTCATCGGAAGACCACGGGAAAAATGGCAGAAGGTGAACGATCTCAATCGCTTCTTCTACTTCTTCTTTAAGGAACTGATGAAGCACTGACAGAGGCGCCTTATTCCCGTCTTGAAGGGAATCCGCATAGGTGATCAGCATGGTGTCTCTCTCCGACCATCTTGATTTCGAACCTTCTTTGGCGGTGATCCCGTAGCGGCCGAGCATCATGCGAAACCGCCGAAGCAAATCGGGTGCGGCCTCTTTCCCATATAATTTTACCAGCCGTCGCCGCAGCCGGTTTTCAAGTTCCCTGGATAGATGAGTCATTTGCCAGTCCCCTTATTTTTGCCGTTTCTGGGAGCCCATCCGGTCAGTGCTCCGAGAATGGATGCAAAGCTGCGCCTGAGCACTTCATAGCTGTAGAAGTGACTCGCCACTTCGTAATTTTTCTCGACTGTTTCCTGTCGGTACTGCTCATCGTCAAGCAGTCGCCGAACGTGCCGGACTACGCTGTGCGTCACGACTCCGTCCATCACTGCAAGTTGAAATCCCTTGGGCTCGATGTCTTCCACAAAAATACTGTAGCGATTGATCACGACCGGTTTCTTAAAATAAATTGCTTCAAGCAAGGCGTTACCGAATCCTTCGTAAGTGCTGGGATAAGTTACGAGATCAGCGTGTGGATACAGATCCCACAGAGTATAGAGTTTTCTGCCGTCGGAATCGAGTTGGCGAACTTCGCTGACCCGATCGCCGACGAAACGGAGATCGACATTTTCCTGATTCGCCAGTTCCTCGAGCATCCCCTGATATTCGTAACCTTCGTCTCCCGAGTCATGAGAAATCACCAGTTTGCAACGGGGATCTTTGAGCATACCAACCAGCTTGATGGCATGCTCGATTCCTTTTCGAGGAACGATTCGTGTGGGCTGCAGGATGAAAATATCATCGTCTGAAAGGTTGAGACTCTTGCGAACGTCATCTGCGTAGTTATCAACAGGCTCCGGCGGTTGTTCGAAATCAAATACGTTGGGAATGAGGATGGCGCCGACTCCTTTCCTTCGGGAAATTTGTTCCTGGGCTGCTGCGTTAATCACGGTGTGCACCATGTTAGGGAGGCGCGGCGGAAATGCCATGTCGAGCAGGTCGTTGACCCCTGAGATGGAAAACCTGGTTCGCTCCCAATAGAAATCATGATGATGAGCGATCGTGGGTATCCCGGTTTCGGCGATGAACTCCGTAATGGCCATGCCGAGCGGGAGGTTCATGGGGATTGTGATCGCATTCTCCGGAACCAGGACATCGATCGAAAATTTCTCCACAAACTGATAAAGGGTGTGTTTCAGATAATCTGCTAAAATCCGGATCCGGTCGGACACTTCTCGCGAACGCACGGTCGTCGACCAGATTCGTCGGTTGATCCACTCGTTTTC
Organism: uncultured Verrucomicrobiales bacterium; assembly: GCA_913058215.1. Lineage (GTDB taxonomy): Bacteria > Verrucomicrobiota > Verrucomicrobiia > Verrucomicrobiales > DEV007 > Arctic95D-9. Next base: position 30,045 of record CAJXQE010000015.1, read on the forward strand.
AGGGTGCCCGAAATAGGCCTCGGGAACACACATGGAAATTTCATCCTGTCGATCGCTAAGCCCTGAATACCAATGAGATATATGACCATCCCTCCACAACACTTCGGCCCACTTGGCTGCCTCCAAAGAGACGCCGTCGGTACCGGAAAATCGTGTTGATACAAATCCAAAATTCATTTTTGCTATTCTCGCCCTATTCCAGAAATACGCATTAATCATGCCCTTTCTTCGGGAAAAAACTTGGCGAAATTTCTTTCCTACCTCTGATCAAACACTAGGTTCTCCCAGAATATTCATGGGCGAAGCTAAAAAAGAAACTGAAGTAGAACAAGTGTCGGAATATCGGCAAGAGCTCATTGAGCTCCGGGAAATTCTGTTGGCCAACGTAGTCATGGCGGCGGAAATTCCTTCCCCGACTTTTCATGAAGAGGGGGTGGTCAAGTTTCTGTTCAACCGATTTAACGAAGCGGGATTGAACAACGTATCCATTGATGAAGCGGGAAATGCCACAGGCTTTATCCCCGGCACAGTTGGCGAGCGTAATATCCTCGTGGCCGCTCATGTGGATAAGATCTGGGAAAAGAAAGAAGACCACACGATTTCTGTTTCTGCAGATTCAATGCAGGGGCGCGGGGTCGCGGACAACAGTCTTGGGGTCGCAGTCCTTGCAACTCTTCCGATCATTCTTGAGAAGTTGGATATTGAGCTGGAGTCCAATCTGATTCTGCTTGGAAATACCTGCAGTTTTGGTCGGGGTGATCTCGCCGGGATGAGATTCTTTCTGGAGAATACCAAAGTTGGGATTGACTCAGCGCTCTGTCTGGAAGGAACCCAATTGGGCCGTTTAAGCTATTCGAGTATGGGCATGGCCCGTGGTGAAATTGAGGTGAGCGTCGGGGAAGAGCCGGACGTTTTGCAGATGGATCGCTCCAGTGCAATCGGCTCTTTGAATAAAATCATCAACTCGATCCTTGCGATCGAGCGTCCCGAAAAGCCGCGCACAGCGATTCTACTAGGCTCGGTTGAGGCTGGATCCGGCTATAATGTGCCGCCCACGACCGGCAGGCTCCGTTTTGAAATTCGCAGTGAGAGTGCCGATGTTGTCGCGAGAGTACAGGGTGAGATTCAGGATATTGTAGAAGAGTGCAGGGCCATGGATCAGTGCGAAGCAAGTCTCGCGATTTTGGCGCAGCGTTCTCCCGGCGATATCGGGTTTGATCATCCTCTGGTTCGAAAGGCCAGAGAAACGCTCAGTGAGTTGGGTATTAAAACCAAGATTGCGCCAAGTGTTTCAGAGCTTTCTGCACTTCTCGACAAAAAAATTCCCGCGTTGACTTTGGGACTTACCAAAGGGGACAATCGTCACGCAAAAAATGAATCGATTTTGATTGAGCCAGTCTTCGATGGGCTGGCTCAGTTGGTTTCGCTTTTGAAATTCATGGATTCCTCCTTTGATCCGACAGACGAAAAATGAGTTCGACGACTAAAATTATTTCGGACTGGCTTTCGACAAATACCTATCATCACAGCGATTTCTGGGATGTGGAAAAGCTGGTTGAGGCAAAGGAGAAATCGGGGCAGAGCATCAGTCTCTGTATTCCCACGCTGAACGAGGAAAAGACGATTGGGAAAGAGATTATCATTTTCAAAAGTGAACTGATGGATCGCTATCCGCTCGTGGACGAAATTGCAGTCATTGATTCAGGATCGAAAGACAAGACCCTCGAAGTCGCTGCCAGCTATGGTGCAGACACCTATTTATCAGCAGATATTCTTCCTGAGGAAGGATTCAAACCGGGGAAAGGGGAGAATCTGTGGAAGGCGATTCACCAGTTAAAAGGGGATATCATTTGCTACGTTGATGCCGACATTACGAATATTCACGCGCGTTTTGTGACCGGGCTGGTCGCTCCACTGATCTACCGTCCGGAAGTTCATTATGTAAAAGCATTCTATGATCGCCCGCTGGCTTTTTCGGAAGGCGTCAGGCCCTCGGGAGGAGGACGGGTCACTGAGATTCTAGTGCGCCCGCTTTTTTCTCTATTCTTCCCTGAACTCACGGCAATGGTTCAGCCTTTGTCAGGCGAATATGCGGTGCGCCGTGAAGTGCTGGAGGAAATCCCGTTCCCGATCGGTTACGGCGTTGAAACCTCCCATTTGATTGATGTTTATCAAAAGTGGGGCCTCAGTGCTTTTGCTCAAACGGATCTCGACAGCCGGGTACACCGGAATCAGGCGACCACCGATTTGGGGAAGATGGCATTCGGGATTCTTCAAAGTTTTCTCAATCGTCTTGAGAGTTTGGGAATGGTCACAGACCTGCCGCAAATGGAAACGATTTTTCGGCAGTTTCAGGTGGAAGGGAAGACTTATGAGCAGGTTTTGAAAGAGATTGTCGAAGAGGAACGCCCTCCTATGAACACGATTCCAGCTTATCTCAAAAGCCGGGGCAGAGGTTGAATTGAAGATGAAAGTAGCCGTAGTCCATTATCATTTGAGGCGCGGCGGGGTGACCCGCGTCATCGAATCGGCCATGGCGGCTGTTGCAGGTAAAGAATGTGAGGTTCTGGTGATTTCCGGGGAAGAGCCTGCTTCCCGAACTGATTTTCCGGATGCGAAAGTTCTGCCCGGTCTGGCGTATCGAAGATCGGGAAATGTAACTATTTCCATGAGTCTCACAGAGGCACTCATGGAAATGGCCCGCGATCATTTTGGATCGCTTCCTGATATTTGGCACTTCCATAATCACAGTCTCGGTAAAAATGTTCTTGTTCCCAGTGTCACTCGTGAACTTGCGGAGCGCGGTCAGCGGGTGCTTCTCCAGATGCATGATTTTTCTGAAGATGGACGGCCAACAAATTATGCGACTCAGCGATCTTTCTACGATTCCGAGTTGAGATTTGAAGCAGGCGTCTATCCCCTGGCGAAACAAATTCACTATGCTGCGATTAATAAGCGGGATTGGAGTTTTCTAGCATCAGCAGGAGTTCCATCGGGGAATTTACACCTTCTTCCCAATGCCGTGACCGGATTGGAAGTGCAGACAAAGCCGGATGATCGCCCCTTCGCGAAGGATAAAATTTTTGCCTTGTATCCGACCCGCGGGATCAGGCGGAAAAATATTGGTGAGTTGCTTTTGTTGTCCCAGCTTCATGAGGGGCGTATTCATTTTGCCACCACGCTGTCTCCCGAGAATCCCGAGTGGATATCGATTCATGATCAATGGAAAGTTCTGGCAGCGGAGTTGGAACTGCCGGTTACTCTTGGCATGTGCGACGACGGTCAGTATCCGTTTACCGATTTGATAGGATGGTCGGATTTGATTGTTACGACGAGCATAGCAGAGGGGTTTGGTCTTGCTTTTCTGGAACCCTGGCTTGTGGGGAAATCGGTCGCAGGTCGCAATCTTCCATCCATTACCGATGACTTTTCCGCGCAGGGAATTGAGCTCGGTCATCTCTACGAACGGATCAATATTCCTCTTGTTTGGTTGGATGAAAACGAGATTCGAAAGGAGATGGACTCGGCGCTGCGCCAAGGATACCTCGCTTATCATCGCAAGCTTCCCGGGGATGCGGTGGAAAAGGCGTGGGCTCATTGGGTGCAGAAGGGCTGTATCGATTTTGGAAAGTTGAGTGAGAGATTTCAGATGGAGATCCTCAGGAAGATTGCAGGAAACCCGGAGTTAATAAATGAGTTGGAAGTTCCCAATATAGCTCCCGGTACGGAGCAGGAGATCGCTGAGAAAAGAGAACTGATCCAAGGGCTCTACTGTGTCGAATCCTATGGTAACCGCTTGAAAGAGATTTACGGGAAAGTGCGGAAAGGATGGACCGGGAAAGTCCGTCACGTGGAGACTGGGGAAGTTCTAAATCAATTCCTCGATCCGGGTCGTTTGAATCTGCTGAGAACCTAGGGGCACGAGCATGAACTACGCCCGCTATTTTCAGAAATACTCTCAGCCTCTGTCTCCACTGCCAACAGGTGAAGATCCGGTGTTGAAGAGGTTCGGGAACATTGAAGCAATCGTATTCGATATCTACGGTACTTTGATAATCTCAGCAGCGGGTGACATCAGTCTCGCCGGGGAAGCTTCACCGGATTCAGCGATGGATGCTGCTCTGGAACATGCAGGGATCTCGCTCGATGCAGCGTCCGGGCTTGAATTGTACAGACAGATTATTGAAGAGCACCAAGCCGGGTCCCTCGCTGCGGGTATCTCGCATCCCGAGGTGGAGATAAGGGAGGTCTGGAAAGAATTTGTTTCGAAGTTTGGTAAAGGCGAAATGTCGTCCGCGAAGATTGAAGAGATCGCGATTGTTTATGAATGCGCTGCGAATCCGGTGTGGCCGATGCCGGAGTTAAAGTCTGTTCTTGAAGGCTTGCGGGCTAAAGGACTCAAGCTTGGTATTGTTTCCAATGCTCAATTTTATACGAAGTACATGTTCCCCGCATTTCTTGGGAACACCCTGGAGGAATTGGGATTCGACAAAGACCTGATGATTTATTCCTACAAAATGAGGGAAGGAAAACCTTCTCGACGACTCTACGCGGAACTGGCCGGGAAAGGAGTCAGTCCTGAAAACACGCTCTACATTGGAAATGACATGCTGAAAGATGTTTGGCCCTCGTCGGAAGAGGGATTTCGGACCGTGCTTTTTGCCGGTGATAATCGAAGCCTTCGCTGGAGAAAGGATGATGACCGATTGAAGGACTGTCATCCGGATGCTGTGATTACGAGCCTTTCTCAGATATTCTCCCTTTTGAAATGAACGACCAGAAAATTTATCGTGTGCGCCGGGTTAAAGCGGAATTGAAATGGGAAAATGCAGAACTCCTGACGGATTTCGTCTTTCCCTGGAAAAATGAAGATGCTCCCCTGACAGAGTTCCGGGCTTTGGCGGATGAGCAGACCCTCCACTTTCGTTTCGATATTCACGATGATGATGTCGTTCTGGACTCCTCGAAAGATCCTGATGAGGCGGTTTTAGGGTCGGATAGGGCGGAATTATTTTTTTCTCAAACCCCTGATATGAGCAAGCCGTATTATGGCCTGGAGATGGATCCTCGGGGAGGAGTCTATGATTACGAAGGGCGATACCATCGAGAAATCGACCCGGTCTGGAAAATGCCGAAGCTTGAATTGGAAGGTGAAGTGACAGAGCGGGGCTATGTCGTCTCGGGAAGGGTTGATCTGCAGGTATTGCGGAATCTCGGATGTCTACGGGGGCAGGAAATGATCACCGGTGTTTACCGTGCGGAATTCTCTCATAATGCGGATGGGAGTATTCGCCAGGAATGGATCAGTTGGGTTGACCCGGCGTCAGAGGTTCCTGACTTTCATGTTCCCGCTTCTTTTGGCAGATTCATTTTTGAAGAGAAATGAGAGAAATACACGAGATCGATTCGCTGGAGGATTATCTGACTAAAGAGAATCAGCTAAGGGACTGTGTCATTCAGGGATTGAATCTGGGGGAAGTGATTGCGAACTGGGAGAAAATCCGTGTTGAAGGGGCTGTTTTCCTGGGCTGCAGTTTTCCTTCTCTATCATTTCAGGAGAGATTGAGGGAAGGGGGCGCGCTGATTTTCCCAAAGTTGCCGCGACTTCCTTACAAGCCTTATCGACCTGAGCTGTATACGCGTGAAGAACTCACTGCCGGATGGAGTGAGGGAGAGGACCTGTCAGTGGACAAGCGAATCTACGATCATTACGAAAAAGGGGGGCGGCACCGCACCAATGTTCTCGAAGCTCTCGCGCAAAGACTTCATGATCATGCCATCGACGATGCTATCCACGATCTTCTCGACGGGCGGACGGATGGGAAGGGTCCGAAAAAAGTCGTGGCTATTATGGGAGGACATGGAACTCCGCGGACGGATCCTTTTTACGAAAAAGTAGTTAGAATTGCGCGTTCTTTAACCCGCAGGGGTTACTTCATCGCAAGTGGTGGCGGTCCAGGGATGATGGAGGCTGCGAATCTTGGTGCATGGCTGGCAAACGGGGCGGATGAACTGCTGGAGAAAAGTCTTACCATACTTTCAAGGGCACCGGTTTACACGGACGGTGGATATTTTTCCACGGCAAAACAGGTCGTCGATCTGCACCCTGATGGAGCAGCAAGCGTCGCGATTCCCACCTGGTTTTACGGGCATGAACCCAGCAATCTGTTCTCGAGCTGGATCGCAAAATATTTCAGCAACAGCCTGAGGGAAGATGGCCTTCTTGCGATCGCAAAGTATGGAGTGATTTATACGCCGGGAAGTGCCGGGACGACTCAGGAAATTTTCATGGATGCCGCACAGAATCATTACGGCACTTTTGATTCGGTAAGTCCGATGATTTTTCTCGGGAAGGATCGGTATGAGAATGAGACTGGCCTATACTCATCTTTACAGAATTTGGCGGCCGGTCGGCAGTACGCCGAGATGCTGGGGCTCAGTGATGATCCAGATGAAGTTGTAGCAATGATTCAGAATCATCCGCCGGTTCCCTATGAACTGAACACTTGAAATGGCCGAATACCTCCATCTGGATTCACAGCCAGCTTGCCCCTTTCTACCGACAGCTGAACATCCACTCAGGGCTACCGAGATGAGGAAGTTTGGAAAAGAGCGGGGTCCTGAGTTTTACCTGGGTGCTTTGCAGGTGGCGCAATCTCTCTGGTTGCAGGCACTCCCTGCTCAGGCACTCCTGCAAATTAACCGCGCTTTTGGTAGTGACCTTTCAGACGAAGACAGGGAGTTGAAGGAGTTTGAGCTTCCCTATCGGGCGGTGGCATGGGTCATGGCGCATCGGACGGAGGATCAGTTTATCGGAAACCCGAGACGCCACTTTCAGCATCTTGCTACGCGAATGGTGGAGCCGAGAAAGAACCAGCGAAGATGGCGTGCCTGGGCTTGCTGGTACTTGGCCTGTGAGATATTTCCCGACTATCCTGCTGACGAAGTGCAACTCGTGGAAGAGAAGGTGAAGGAACCAACAAGGGAAGAAATTATTGCTCAATTAACAAGATACGGGCTGAGCAATGAAGCCCGGGTTTGGGAAAGGGCTGCTACTCATCCATTTCCAGAAGATTGGAAAGGAGATCGTTGTAAGCAATAGTTTTTTCCTGGGTGTTGTCGTCGTTGCGAAGATCCGGTGGAAGTTTGGAAATTAGATCCAAAGATTGTTCCAGGTAGAAAACGGCGAGGGAACGGCCGGTTGCGTCCTCGGTATCAAGGCAGGTCGAAGCCATGGCATAGGCATCCGCAAGTGACAGTTTGAGGTCCGGATCGTAAGGTCGCATTTCTGATGCCCGTTCCCGAATCTTGATTTCCTCACGGAAAAGAACGAGGGCCGCTTCAGACTGTCCCTGGTCCATTTGAATCTTACCAAGAGCATTGATTGCCGTAGTGTAAGTTTCCCTGGCCTCCTCCCGATAGCTTTGGGAATCTGACTGAAGACTTTCAGAGGTGGTGATCAATTCCTGGTAGGTCTCAGCAGCGTCGGGAAGATTCCCCGACTCATACTGGGTCTTCCCCAGCGTCTCCATGATATTGATGATTTCCCGCGTGTAGAGAGGTTTCTCTTCCGGAGAGGCCGTAGCACTCTCTTCGCTAAACATCGCCAAAATTTCAGAAAGATTGCTCATCGCGTCTTTCTCCTTTCCCTCGTAGTGATTCACCCGGGCCAGGGCGCGGAAAGTGGCGGCCAGTTCCTTGAGCTTTTGCAAAGGCGCCATCTTAGTGTCGTCAATGGAGTTCTTTCTCCACTCAAGAGCTGTCTGATAGCTCGCAGTTGCTGCCGGGTAATCGTTGTTGAGCTCATGGACTTTTCCTATCTCCATCAAATCTCGCGAAGCAAGCATAGCGAGATCATTCGATTGATCCAAATTGGACGCTAACTGAGATCGAATTTCAAAAGCATTGGTATAGCGGGACAGTGCCTCGTCCAATTCTCCTCTTTCAAGCGCTTGCCTTCCACGAAGGGAGGCAGTCTGTGCCGAAAGGCGCAGAGTCTTCTCCGAGCGGCGGTGATCTTTCGGAAGATTGGCGAGAAAGGTCTCCGAGTGATCGGCAATGACCGAATAGAGTTGATCCATTCCGCTTCCCGAAAACTCCCTTCGGTTCAATTCGTTCACAATGATCAGCGCAAGTTCTTCGGCATCGCGACTGGATGCTTCCGCCTTCCGTGCCTGGACAAAGGCGAAACCGGAAGCCCAGATGGCAATCACAAGAAGCGTCCCAAAGATCGCGTTCAAACGTCTAGCTCTCCTGACGACCAGCAACTGGTCAATCTCTTGGATTTTCCCCATTACTTCCCGCATATCAGCGGGGCGTTCCGTGGGATCCAGAGCGAGGCATTGTTCAATCAATTCCCTGCGGGCTGTGGGGATGTAGAGATCGGACGGCCATTCAATGTCTTCGACTGCTTCCGTCATCGTTGCCAGACGATCGCCGTCGAGAGTGGAATCATCATCGGCAAGAGTAGCTTCCAGGCTGGCTTCAACCAGAGTGGCATCCGGATCAAAACTCTTCCTTTCCGCTTCAGCGAGGACTTGAAGGCGGGGGAGTTTTCCTGTCAAAAGTTTGAATGCAACCACACCGAAGCTGTAGACGTCCCAACGGAATCCTTTACCGTCGGCGGACTCTCTTGGGCTTCGCAGTTGTTCGGGGCTGGCGTAAAGAGGGGTGCCCACTACTTGGAAATCTTCTGCAGCATTCCCCCGGCTTTGCCCGAAATCACAGATCTTGATTCGATAAGGAGTCTCGTCAGTGAGAAGAATGTTTGAAGGCTTGACGTCGCAGTGAACGATCTGGTGACGATGAAGGTAGGCCAGCGCATCAGCAATATCCCGGATCAGCCTCAACCCGACCCGGTGATCCACGTGGCCACAGAGTTTTTCAAGGGTCCGGGTTTCCCAATCGCCCTCCGAACTGTGGTCGGCATGCAGACCCATTGCATAATAGCGTGGTGCATTGAGGAGATCAAAATCGTGAAGGGTTACAATTCCCCGGTGCTCTGCGACACTGGACAATTTTTCCAACTCCCTCGCCATGGTGGAGAGATCCACTGCGCCCGGCTTGAAAATCTTGAGTGCCCTTTCCGAAATTCCACGGTAGGTCGCGCGATAGACACGACCGTAGGTGCCCTCACCGAGTGGGGGTAAATGGATTTGGTAATCCTTTATCCTGATGTCGCCTTCTTTGCTCACTTCACTTGGATATACTTTGAACCTCGCCGGCCCAACCCGGAGGAGGAGGATTCTTCCTGAATGCCAGTGCTTTGGATCTCAACCAGCGGGATGGCGCATCGTCTTCCGGAAGAACTTCCAGCATTTGAATACATTCGTCCCATTCACAAGCTGAAAAAGGCTCCAGCGCCTGTTCATAAAGTTTTACGTCACCCGGAGTCGCGCCTGAACCTCCCACGGATTTTGGAAGAATCATTTCGTAAATCGGATAACTTTCCGCGAAACCGACAGGGCGAATGAAACATAGTTTACGGAACCGGTGAGCAGTGAGGCCTTCGATTCGACAGTAAGTTTCATCGGAGATCAAAACCGGGATCATGAACTCTTTTGCGATCCGCTCAAGACGGGCACCGAGATTTGCAACGCTGCCGAAGACACTGATATGCCATTGCTGTGAAGGGCCGGTTTTTCCGACGGCAAGACGACCTGTGCTAATTCCGATTCGGACAGCCGCCATGTTTCGTGAATGCTCTGCTTCGTATTCCACTCTGTTGGCAAGGCGGTTGACGATGGCTTCCGCAGCATTCACCGCGTTAATGGCATGCTCCTGAGAGGAGACGCCGAAATTTGGCCAGCCCCAGAGTCCAAGCGCACCGTCACCTGCAAAATCAGTGATGACTCCATTGTTATCAAAAACCTCTCCGGTGATTAATCCGACCACTTTCTGATTTTCCTCAAGGCGGTCGAGAATTTCTTCGTCGGATTTTGCTACTTCCAGCATCCGGGAATGACCGCGACGATCGGCGAACATGACGGTGCAATCGACCATGGCGGGGTCAAGGCGCGCCGGATCACTGATCCGCATGACTTTTCGCAGGCCGGGAGAGAAATACGTCGACATCCTGTCCTGGATGAGTTGCTCCTCCCTTGCGGAGAGAAGGCTGGCAACCAATGAACTGACAAGTCGTAAAAAAGGAACGAAAGATGCCGCAGCTGTTTCGGAGGCCTGGCGGGTTTCCACATAAAGGTAAACCGGACGCTCGTTGTCCCGGTAAATAGATGCCGATTCATCCAGAAGTGAAACCGGCACTGCGGCAACCCAGTCCACCTGATCGCTAAGACTATCAGCCGTGAAGACTTTCCGATTGTCCTGCGAAGCCCAAATGTAAATTTTGGTTGGGTCCGCTTTCTCTAGATCGATTTTTTCGAGAAGGGTGCGGCTGTCTCTTATACACATCTGACGCTGCCGACGAAGAGGATAGTGTAGA
>CAJXQE010000016.1 GCA_913058215.1 uncultured Verrucomicrobiales bacterium
GTCTCGTGGGCTCGGAGATGTGTATAAGAGACAGATCCCCCTCCTCTGCAATGCCGCATTTGTGGAGGACGCAAGAAGGTTGGCGATAGTGGCAATAATGAGAACCTGCTTGCGATTCAATGTAAGAAATCGCCGTCCCGCCGATACTAATGTATTTAAAGGGACATCGCGCTGTGAAAAAAACCGATCAGAAACAGAAACTCAATGAATGGCTGGAGCGCCACAAGGGCCTCATCTTTAAGGTCGTTCTCGCCTACTCTGACAAGCGGGAAGACCATGAAGATCTCTTCCAGGAAATTGCGGTCCAGCTTTGGAAATCTATTCCCGGATTTCGGGGCGACTGTGCGGAAACGACCTGGATCTATCGGGTTGCTCTAAACTCGGCGATGGCCTGGTTCAGGAAAGAGAAGAGGCACCGGAATAACCAACGTTCGATCGCTTCTCTTCCGCCTCTTCTGATCGACTCTCCAACTCCCCGCGACGAAAGATTAAACTGGCTCTACGAGAAAATTTCCCAACTCAATGAAATCGACCGCTCCCTCACGTTGCTGATGCTGGACGGATATAGCTACAGGGAAATGGCTGAAATCCTCGGCCTTACCGAAAGCAATGTCGGGGTAAAAATCAACCGGATCAAAAAGCATTTGGTCGCAGAACTCGAAAGGACAAAACAATGATGAATTTTGATGACTTAAAACTGGTATGGGATGCTCAGAAAGAAGAGCCGGTATTCGCACTCGATCAGGAAGCTGTTTTAAAAACTGTCGAGCGGCAGAATCACTCGATCTCTCGCTATGTGGAACATTTCGAGATCATGATGATTCTGGCGGCCTTTGCCGTGGCCGTAATTCTTCCGCTTGATGCCTGGCGCGAAGGAGATGGTGCCCACCAATATCTTATCGGAGCAATCTGCCTCGCCGCAGGGATTTACGCATGGCTGGCGCGTCGCAATCGGCGGCGCTTTGAGGTCAAATTCGATCAATCAATTAGTGGGGTCGTCGAGAAATCCCTCACCCAAATCGAATACCACGAGCGAAGCCTGAAGAATTATTTGTGGCTCTTCCATTTGCCCATCGCACTGGCAGCCGGGATAGGATTGACCGTCTATAGCAACACACGCATTCCGTGGATCTGGGGCAGCGTGATAGTAATTTGTTTGCTCAGCTATTGGGGAACACGCAGAGACATTAAAAGGAACCTCCTGCCCAGGAAAAAGAGCCTGAGGGCGCTTCAAAGCAAGCTTGGGGAAATTGAGTGATGATTGCAATCTGCCCCCACGTCATTGGAGTATAAGAGACGACTACTTTTTCGTTTTCAAAAAAGCGATCAGGTCGGCCATCTCTTCAACTGTGATCGCTGCTTCGAGGCCTTCAGGCATTAGCGAAACATTGGCGCTGACCAGCGATGCGATGTCCGTCCGCAGTAGATTGCGGACCTTTCCGTCGAGCTGTTTGATAGTGATGCCTGAAGCGGTTTCGCCGGCAATGAGCCCGAAGAGTTGCTCGCCGTTCTTTAACTCACAGTTATAAGCGTGATAACCGGGCTGAATGTCGAGATTGGGATCGAGGATGTTGGCCAGCAATTTTTCGGCCGGGTGATCGGTCACTGTGGCGAGATCAGGCCCCAGGTCGCTGACTCCGGTTTTGCCATGTTTGTGGCAGGCGAGACAGGCTTTCTGAAAAACGATCAACCCACGGTCAACATCACCTTTTTGTTTCAAGGCAGGAGCAAAGGTCGCGACGACTTCGGCCCGGAGTTTTCCCGAGGTGCTTGCCAACAGCGTAGCCGCCCGTCCGCGTGTATTTTTGTTAGGATGCTTGGCGAGTCGGGATTTTACCGAAGGCGAAATCTGGACGGAGCGAATATCACCTTTCTCCACCGCATCCAGAAAGTGATTGGTCCAATCCTGCCGGGACAAGAGGAGTTCGGTAACCTTGGTTCTGGAAGTCGGAGAAAGATTGCTCCAGCGATCGAGCAACACACCGGAAACGCGAGCGTTGCCGCTGCTCCGAAGTGAGTTGAGGATACGAGTGAAATCGTCGGGAGTTGTCGCTGGTGAAATTTCCGCGGCAAGGAAGTCGATACCCGTTTTTTGATCAGCAGGATAACGGGCGAGCAATGCGGCTGCATCGATGCGTTGAGGCAGGCTTGTCGTCTTGTCCTTGAGAAGGAGACGGGCATTTTCGAGCACACTCGTGAATCCCAATTTCAACTCCTTGCCTTCTTCCAAAACAGTAATCGAGCGGTCTCGCTCCCTGAGTAAATCAAGCAGGGTAAGTGTGTTCGAAATTGTTCCCAGCAGTGGCAGTCCGAGTTTTTGAAAGGCATCGCGGTCATCGAGACTGAGGGCCATCCCGGCAAGCTTTTTCCGATAGGCCGGCGGAGCGTCCCCGGGACAGGCAGCGACCAATCCGGAGAAATGAGGCAGAATGGAACTGGAAGCCGCCGCTACCACAAAAGGATCCTCAGACGCCAGGCCATTCGACAGCGCGGAGGTCGCCGCACTGGAAGCAGGCATTTCACCAAGAGTAAAGGCGCACTGCAAGCGGACTGCAGCGTCGGGATCGTCAGTGAGTTTTATAACCGCTTTCTCGACTGCGGACGTGTGTTGAGACTCGGCGAGACGGAGCGCGTTGCTGCGAACACCGGGATGCTCGTCGGCAAGGGCAGTGAGAATTTCCGATTCTTCGAGAGCTCCGAGACCGTCGAGCGTAGCGAGGGCCTGAACGCGGGTTCGAGGATCCGGCGCTTCGGAAACCAGAGCTTTTATTCGTGGAATAAGGGAACGATCATCCCGCCAAAAAATGAGCTGCTGAGCTTTATCGCGTTGCCAGCCATTGGTTGAAGAGAGAAAGTCAACGGCATCGCCGCCTTCCAAATCCGGAACGGGTTTCACCGGATCCTTGCTGCGTCTCACGCGATAGATTCGTCCACGGTCTTCGCCTTTTCGGTAGTGAGGCAAGAGAGCAGCCTTTCCTTCTTCAGGCAGCCAATGAGGATGCTCGATCATGTAGCGATACATGTCCGCGATCCAAAGCCCTCCATCAGGACCGGTTCGGGCCATGACAGGACGAAACCAACGGTCAGTGCCGGCAAGAAAATCGGGCTCACCTTCGGCTCCGATCCGCTTTCCGGTGAAGGAAGCTCCGTCACGAGTCACTCCAATGTGTTGGACAAGGTTGTGGAAAGGTTCGCAGGTAAATGCGTCGAGGCTGGTCCATCCGCCACCCGCTCCCGGACTTGTCGGGAAAAGGGAATCGTCCCGGTAAACCATGCCGGAACATGCCGAGGTAAAGTGTCCTGATTGATCGAAACCGTGGTAACGCTTTTGAGGTGGTTTGGCAGGAAAAACGGTGGGACTCGGCATCGGAGGCAGGAGCACCCGTCCCTCGGGCGGAGCGTAATGGGGATTGCGACTGAGGTAGTGATCCGGTAGCACGTAGTGCCAGAGCGGGCGTGAGTTTTGTGTGCCAAACCAATTCCCCCAATTGTCCCGGTTTCGACCGAACTGAGTCGGACCGCTCTGGGCCTGGACCTCACCGGTATCAGGTCGAAAACGAAAATCGCGACTACCGATCTTGATTTCGGTTCCCGCCCGGGAGGAGCGGACAGCTGTATTGACGCCGTATTTTCCGTGGTGGCCTCCGGCTGCGACATAAACCCAATTATCGAGTCCCCAGCGCAAGCCGTTCGCTCGAAGCTGTTGATTCCCTTCGGTGAGTCCGGTGAGAAGAATTTCGCGCTCATCAGCCTTGCCGTCTCCGTTGGTATCGCGCAGCAAAATCACATCCGGCGCGGCGGTAACGATAACTCCGTCCCGCCAGGTAATGATTCCGTTCGGAAAGTTCAGTTCTTCCGCAAAAATCTCTGAGCGCTCGTAACGACCATCGCGGTCGAGGTCTTCTAAAACACGGACGCGTCCTCCTGCCGCCCCGTCCTCTCCAAGTCCGAGAGGATAGTCGGCCATTTCCACAACCCAGAGCCGCCCACGGGTATCCCAGTCAAAGGCAACGGGATCGAGCAAGAGAGGTTCGGAAACGACAAGATCAATGGTGAACCCTTTTGGGACGCTAAGCGTTTTCAATGCAGCCGCGGGTTCGAGCGGATCGGATTCGCGCTTCCCGGCACTGGGTTCAACGGCAATTAAAGAAGAAGCGAAAAATGCCGTTGCAGCAAAAGGGGTGAAGAGAAATTCTCGGGAGTTCATCGAATATCAGGGAAATCGTTTGGATCAGAGCTCGACGAAATCGGCTTCCTGAAAATCGCTGACCTCTTTGAGCCAGCGTTCTTCGACAAACCCCGTGTGGAGCGGATTTCCACAGTAGCTGTCGTATTCCTCTTGAGTCGAAAAGATCATGGAAATACGAAATCCATGGGGATGTTTTTCACTGGTTTGTCGCTGGATTCTAAAATTCTGCACTCCCGGAATTTCCGACAGTCCGCTTGCTGTCTGAAGAAACTCGGCTTCCTCAGGCGAACCGGAAGCATGGGTGAGACGAAAAGTTACGGTGTGTTCAATCATGGTCGGCGGGGAAAGTTCGAAGACGACTCTACTTTTTAGGCCAGAGAGACTTTATCACAGCAGTGGTTTCCTCGACCAGAAACTGCCCCCCTTCCGGTCCGACTACATTGCTTTCGATAATCGCACTATAGCCACCACCCCGAACGGCCTTTTCGGTAGCCAGATAAGTTCCGGGACCGGTCAGTTGCACGACAAATGTCTGCAATGCAGGACTCCGGGTTTTCATGCGAAGGCCATAGTCAGTAAACAGTTCAAACGGATTCGTGGCAATGGCGATATCGCCAAGACGAAGCACATGCAACTCCATTGCATAAGGTTCCAACTTCCCCTCCTTTTGAAGTTCATAACGCTCCATCACTCTTTGATGCCAAAGCGCTTTCCACAGGGTTTTCACGTTACCCGAGAGCTCTTTGAATCTGGTTTCCGCATTCGTGAACTCTTCTTCAGTCACCTCCCTAAGCGGCAGTTCGATGTTTTTCACCTCGTGAGAAAAGACCAGGTCTGTATTTATTTCCTGAACGGCACCTTCATAGGCTTCGTTCCAGGCATCCACGACGCGACGCGCCACTTCATCGAGTCGACTCAGGCCTCTCAGCTTCCTCATCCGTTCTTCAGCCGCCTTTCGATACATCAAATGCGGCGACTGATCTCCCGATGCTCCCGCCCAGGTCAGGATGACGAGATCTTTGCCATGCAACTCTTTCAATTTCTCCCTGACTGGATGCCAAAAGTCGGCACTCACTTCGGAAATGCTTTCGACCTCCTGGGAGGGACAGGCAATGTTTATCGCCGAGGCAATGAGCTTCTTCTCGCTATTCCAGAAGAATAATACCTCCACCCCATGATCTTCGTATCCCTCAAGCTCACGGAATTCTTCCCGACCGGTTGAACCATACATTTGAGCAACTCCATTGGCATAAACTGTCCGCCGATTCTGAGCTACAACAGCATGACCAAGCCCCCAGCTGACGGCACCGGCCTCTCGACTTTTCCACGCCTTCTCCACGATGTCGGCAACGCGATCCGCTAGAAAAACCCGATATTCCTTTGGTTGAATGACCCCTTCTTCGGGAATGGTGTATTTGCCCGGAACCATCACTGGAGCGGTGTGGGTATGGGTCGCATTCACGAAAATTTTCTTCACATCAAATTCGGGGAGCCGCTTCTCCACCCGTTCGCGAATCATCTCGAGGATGCCCTTTCGAATGGCAACCAGATCACAGGAAACCATGATCGCCTGATCCACTGATTGATCACCATCCCGCGACTCGATTGCGACAGCTGATGCAATGACCTCGCTTTGGACTTCTTTCGCAATCCGGGTATGCATCTGGCCCGACAGTGCAACAGGAAGTTCAGGCGTGATGCTTACGCTGGCTTTGCCGATCCACAATTCTTTGGAGAAGCCAGTGGACACCGGAGGCAAGCAGATCAGCAGGACAAGGATACATCGAAGATACTTCATCTGACTACGTATCTTTGATTTTGGGACTCGGCGCAAGATATCATCTGGCGTCATGCGGGAACTGAGGAACCTATGACCGTTCAAGCGGAAGTCTCAGTACCGATTTGTCCCATTCTAAAAGATCACTCTGCATCCAGATATTTTTGCAGATTCAGCTTCAACTGAGTCCGGGCTCGAAAGAGTAAACTCTTCACTGCAGGCACCGAAAGCTTGAGCACTTTTCCAATGTCTTCATACGGCATTTCTTCATAACGCCGTAAAATAACAGCCATACGTTGTTTCTCCGGCAGCGCTTGAATCGCATCATCAACCGCCTTTTCCAGCTCCGAATGCAGCACTTCCTCATCCGGCCGGATCGTGGCATGGTCTTCGACGACCTGATGAGATTCCTCTTCGCGCTCCTCCACCGAAACGGTTGGCTTCCGCTGGCGGCGCCTTACTTCGTTGAAAACGAGGTTCCGGGTGATCGTAAACATCCAGGTCGTGAACTTCGCCTGAGGCTCGTAGCGATGAGCCGATTTCCAGATCCGGACGAACACCTGCTGGGCAATGTCCTCCGCTTCATTGGCGCTCCCCAACATTTTTGCAACGGTACCGATCACGGATCCCTGATGAATCTCCACCAACTCCTCAAAAGCAATGATATCCCCCTCTTTTACGCGTAACATCAGACTGATGTGATGTTCGTTAGCTTCACCTGAATCTCCGTCCGGCGAAGGCGGGGTTTGCTGCGAACCGGACTGAGTCATAAATGGTGTAAAGTTTCTCTGGCTTTGCCGATAAATACGAACTAGGGCAGAAACCTATAACCCAAATTCCCGTCAATCGTTCTCATAATTTTTCCTTATTGAAAAGAAATGACAAGCTCGCGAAGGAGACAAACTACCCGTGTCACAAAAATGGGGCGAATGATGGCGCGCCAACTGATGAAATTGGGAGTGTCCGTTGAGGCCATTTCGATTTGCGGAATGATTCTTGGTCTCGTCGCCGGGCTCGCTCTTTCCAGAACAGCAACGATGCCAGATGGCATTCTATGGTGGATCATTGCCTTGCTCGGATGCTCAGCACGTCTCATCCTGACCGTGATTGGCGAAGCGATCGCGGACACCTGGTCGACAACGGACAATATAGAAGAAGAGTCCTATCGACAGCTTCCGGAAAGGGTATCAGATGCAGTCACGATGATCGGACTTGGTTTTGCCGAGTTATCCAACCCCTGGTTGGGACTTGCCACCGCTCTTCTGGCGATCCTTTCATCCTACTCGCGGGCATTGCGTGAGCCTTTCGACTACCGGGGGTTTATGAATCGCAAACACCGTCTGGCAATCGTAATTTGCACCTCATTCATCATGCTGTTCACCACCGACTTAACTATTGGCGGAATTTCCATCCCAACCATAAGCCTGGCGTTGATCAGCATAGGATGCGCCTCTGCCATTATTTATCGTTGGATTGCCCCGAAGAGTAAGATGGCCAATAGGAAAAACTCAAAAAACCGTTGAGCTTATGAACACAAGGTTTGGATTTATTTAAGAAACCTTAACCAATTGCTCGACAAACACGGAAACTGTTACTAGTCTGAGTCCTCTAATGAGCCGCCCTTCTCCAATTCGCTTCCCCCATTGGATTCTGTTCCTCTTTGCAATCAGCACTTTGCTGATTTCCGGTGCGGCGCACGCTCAGACATTCAATCATGTCGTTCTGGATCCGGGGCATGGCGGAAAAGATC
Source organism: uncultured Verrucomicrobiales bacterium (assembly GCA_913058215.1). Classification (GTDB taxonomy): domain Bacteria; phylum Verrucomicrobiota; class Verrucomicrobiia; order Verrucomicrobiales; family DEV007; genus Arctic95D-9. The sequence goes on from CAJXQE010000016.1 coordinate 7,717, forward strand.
CGGGGTCTCAGGGATTCGGGGAAGTTGAAAAAGTTCTCAGCCTTGACCTGGCCAAGCGCATTGAAAAAGTGCTCGTGGGAAAAGGCGTTACCGTCTCTCTCACTCGAACCACGGACACGTATGTTGAACTCGTCGATCGCGCCGAGGTCGCAAACAAAGCGTCTAAAAGTATTTTCGTAAGCCTCCACTTCAATGCGCATACAGACCGGAGCATCAATGGCACCGAAACATTCTATTGGCCGGGTAGCGAAGAGGGACGCAGACTGGCTAGCTATATCCAGAGCGAACTCGGCAGGCGTCTTGTCACCAGAAACCGGGGGTTCAAGCCGGAGCGCCTCAAAGTTCTCGAGGCAACGGAAGGAACAGCAATTCTCATAGAATGTGGATTCATTTCCAACCGCTGGGAGTGTCAGCGCTGCGGGGCAGAATGGTTTCGTCAAATTCTTGCCGAGGAAATCGCCCAGGGAATCATGCGATATCGTTGATTCGTCGCATCTTTTTGCTCAGTTACTGTCTTTTCGTTTATTGTAATCTCTAATTTCTCCGTAATTTCGAGTTTTACCCTCAATCATCGATGTGGTATAATCACCACGATCTTCCTCAACAACAAAAACTTCAACCATTTCTGCCACTACCATCATGAGTGACCCTATTGCAAACAGGACTTTGGAACTTGCCTGCACTGTTGGTGCTTTCGACGACGCTGTTGAAGCGCTCGAAGACGGAGCAAATGTGAATCATCAGGGAGGCGCTCCCCTCTTTCTGGCGATCATAAATCGTGACCGGGCAATTTTGACTCTTCTTCTCGACCACGAAGCAAGGTTTTCAGATTTTCTGCCAAAAAAGAAAGTGGCTCAAATCACTTCCCGCGAACAGTTGATTGAGGAACTCATCGCCTGCGCACCTCACAACCCGCGCGATGTAAAACCGGATCGCATTGAAGAGATTGATAGCGGCATTCGCGACCGTGGTGTCGGTTTTCTGCTCTCTGAAGTGGAATGGGACAACGCGACCCGCTTCCGCGACGCTCTTGATGCAATCGGAGCCGGCTCCAGTCATCGATGTGTTGCCGAGTTTCTCCAGTGGGCTCAGAGCGAACACGGCATGAATCGTGATGGGCTGGACGATTTCCTCAACTACAATGCGACAACGGTCGATGAGTATCGCGATCGCTATCTTACGACCGGTGAAGATCTTGTCGCTCTCGCCAACGAGTATGTTGTCGACGATCAGGAGAACTGAGCTGGACGTCCGTCTCAATTTCTACAGCTCTCCTGAAAGACCGGGGCTTCGTATCGCGTATGCTCTCTTATGCTAAAGAGTTTTGTATTGCACCCCGGATTCTTGAAATGGGCTGTCGCCCTCGCACTCATTGCCTTTCTCACGGCAATAGTGCTGATCAATTATTCATCGCGAACCATTCGGATTTCAGCGGAGTCCCGTCTCTACGACAGCACCACTGATATACCGGAGCGGCATGTGGGCCTTGTCCTTGGATGTGCCAGAATCCTAGGCAACGGTCGTCCGAATCTGTATTTCAGTTTTCGCATCGATGCCGCGGCCGAACTGTATCACAGTGGCAAATGCAGCTACCTGGTCGTAAGCGGAGACAATAGTCATGAGAACTACGACGAACCAAGCGATATGGCCGAAGCGCTGATGGAGAAAGGAGTCCCGGAGTCGATGATCTACAAAGACTATGCCGGTTTTCGGACGCTGGATTCGGTGGTACGCTGCAAAGAGATCTTCGGCCAAACATCGATCACGATCGTCTCACAGCCTTTTCATAACTCCCGGGCAATCTACATCGCGAAGCAGAATGGCATCGATGCAATCGGTTTCAACGCCCGGAAGGTAGACCGCTACCGGGCAGTGAAAACCAAAATCCGGGAAGAGCTAGCCAAGGTCAAAACAGTCCTCGATGCGAAAGTTCTCGGCACGGAGCCAAAGTTTCTAGGGCCAGCGATTGAAATCCCAGCGCCTTCCGAATCCAGTTAGGCTTAAACACAAAAATGGCGCTCCGAGGGATAATCCTCAAGGCGCCATTTTTATAAATTAACAGACTTTCCTATCAGCTCTTCTTCTTTCGAAGAAAGGTCGGAACATCAAGGTCTTCCCCATCGACAATGGTTGGATCCGTTTTCGCGAATCGCCCTTTGCCTGATGTCACTGGCTCCAACTGAAGCAACTCCTGTTGCTGCTTGGCCTCTTTTGACTGACCCAGTGCCGGTATCGCAGGCGGAACTGCGTCATCTTGAGTAGGAGGCAAATTAGGAGTAACCGGGCCAGCCGCAGGGACCTCCCCGGGATCACGGGTTTGAATCCGCCCGGTATTTCCGGAGGAAACAATTCTGGAAAGCGTAATCGTTTGCGCTGAATCCGTTGTGGCTTCAACTCTATCAACTCCTGGAGCATGGGCGGCGACTTCAGATTCAAGGTCAACCGCCTCATCCGGATTCCCCTGCTCTGGAACAAAAGGCGACATTTTTACAGGCTCACGCTTAGCTACAGGGTCTTCCAGTTCAGAAGATTCATCGACAGGCTCCCCTGCTTCAACAGTAGTATCTGCGGCAGGCACTTCCGGAGACGGCGATCCTTGCAAGGGCGGTACTGGCTGCACTTCCTCTTGCGGCGCTATTGCAGCCTCAGGAACTTCTGATGCCTCCTGGACTGCTCGTGCAATAGGATTACTCAAGGATGGATCGTCATCCTCTTCCAAAGGCGCACCACCAGTGAGTGGTGACATCGCTGAGACACTCTCCATTGGCGGCGCATCCACCACCGATTTCTTCGGCGCAACGACTTCTACCGGCTCGCGAGTTTCCCTTTCAGGAGCTGGAGCCACCGGTTCAATCACCGCTGCCTCCACAGGCGCTTCCGGGGGCACTGGCTCAATGTCTCCAGGTCCAGAATCACTTGCGGGAGCGACCGGCTCGGAAACAGCAGATCGCTCGTCATCAAGCTTTCCCGGCCCAGAAGCCTCTCCTGAAGCGGGCTGAATTGGCGCAACCGGAGCAGGACCGGGCGTAATCGGCTCGTAAACAGGCTGAGAAGAACTTGCAGGAGGAACACTGAAACCTGGCTGCACCAACTGCCCTGACTCGGCGGCAGACACTGCAGCGGCCAGAGGGGAAGCAGGAACGGGATCCGCAGGACTGGAAGCTGCCTGAACAAGTTCTTCCTGCTCTTCTTCAACATCAACTTCGACTTCCTCTTCATCTCCACCGATCGAACTAATCACGGTGACAGCAAGACTGTTCCCCAGACGGGGGTCGGTACCTGTTCCGAAAAGAACCTGAGTATCTGGCCCGATGTGCTTGGAAATTTCCTCCATTACGAGCTGCACTTCGAACAAGGTCATGGTGTCCCCACCGGAAACCTGAACCAGGACGCTGCGCGCATTCTCGATCAATCTACCACGATCCAGCAATGGACATTTCAGGGCATGATCGACGGCTTCAAGAGAGCGGTTCTCCCCCTTGGCCTGGCCATAGCCAAAAAGACAACGCGACTTCTTGGAGTGAAGCGCGGAAAGTAAATCATCCATTCCAATGCGAATGATTCCGGGACGGAACACCACATTCATCGTTGCACGGATCGCCTGACTGATGATCTTGTCAGCGGCCGCGAAAGCCTGAGTAACGCCGTCTTTTGGAACAATAAGTTCACCCATGCGATCGTTATCGAAAGTCACAACGGCATTGGCGTATTTACCAATCAAATCAAGCGCAGAAGTGGCCTGAACCATCCGGCGCTCTCCCTCAAAAGTGAATGGCAAAGTCGCAAACACCACAAGAAAGACTCCTTCTTCTTTTGCGATGCGACAAACCTCAGGTGCGGCACCCGATCCGGTTCCGCCACCAAGCCCAACGCAAACAAAAACCATTCGGCTGTCTTTTACCGCAGCCCTGATCTCATCAACAGCTTCGAGCGCAGCCTGCTTTCCAAGCTCTGGATCGCCACCGGTTCCCATCCCTTTCAAAAGAGTGGAACCCAATTGGATTTTCTCGCTCGAAACAGAGGTTGAAAGGGCTCTGACATCCGTATTGAGTGTGAGCAATTCCGCTTCGTCGCTGCCCTCGAGAGCCATCCTGTCGAGGACATTGGCTCCGGAACCGCCTACTCCGATCACCTTGACTCCGAGGCTGGTATCGCCCGAAATCTCGGCTTGGTCTTCTTCGTTGTACTCAATCATGACGTCACTTGGGTTTTATGTCTATAGGGGAAATTTAGCAGACAGGTATCTAACACTAACAGCAGAATACTAGCCTCCGCCAAAAAGTTTTTCGAATTTTTTTCCAAATTTTGAAAGTGGTCCCGATTTCGGTCGCTGCTCATCGAGCAACTGGGCATAACGAATCAGACCAACAGGGGTCGCATATTGCGGGTTTTCAAACAAGGCTGACGGGCCGCTCATGCTTTCCGAACTCCCGCGGGAGACAGGAACCTCAAAAATCTCTTCAGCAAGAGAATCGATACCTTTCATTAAACTGGATCCGCCAGTCAAAAAGATTCCTTTCCCCAGCTTCTCCAGCAGTCCTTTTTCACGAAGCGAATCTGCGATCACCGACAACAACTCGGTCACCCGTGCGTTCATGATTTGATTCAACAACTCCTGCTCAACCTTCCTGCCGCTCTCCCCTTCCACTGCAATCTCCCGCTGATCGATATTCTCCAGAGAAGCGCTCCCATGGGTCACTTTCAACTTCTCAGCCCGCGCGAGTGGAATTTTCAACACCAACGCGATGTCATTGGTGATGTGATCCCCGCCTACGCCAATGCAACCGCTAGCCTGGACAGCACCATCCACAAAGCAGATGTAGTCCGTGGTACCTCCTCCAATATCAATAAGCAGCGCTCCCTCAGCCTTGCACTCGCGATTAAGAACAACCTGAGCTGCCGCCACCGGCGAAAAAACAATATCCTCCACTTCCAAAGGGACTTCGCGCACACACTTGATTGCATTCTGAATGCGCGTCTTCACTCCGTGAATAATGTGGTAATCCGCCTCCAGCTTCTGACCCAACATCCCCAGCGGGTTCAGAACTTTCTCCTGACCATCCACGTAGTAATGCTGGATAATCGAATGAATGTAGCCGTTCTCTCTCGGGATTGAAACGTCACGGGCGATCTTCTTAACTTCCTCAAGATCTTCCGGGGAAATCTCCATATCCTCGTCGCCCACCCGAATCGTTCCACGATTGTTGAGGCTCTCGACATGGGAACCGGTCACAGCAAGGAAAACCGTATTCACTTCGACATCGCTACGCTCCTCTGCACGAATCAAGGCGTCGTGCAGGCAGGTCTGAACGGTCTCACTGTCCACAATTTCGCCTTTCCGCACTCCGGCAGAAGGATGTTGACCGACGCCAAGGATCTTGATAGCGCCGTCGTCGCGCACCTCTCCAACGACCATACACACTTTTGATGTGCCGATCTCAAGACCTACATAAATGTTTGAAACTCCCATTAAAATTTAGGGGATATTGATATTCTAGCCCCCTTCTAGGATAGATCGCAAGTGTTTTTGCTCTTCTAATTCCCCGCTGCTGATTGCTTCTGCCTCATTTTCGACCGGAGTTGTATCGTCCGGTTGCAAGGCGGAAGCGTCAACCCCCTCTGCAAACGTCACTGGGATATTTTTCATAACAACAAGGTTTACAGTGGCCAACTGGAGTGACCGAAGGCGCATCTTTTTGACGATGTGATGTAGATCAAGCATTCCACGATCAATATCGTTCATAGCAAAAGAGGCAATCATTCCATCCCGGTAGACGCAATCGAGCGACCATTCCGTCACAATTCTTACTTCAACGACTTCCAAACCCATTCCTCCAAAAGTCTTCTCGCTGAGATTAATCAATTCAATTGCTCGTCCAATTGCCTCAGATTGGAGGATCGATCCTTCTGCCGGCCGGGCAATTTTCAGAGCTTCAATAACAGGAAGCCTTTTCATCCCCTCATGAAGCTCGAGACAACGAAAGACATTACCTTTCTCATCCAGCAGGTATCCGCGTTCAACATTCATTGGACGAATCCCCTGAGGCGGACACGACAACCAGGCAACAGGAACATGCTCTTTAACCCGAATCTCCAGGCGATCAGGAAGCTCTCTCGACACTTCTGCTTTAGCGACATTCGGGAGCCCTTCAATCTTCTTACGAACGATTTCCAAATCCAGCTCCATCAAGTCCATTCCTGAAACCACTCCCCCAGTCTCTGCAATATTGGATTCTGACAAATCACCGTCTGTCGCAATGACAAGCCGGGTCAGCTTGAAATCGCGGCTCTCAAAAAAGATTCGGTCGTATCCCCACTTCGCAGCAAAAGGAAGCGCGCCGAGGACACCCATAACTAAAAGAGTTTTCACCAACACGCGGCTTCGGGTTTTCCGCTGCTTGCGCTGACCGGTATTGGTCAAGACATTGGCATTAAGTTGATGCGACTGCCACTGATCGACAACCGCAGGCCGACATCGCGTCAGGAGGCCTTTCTTTTTTTTGCGGGATTTGGTCGATCGAATTATTCGCATTAAGCGAAATTTAACGAAAGTTTAATAATTTTCAAACAAAGACTCGCATAATCGATACCTGCCGCCTGAGCTGCTTTTGGCAATAAACTGGACTCAGTCATGCCTGGAATCGTATTCACCTCCAACACAAACGGCTCATTATCAGCGCCTTGCAGAAGAATGTCAGCTCGTGAATAGACCTCAATCCCGAGAGATTGATGGGCTTTAAGCGCTTCTCGCTGAACACGCTCCGTTATACTTTTTTCGAGATCAGCCGGGCAAAAGTAGTCAGTTCCGCCGTCACCTGTCATCCAGGGATACTTATTGCTGATGTCATAGAAACCCGATCTTGGTTGGATATGAACGATCGGAAACACCTCATCGCCTAGGATTCCAACGGTCAATTCTTTGCCCGTGATCAGTTGCTCGACGAGAATGTCATCACTGTATTTCCCGGCATCGTCGATCGCAACGGCCCACTCCTCTTCCGTGTGAACCAGATGAACTCCAACACTGGAACCTTCGCGGGGCGGCTTGACCACACAGGGCAATCCGATGGGATTTTCAGTTCCACTTTTCAGATTGATCACGGCAGATGCCGGGGTCACAACACCTGCATCGATAAAAGCCTTTTTGCTGTCCACTTTATCAAAGGCGATCCGCGAACTGATTTCGCGTGCACCGGTATAGGGAATGCCTCGCTTCTCCATTTCCGCCTGAAGCCCTCCGTCCTCACCGTAAGTTCCGTGAATCACATTGAAACCAATATCGGTGTCGGTCGGCAATTCAAAATTCGAATCTTTGACGTCAACAAGAGTCACTTTTCCGACTTTTCCTTCCAGAGCGCCTACCACTCCTTTGGCTGAAGCCATCGACACTTCACGCTCAGATCCCGGTCCTCCAGCGAGGACGGCGACGTGCATTTTTTCAATCTCTTTGCTCATAGATAATTGTTGGATTGTTAACCGCTCGTTTCAACAGGGTGAGACCAACGATCAAACAGGGTTAGCTCTTCCCTCTCCTCTTTTCCAGCAGGATTTAATCACTCGGCAAATCCGGGTCCCGGAGAGGCGCCAAATTCCACGCGCGCGGATGGTGAGTGAATCCGATTTTCGGATAGTATTCGTTGGCAAGCGGAGCGGAAAGCAGAGTAATCATACAGGTTGGCTCCAGATGAATACGGGTCTGCTCGATCAATTCTTTCCCGATTCCCAATTTTTGAAAATCCTGGTGCACCGCCAGATCGGCAAGATATGCCACATAGGAAAAATCAGTCAGACTGCGGGCAATTCCGATCAGCTCATCATCACTCCAGGCCGTGATGATCAGGTCGGCCTTGTCCAACATCGCCTGCATCACTTTACGGTTCTGCATGGGCCTCCTCTCGCCCAAAGTGGAGGCCGTAAAAAGGGCAAGGACCTGATCTAAATCAAGGCCCTCATTCCCCTTTCGATACGAAATTGAATTAGTCTTCGTTGATTTTGGCATTGATTCCTTCAGCGACGTCACGGGCCATTCGCACCATGTCGTCGTCACTTACACCGAGATCCCACTCTCCGCACCAGGTATCCCAAAGGACGGAAGGCCAGGAAGCCTCATTCATGCTTCCGGGTACAGGAGCCATTCGTCGACATTCTCCAGCTTCAATCCGGGTGCGATCTTCACCATCAAAGTCCAAATATTTGCAGGTACGGCAACTGACTTCCTCCATGCTCAGAGCTGCTGCATCTTCAGTCGGCATCAATGAGCGAAGATCTCGAGTCGGAGCAGCGACAGGTGCCGGCATCATCGTTGTTCCATAAGGCTGAACTGGAGCTTGTGCTGGCTCGATAGGAGCAATGTCTTCTACAACTTGTGCTACTGGTGTTGGAGCTGGCTCAGCTTGCAAAGGTGCAGGTTCTGCGACTTTCTCGAGCGGTGCTACTACTTCTGCGATCGGAGCAGGTGCTTCAGCAACTGGCGCTTCTGTTTCGACAGGCGCAGCTTCTGTAACAGGGGCCGTTGCAGGAACTGATTCCACAGCGCCAAGCGGCGCAGGTGATGCCGCAGCCACAGGATCCGCAGCTGGCTGCGGCTGGATCTCGTGGTCCTGGGTAGATGCAACTTCAGCCGGCAAGGACTCTGAAACAGACGCTTGGCTGACTTCTGGTTCTGCAATGATCGGGGAAACGGGCTCCGGCGAAGCGGCTTGCGGCTCGACGGGTGCAGCTTGGGTCAAAGGAACAAATTCTTCCGTGCTTGCAGAGGCAACTGCTTCAGCTTCCACCGGTGGTTCCGAAGTAATTGCCGGAGTCGCAGCAGGTGGCATTTCAGCCTGAACTTCCACTTCCTCCGGATCGTCCGCAAACAGTACCCGGGGTGATGTCAGCACCTCAGTCGTGGCGAACGGATCTTTCTGAACAATAGGTTCATCAGGCGGACCGAACGGATCTTTCTGGACAATAGGTTCGATAATATTTTCTACAGGAGCCGTAGTTGCTGCTGCGACCGTTTCCGGAACTGGCTCGACCGGTGGAGCCACCGCAGGTGTGACCGCAGCCTGTGTTTGAACGGTTTGCTGAGCCGCCTGAACTTCCTGGGTAGCCCGCGGACTGATTCTACCTGCGGGAACTGAGTGATGAGAAATTCCACCAACCGTTGGGAGAGTCACCTCCACCTCTTCTTCAGGAGGAGGAGATTCAGTCGGCGGATCTGATGCCGTTGGTTGAGCAGCGGCGGGGGCAGCGGCGGGTGTTGCTGAGAATGGATTGTCCATGTTTCTGTTTCTTGCTTGGGTTTTTTGGGTGTTAAAAATTTACTAAACGGGATCGTCTTGCCCGATAATTTGAACCTCGGTTTCGAGTTCAATATTGCGTTCGGCCAGAGCCTTTTCCTTAATATCTGCGATCAGGTCGAGGACGTGACGCGCCGTGGCTTTTCCCTCATTCACGATGAAGTTTCCATGCACCTCGCTGACGCGGGCATTTCCAACTCCGGAATCTTTCAAGCCCAGTTCGTCGACGAGTTGCCCGGCCCCAATTCCTTCGGGGTTTTTGAAAATACATCCGGCACTGGCTGCGACCGGCTGGGAGCGACGGCGCTTCTCTTTCGAAGCATCCATCTTCTCCGCAATTTCATTGGCGGCACTTGGCTCCCCTTTAAAAACTGCCGATACTGCGACGTTGTGGGCAAGCTCTGGAACGTTGCGGTAGTAGGCTCGGATATCGTCGACACCTTTCTCAAAAACCTTTCCTTCACCGTCAATCATCCGGACGCTCACAACCTGATCAAAAGTTTCCGCGTTCATTGCCCCGGCGTTCATCCGCAGACTCCCGCCAACATTCCCCGGAATGCCTTCCATCCACTCAAATCCACCGAGGCCTGCCGACTGCGCTGATGCAGCAAGAGCCTTAAATTTAACTCCGGCACCGACCTGAATCGTGTTTCCGTCAGCGTGAATTTCTGCAAACTCCCCTTTCACTGGATTGGCCACTACTCCGGGAATTCCACCATCCCGAACCAAAAGATTGGAGCCGCGCCCAATAACGCGAAACTGCTCGCCATTGTCTGAACAGTGTTTCACAATCCTGGCAAGACCAGCCACCGTGGTGGGTTCAATCCAGAACTGCGCGGGGCCACCTACTTTCATGGTGGTGTGTCGGCGCATGGGTTCATAAAGTTTTACGACACCATCGTGTTCGTCGAGAACCTGCTCGAGCTGATCCCTTTGCGCGAGGTCGTTAGCCAGACGGGTTCCCACTTCGTGAATGTTCCCTGCTCCCAGGGTCATGACCCAGTCGCCGGCCTTGAGCGAGCGCCCCACCTCCAAATGAAGAGATTTTAAATCAGGATGAAATTCCGCCTTCTCCACTTCCCCGTTTTTCCCGACTGAATCGACGATCGTTTGCCCGGTGATTCCGGGAATGGGTTGCTCCGATGCAGGATAAATATCGCTTACCCAAAGTTCGTCGACTCCATCGAAACTCTTGCCGAACTCTTCCTGCAGAAGCTTCGTTCTTGAAAAACGGTGAGGCTGAAACAGACAAATCAAACGCCCGGTATGCTGAGTCCGCGCTGTTTGAATCGTAGCGGCGATCTCTGTAGGATGATGCCCGTAATCGTCGACGATTGTGACAAAGTCGTCCTGCCGTTTGAGTTCGAAACGCCTTTTCGCTCCACGAAAACCTCCGAGCGCCTCGTCAATTCGATCAAAAGAAACCCCCACCTCATCCGCGAGTGCAATCACTGCGAGGGCGTTGAGCACATTGTGCCTTCCCGGAATTCCCAATCGGACCCGCCCAATTTCTTCGCCACGTTTCACTACTGTGAATTCGGTTCCTGCTCCTTTCGGGGAAAGATCCGTTGCGCAAAAATCGCGTTCACTTCCGAAGCCGTAGCTGACCGCATTCGGATTATCACCACATACGCGGCAGGCATTTGCGTCATCACCGCAATAGAATATTTTATTAGCAGTCTGATCGCAAAACTGGCCGAAGACATCACAAATGGCATCAAGACCATCGTAGAAATCGAGGTGCTCGGCCTCCACATTCAGAAGGATGGCATGTTCCGGATGAAAATTTACCAGAGTTCCGTCGCTCTCGTCACCTTCCGCGATAAAGAATTCCCCCTTGGAATCATAGCGGGCATTGGCCCCTAAAATCGGGATCTCAGCGCCAACATAGTGAGAAGGAGCCTTACCCCCGGTTCTCAGAACATGCGCAGCAAGAGCGGAAGTCGTTGTTTTTCCATGAGTACCAGCGACTACGACACCTTTTTTACCCATCATTATCGCAGAAAGAGCTTCCGCTCTTCGCAGCAAAGGAATCCCCTGTTCCAGCGCTGCATCATACTCGGGATTACCCGGTTTGATTGCACTGGAATAGACGATCACTTCCGCTCCGGCAACAGCTTCAGCTGACTGAGGAGAAAAGAATTTCAAGCCATCATCCTCCATGCGAACGGTCTCGCGAGTAGTAACCCGGTCCGAACCGGACACTTTATGACCGAGTCCCAGGAAAAGCGACGCAAGACCACTCATTCCTGAACCGGCCACGCCAATAAGATGAACATGGACCGGCTCTGCCCCTTCTTTAAAGCGCCCCGCCCAATCTTCACATAAATTATTCATACCGTATTCGTAAATCTATTGCCTATCCCAATTCAGCCGCCACTACATCGCAGACTTGCTCGGAGGCTTCAGGAATCGCCAGTTCAGCCATTTTCCTTTTCATCGCATCAAGACGCTCCCCGTCTTTTGCCAACTGAATCAAATCCCGCGTAAACGTTTCTTCGCTGAGCGAATTCTGCTCCCAGAGTTCCGCAGCTCCGGGCTTCGAGAATATTTCAGCATTTGCGGTCTGGTGATCGTCCGCCGCAAATGGATAGGGAACTAAAATGGATGGCGTTTCGTAAAATGCCAACTCGGTCAAACAGGATGCTCCTGACCGGCAGACCGCGAGATCAGCCGCTGCGAGCGCAAATTGAATTTCACTGCAAAAATCCTTCACCACGCCAGCCTCAGGATGTTTCTCGTAAGCCGGCTTCACTACCTCGTAGTCGGTCGGTCCGCTCAAGTGGAGCAACTGCAAGCCGGCAGCGTCCATCTCCGGAACACTGGCAGCAACTAACTCGTTGAGACGGCGAGCGCCCTGACTGCCACCCATGACCATGATGGTTTTCTTAGCAGGATCGAGGCCGAAGAATTCAATTGCTTCCTCCCGGGAAGGACGAGCAGCCACTTTCGGCCGCAAAGGAGTCCCAACCGTTTCGACCCGTTTTTTTGCATCGAACCGCTTGGCACATTCTTCGAATCCCACCAGTATTGCCGTGGCGAATTTCGCATTCAGTTTGTTGGCGCGACCGGGAATCGCATTGGACTCGTGAACAAAAGTGGGGAGGTTTCGGAAACGTCCAGCCATGAGGGGCGCTGTGGAAGTAAAGCCTCCCATCCCCAAAACGGCATCGGCTTCAAACTCCCGAATCAACTTACGGCAGCGAAGAAAACCCCGGAAAAAACCCAGAAGAAAGCCGGGCATTTTCAGCGAAATCAAACCAGGCATGGCAATTGACGGAAGGCGCTCAAACCTAAGGTGCTCGTAGCCTTCGGTGGCCAGAGTGTCGATCTGCTTCTCGGAAATCAACAACATCACCTCGCCGCCACGTTTCCGCCAAGACTCCGCCACAGCAATACCGGGAAACAAGTGTCCCCCGGTCCCGCCGCAGGCTATCACCAGCTTTCTATCGGAAACGTCTATCATTTAACAATATGGAATTTATAGTAATTTATACCAATTTTGCCCAGTTGAAACGGTTTTTCGCAGGAAATGCAGAAAAACTCAACGCAATCAGTACATCTATCTCCCCTACAACGGGTCAGGTGAAATGCAATCAGACGTGAATATTTTTCAAATATTGACCTTTTACTCTGCAAATCTATACGTGAGAAGGTTTTGAATATTTCACGAAGTTCTCTATTTTAATATCTGATGAAAGAGGGTCGGCAGATCGAGAAAGTTCTCTATTTTACAATTAAAGGAACCAGACATCCCATATGACGTGCCAGGCATTACTCCTCACCTGAAAAAAAGGATACCCCATGGATGATACTTCAGGAATCAGAGCCGAGGCAAACACCGGAATTGCACTGGCAATCGTCGCCGGCCTCTTCTACCTGCTCTCGTTTGGGCCTGCTATCTTCCTCCACGAAAAGATAGACCCACCTGATAAGGTTGGAAAAGCCTTGGCCCTTATTTACTTCCCTCACACCTTTGTTACCGAGAGAATAGGCGCTTATTATGACTATGGGCGCTGGTGGCAATCCCTTGCCGATCGTTGAATACGGGAACGTATTTCAAACAACCACCCGGAGGGCTTTGGGTCGAGCAACGATACTGATGGGAGTCTTCTCGACGACATCACCATCAACCTGAACGTCAATCACTGGATCAGTGTTAATCTCGACAGAGGTCACGCTCCAATGGTTCACCAGCTTGGAAGCATCCAGCTTCGCTTCGGCGTCCCGATTTTTCTCTTTATCAATCCCCATCATCTTTCCAGCGAGCTGAAAGATTGCTTCGATGTTCGTTTTCTTCACAAAAAACACATCCAGTTTACCATCATTCACATCAACAGTGGGCGCCAGCATCAGGCGGCCCACCCCTACTGTCCCGGCATTGGCAACAATGCAGGCCATTCCCCTGGCATTGATAGTTTCTCCATCAATCTTGATCTCATAATCTGCCTCGGGCGCATCCTGAAGCGTCTTAATCCCGGCAAAAACATAAGCCCATTTCCCAAACTGATTCTTCAGTTCCCGGGTCGCTTCCTGAACGACTTCCGTCTCGATTCCACATCCCACTCTCAGAACAAACGGACGGTCACCCATCATCCCCACATCGATCCGGCGTGTGGAGTAGTTTTCCTTGCAGATCAGATCGAGGCATCTTTCCAGATTTGAAGACAAACGAAGCTCAGCAGCAACAAGGTTTCCTGTTCCCCCTGAGAGAATCAACAGTGGGGTGTCCGAGCCGACCATTCCGGAAGCAACTTCGACGACTGTGCCATCGCCGCCATAAGCAATCACGACATCGACATTGTCGGCGATCGCCTCCTCAGCCAAGCGCTTTCCGTCTCCCGGTCCGTGGGTCAATGAAACATCCCAATCAATATCTGCTCCGCGGAACTTCTTATTCAGCATTCCCAGAAGAGGCACTCTCGTTGCCGGAGCTGGATTCACAATGACTTGAACCCGCTTCGGTCGTGGGCGAATCTCATTCTTACTCTGATCACTGGCCATCGTATTCTTTATCAGCCGCTCAACTTTACCCTCTTTTGAAAGACTGCCGAATATAGCAGCGCATTACTGAAAAGAAACCAATCGGTGACAGATTTGTCACCCTCTCCCCCTTTTCAAAAACCTTCTCGAAGCGTAGAAAGTTAGCTTTCCCACTGTTATGCCTTCCATATTGATTGTCGACGATGAAGAGGACATTCGCGAACTCATCAGCGTGAACCTCGCCAGAGAAGAAGCCTATTCCATTATTGAAGCTTCGGATGGGCTTGACGCACTGAAGAAGGCTAAAAGACATCTTCCGGATCTGATCATCCTCGATCTGATGCTCCCGGAAATGGATGGCTACACCGTTCACAAGCAACTCAGGAAAGATGCCCAAACCCGACACATTCCTGTGATCATGTTGACGGCGCGAGGGAAGCTTGAGGAAAGAATCGCAGGTCTGGAGTCAGGGGCTGATGACTACATGACGAAGCCATTCAGTCCAAAGGAGCTGGTCCTGCGAGTGCGAAATTTGATTCGCCGATCAGTCTCCAAAGAAAGTGAATCAGTCGTCGCCGCCGGCCCCTTTCGTCTGGACAAGAATTCTCTGAAACTTTTCATGGAAGAGGAAGAGATCGATCTGACATCCACTGAATTCAAGCTCCTGCTTTGCCTGATCGAATCTCCGGGAGTGATTCAGGAAAGAGCTGATCTGCTTCAAAAAGTATGGGGTTACAGCGACATGATCCAAACAAGGACTTTGGACACCCACATCAAAAGGCTTCGAGAGAAGCTTGGCACAAACGGGAATTCAATTGAGACAGTTCGTGGTGTAGGTTATCGAATTTCCGGGTAAACATCTTTCTTTTCTCACTATCCTGTTTTGCATCTCACCATCACAGTTCTTTTTGGTTTGCTTTGTGCCTGGCTGGGATGGCGTTTGTTTCGATTGAAACAGGGAGCCAATAATCTTTCGGCGATTCTGAGGTCTGATTCCAATCCGGAGGTCAGCAGGATCAGAAAAATAGCCCCCGACCAATCTCTTCGAAATCTTTCTGAAGCCATCGCAGACTCCGTATTCGAGTCCTCACTTGCGGGTGGTCAAAAGCTTTTCATGGAAGTCGTTCTCAACGAAATTCAGGACGGAATTCTTATTGTCGACACTGATGAGTCGGTCTTGTTTGCCAACAGGGCCAGCCAATCACTTTTTGAGAGTTCTCAAGACCTTCATGGGAGACCCCTTCTCAGCGTATGCCGTGATCATCGGATCCTTGAAGTGTTGGAAGAATCCCGGGAAACCGGTGAAAAGTCGTCCGCACAAATTGCTCACCGCTCAGCGGCAGCGACCTCAAGCCAAACTCGTGACCAGATTTGGAACGTCGAAGCTGAGCCCCTCACATCATCACTAAATTCAAAAACTATTGGAGCCGCCTGGATATCTATCCGGGATGTCACGCATGAGCTCGAAACCGATCAGATCCGAAGAGATTTTGTAGCCAACGCTTCTCACGAATTGAGAACACCTCTATCGATTATCAATGGATATATCGAAACGCTTTCGCAGGGTGACATTGAAGCCAATCCCCAATTTGCCAAGCGTTCCCTCAAGACCATGGAGGTTCATGGGGAACGTATCAGCCGCATCGTCGAAGACATGCTTACGATCTCCAAGCTGGAATCATTCGATGAATTACTGAAGCGAAAGACCTTTGATCTGATCCATTCAGCGGAAACCATGATCAGCCATCTGCAGCCTCTGATTGAAGAACAGAATGCGAAGGTGAAAATCGACTCTGGAACCCTCGAAGAATGGCCACTCTTTGGAGACAGATACTATTGGGATCAAATCTTTTTCAATCTAATCGATAATGCCCTCAAGCAGAACCAAATGGCATCCCAGCTCAAGGTAACGGTAAAACTAAGGAAGAAAGAGGATCGATACTTCATCTCCATTTGTGACAACGGGGTGGGAATACCTGCGGCCGATCTTCCTCTGATTTTCAAACGCTTCTACCGAGTGGAAAAACATCACGGCAAAAAGGTGAACGGAACCGGTCTGGGGCTTTCCATTGTAAAGAGAGCAGTTGAAGCACATGGGGGAACCGTCAGCGTTGAAAGTCAGCCGGGGGCCCTAACCTCTTTCCATATTTCCGTACCCATCACAGAAGACTAGCCCTCAAAGAATTCTTCTGCAAAGATGCTGATGATTTGAAAGGTCATCAACTCAGCGCCTGCATCGCAATTCTTGCTTCTGCCTGGACGACTCATGCCAATTCGCATGAGTCTCTCTACAATACTGCTGAGATCCACTTGACCGCCCCCGGAACAATCAGCATTCACTTTTCCGTCCATGCTCCCGAACTGATTCTCGCACCCGAAACAGATTTTGGAGCAATTGGGGATGATTGGCTTGCCGCAAAACAGGACGGTGAAATTGAAGAGCTCGTCACCCTCGCCCGGGAATTCGTCAGCGAGCGCTATGGGATCTACTCCAAAGACCGGGATCTAGTTTCCAAACTAGAACTTCAATTCGAACATCCCTCGCTGATCCGGGTTCCCGATCGCGAAGGCGGTCCCCGCCCCGGATGTATTCTGGCATCCCTTCTTTTGGAAAATCCGGGGGGCGAGCTGACCTTTTCCTACAAAGAGGAAGGAGAGAAGCGTCTTCTTCTTGCCACCATTCGCCCAGCCTCTTTTCCGAAAACTCACGACCTGGAAGCAGGAACAGCAGTGGTGATCCCCTTACCTGAGCCTCCCGAAAAACCGTTCAACCAAGCTTGGTATCTCGTCCCTTTGGCTCTCGCATTTGCGGTAGTAAACTGGATGGTAATACGACGCAAAACCTCCAAACTGTCAGTGAACTCATGAAAGCTATCCCCCTTGTCGCCACTCTGATTCTCTGTATGTCATGGTCCCGTGCGGAATCCATCGCAGAAACTGAGATCTCCATCGTTCAACGCGATTCGCTGAACCAAATCTCAATCACTCGAAACAGAAAGACCATCGCCTTCAACTCAGCTCCTGAAGGTTTGGAGATCGAACATCTCTTTCTAACCCATGTCCGACGTGACATCTCCGATGCCGCAATTGCATCCGCTCCACCTGAAAAATGGGTCACTTCCCCTGCCTCCGCAGAAATTCTAAGCTCCGCAGAATCTCACTGGGAGAAATGGTGGGACGACCGGTTCAACTACTATCAGCAACAGGTCAAAAAGGTTCCGCTGAAGAACAACACACCGGGAACAATCAAGAAACAAGAAGAGTCACTGAAATGGCAGGGCCTCACCATCACAATGATCCCCACCCCCGGATATACGAGGGATGGCACTTCCTGGCTTGTCGAGTTCGAGTCCCGTAAAGTCCTCTTCACTGGTGATTTAATTCTCGCCGGTGGCAAAGTGCCGGATCTCTACAGTTTTCAAAACGAAATCCGTGAAGCGAAGATCGGCGGCTACCATGGCTACATGGGGCGGATCGCCGACTGGCTGCAGAGCATCGAAAAAATCCAGATGCTTGATCCTGATTCGATCATTCCTTCTCATGGGAAGACAATCTCAAATCCCAAAGACGACCTGGCCACGGCAGCAAAACTCGCCAGGGACATTTACCGATCCTATCTTAGCACGAATGCCCTGCACTGGTATTTCGGCGAGGAACGAATGAATGCCTGTGCCGAGCGTGTTCTTGGGACCGATCACGGCGTTTCAGGAATGCCCTTCGCCGAACACATTGACCTCCCCGACTGGTGCCAACACATGGGTACGACGAAGCTTCTTGTTTCAGAGGACGGTCACGGATTTGCGCTCGATGTCGGAGGAACCAAAGCTCTCGAATCTCTGCGCAAAGCACTTGCAGACGGCCTCGTAAAAAGCATCGACGGAATCTTTGCCACTCACACCCACAACGATCACACTGCAGCAATCGGCGAGGCTGCCCGCGAATTCGGGTGTCCTGTTTACGCAGTCGCCGAAGTTGCGGACGCGCTGGAAAACCCGGGGAACTGGTTTCTTCCCGGAGTGTCCCCTAACGCCGTCGATGAAGTCACCGTAAAAGAAGAGGGAGAAACCATGAAATGGAAAAACTTCGCCTTCACCTTTCACTTCTACCCGGGGCAGATGTACAATCACGGTGCTTTGTTAGTCAAAAAAGAGAATCATGACCCTGTCTTCTTTATCGGCGATTCCTTCTCTCCCTCCGGCATCGATGACTACTGTCTCATGAACCGTAACCTGATGCGGGACGACACGGGCTACGCATTTTGCTTTCGAAAAATCGAAGCCCAGCCCAAAGAGACATGGCTGGTGAATCAACACATCCCCCACCTCTTTCGATTCACTGACGACGAACGGAACTTCCTCAAGACAGAATACGCAAAACGCAAAGCGCTCATCGCACAGTTCGTCAACTGGGATGACCCGAACTACGGCATCGATGAACAGTGGGCGAAATTCTTCCCTTACGGCCAGGAAGTGAAACCGGGAGGAACGGCCAAAATGGAAGTGGTCATCTGGAATCACTCAAAGGTCGAACGAACCTTCTCCATTCAACTGAATGATAAGATCGGCGACACTGTTTCAAAAGGGGCTTTGACCATCCCGGCTCGGGAGAAGGCCTCAACCAGTTTTCACATCGACGTCCCTGAAGGCACTCCCAATGGAATCTATCTTGTCACAGCAGACCTTCGCCGGGAAGACGGAAGAGAACTTCCAGGCTGGTGTGAAACAATTATCAAAGTCACACCGTAAATGATCTTCGGCTGAGCTTCCTACAACAATTCAGGGAAGGTCTTTTTCACATCCAGTTCGTCACCCGTTTCCTTCTGGAGCTTGAGAAAATCTTTGAAGAGACTTTTTGCGAGATCTTTTTTGGACTCGTAGAGGTCAACCATTTCGTTGGGATCCTCTTTCAGGTCGAAAAGCAGGACTTTCGGAACATTGGGATAAAGCATCAGCTTGTGGCCGTCACGAATCACGCAACGCTGACTTTTTAAATATGCACCGTAGATAGAATCGTATCCGCCTTTCTTCCCTTCCCACACGGGCTTCAAGGACTGGAACTGAACATGCTTGGGTTTCTCCACGCCGGCGATTTCCAGCGAAGTCGCCATGATGTCCTGCAAATAAACAGGGTCTTCAACCTTTGCACCCGGCTCCACACCGGGACCTACCACCATCAGCGGAACCCGCATGCTGTGTTCGAATAAATTCTGTTTTCCAATCAAGCCATGATGACCCACAGCCAGTCCATGATCCGCGCTGAAGAAAATGTAAGTTTCGTCCTTCTTCCCACTCGATTCCAACTCATCAAGAATTCGTCCGATCTGCTCGTCCATGTGGGTGATGATCGCAAAGTACTCCTGCCTGTGGACCTTTACGGCATATTCGGTCCTTGGATACAAGGCCAGCTTTTCGTCACGAAGGCTCGGACGATTATCGATTTGATCCTTGTAAGGATACTCAGGAAGAAAATTCTCCGGAACAAGAATCCGGTCGAGCGGGTACTTGTCGACATAGGACTGCGGGGCCTGCCGCGGATCATGCGGAGCATTGAAGGCAATGTACATAAAAAAAGGATCCTCATCTGCTTTGGCAGTTCCAAGGAATCCGATGGCATCATCCGCAACTACTTCGCTCCAATGTTTCCCGCCTTCCCAGAATCCTCCGAACTTCGGATCGGACGGACTCCACTTGTCGGGAACCCCCTGCATCGGACGGTTGTACCCTTCCGGAGTTTGCTTCGGCATTCCTCCACGCACATGAGCCGTAGTTTTAAAGATCACTTCAGGCTTCGCCTTCACATGCCACTTCCCTGTGAAGTAAGTGTCGTATCCTGAAGCGCCCATCAGTTGAGACCACATCAAGCCGGACTTCTGAAAATCCGGCCATGAATTACCTTCAGCCGGTTTCTTTGCATTGATCTGCTTGGAAATCTTTTCCGCGTTCCAGACAAATGCCCCGGTGTTCAACATATGACGACTCGCGACGCAAACGGCACCACTCCAGCTGCCCATATTGTAAGCCTGTGTGAAGGTGGTCCCTCCTTCTACAAGGCGATCCAGATTCGGAGTATCAATGTCCGTATGACCGAATGCACGAATCGTCTCGAAACACTGATCGTCGGCGAAGAGAAACAGGATGTTGGGTCGATCCGCAGCACCTGACCGGGAAGAGACTAACACAACAACACAGAAGAAGAGGGTTCTAAGGATGAAACTCATGCCCGTTTGTTACAAGAGAACCCGCAAAAAGTAAAGGCTGCGCAACTCCGCCTCATTCACCTGTAACCTCATCTTTGAGAATTTTAATCTTGCTCAAATCATAATTGCTGTGATACTTAGCATTAGTTAACCAAAAGGTTCCCTAACTCAGACCCATAATACCATGCCCAAGCCACCCAGTAAACTCGACGTTGTCCTCGTAAAATGTAAAGCCGATCTAGAAGAGCTCGGTGAAAAAGTTGACGCGAACTTTCTTCGTGCGGTTGCCAAGTCCTGCGGACCTTCAATCTACAAGAAAGATTCCGCACTTGTTGCATTCTCCGACAAAGAGGAAGTGAAACGCGTTCGCAAAAATTTCCTCATCAAGAAACTCGGCCTTAAAGACACCGAGAAGCTGGACGAGGGCCTGGCCACAGTGAAGAAAGCATACAGCAAGCGCTCCAAGCAGCGTGTCGTCGTTTACTACCTTCTTGCCAAGCTCTTCAAAAAGCGCAAAGCGATCACAGGCTGATACGCCTTCGATTCTGATTCTTCAGAACAATTTCAAGAAGCCCTTTCTACCTCTCCGGTAGTAAGGGTTTTTTTGTGTCCTTCAATCAAGCGCTATTGACATTCCATCTCTTAGCGCAAATCCTCATTCATGAATCTCCGCTTCTTAAGCTGCTCTCTTCTTGCTGCCTTTTCACTCGCTCTGATTTGTTCCGCTGAAGAAAGGCCCAACATCATTGTGATCCTCGCAGACGACATGGGTTACGGCGATGTCCAGGCGCTAAATCCCCACTCGAAGATTCCGACACCTCATCTCAATCAACTGGCGGCCGGCGGAATGACCTTCACGGATGCTCATTCTCCTTCTGCAGTCTGCACCCCAACCCGCTACTCACTGATCACTGGTCGCTACTGCTGGCGCAGTCGATTGAAAGCGGGAGTCCTGAACGGTTACGGAACTCCGCTGATTGATCCGGCACGACCGACCATCGCCTCTTTCCTGAAGCAACATGGGTACCACACTGCCATCATCGGGAAATGGCATCTCGGCCTGGGCTTTCAAAAGGATGAAACCGGTAATAAGTGGGATTGGGAAAAGCCACTGAACTCCTCACCACTCGACAACGGATTCACAAAGTCGCTCGTCATTCCTGCTTCTCTGGATTTTCCACCTTACGTCTATGTCGCCGGAAACAAAGTGAGGGCATTTCCTGACCGGATTCAGCCAAAGCAGGGATTTCCCGGCTATCTCCGCGAAGGGGAACTCGGGGCGGACTTTTCTATCATCGACTGTCTCGACCATCTCACTGAAAACGTAGCCAAACACATTGAGGATAGATCGAAAAAAACCGAGCCCTTCTTTCTCTATTTTCCTCTCACTGCACCTCACAAACCGGTTCTTCCCCATCCCCGGTATCAAGGCAAATCCAAACTCGGCCCCTATGGGGATTTTGTCATGCAAGTGGATGACGTCGTCGGGAATACAATCAAGGCAATCGACGATGCGGGAATTGCAGAGAACACGATGATAATCTACACCTCTGACAACGGGTCTTTTATGTATCGCACAACAGACCCGGCAGATCCTGATCACCTTGCTGACGAAACTCTGCAATCCTATTTCGAGGGCAATCACACCGCCAACGGAGTCCGGCGCGGAACCAAGGCCGACATCTGGGAAGCCGGTCACCGCGTTCCCTTCTTCGTCAAATGGCCCGCCGCTGTTGAAGCCGGTTCGCTATGTGATAAGACGATCACTCACACCGATATCTTCGCAACCGCCGCAGACCTGATTGGAAAGAATCTCTCCACTGCAAAAATCGATAATCCGGCCATCGGCGTCGCAGCACCTGACAGCTTCAGTATTTTGCCCTTGCTGAAAGGAAAGGAAAAAGGATTCAAACGCGCATCTGTCATCAACCACTCGGCCAACGGAACTTTTGCCATCCGCGACGGAGACTGGAAACTGGTTCTTGGAAGCGGGTCCGGCGGCCGAGAGAAACCTAAAGGGGTGCGCTTCGAAAAGCCTTACTCACTTTTCAACCTCAAAGAAGACCCATCCGAAGCCAAAGACCGCTGGAGCAGTGAACCTGACATTGCATCCAAGATGGAAGCGAGTGCAATCAAGTTGATTGCCAACGGGCGCAGTCGTTAGCTCAGAATGCAGTGGCTATGACGGCGCGTTCAAGCGCCACCAGCCAAAGGAGAGACATAGTAGAACGGGACAGGCGAGTGACAAACTTGCTCGGAAAAATGCGGCCAAAGAGAAGCGACGGCATGATCCCCTGCTCCACTTTCCTGAACTTTAAATCCTACCTCCAGCCGGGCAGTCGATCTCCAACATTCCTGGGCTCGAAGAATCATAATTCGCAGACCATTGAATTTTTTTCCGAATTTGCCAATGTTGGGAGGATAGTATCGGTGACACTCCGATTGCCCATGAATTCTTAGCCCATGAATCCCACCTCCGACTTTGTCCGACTGTGGACCCGCCATCAGGCGGAGGTGGAGCGCTATGTCTTCTCCATGATTCCCCGCCAAGCGGATGCAGCGGTGGTCTTACAGGACGTCTCGGTCCTTCTCTGGCAAAAGTGGGACAAGTTTGATCCGGAACGACCATTCGTTCCCTGGGCAATTCGGTTCGCATACTTAGAGATCTTGAAATGGAGGCAGAAACAAGCCCGGGAAAAATTGGTCTTCTCCGACTCCCTCCTCGAACAGTTGCACTCTCGGCATGAAGAAGAAATGCCGCTGATGGAAGCCCGTCGCAGCGCCCTGACGAAATGCCTGGAGACCTTGAGCGAACAGCAGCAAAAGTGGGTCCAACTGCGGTATGGGCGTCACGGGGCGGTGAAACAAGAAGCCGCCGAGTCAGGCATCAGTATGCACAAGATCTACTACGCTCTCGAAAAAATCCGTGACCAGCTTCAGGATTGTATCGAGCAGAGATTGCGGAAGGAGGGCTGGAGTGATGCCTGAGGAAAACAGCAAAGACTATCGCCTTGGGAGCCTGCTCTCAAAGCTCGTCGATGAAACAATCGAGGAAGAGGAACTTCTGAAACTGGAGCAAGAGCTCGACGGAAATCCGGATGCACAAAGCCACTACTTGCGATACCTGGATCTACATTCTGAACTCGATCAGAACAGCGGAGAATTCAAAGCACCGGAAACAAGCACGCATTCGAAGAGGTTTCCCTGGTTACCAGTGGCAATAGCGTCACTGGCTGCGGTCATTGCGATTACAGGCATCGCCCTGTTTCAAGACATCGACGAATCCCTACCCATTGTTCAGGTCGTCGCATCCGGCGGCCCTGTGGAGTGGGAAGGCTGGAATGGGGAAACCAATTCCGGCCCGCTTTCGGGCACCGGGCTTTCCCCCGGAACAATTGAAACACTGGCGGCGGAGTCCTGGATCGAATTCTCTTTTCCAGACGGAACGACAGCTTCCCTTTCCGGAACATCTACTCTTAACATCTCCAAAACAGATGGCCGAAAAGTGCTGCGATTGCGAAACGGAAACCTTTCCATTAATGCCAAAAAGCAGCCTCCCGGTTTTCCGATGCAGGTCATTACCCCTTCAGCAGAAGCGGAAGTGCTCGGAACACAGTTCAACGTAACCGTAGATCCCTTCACCACACAGCTCGTCGTCAACGAGGGACTCGTCCGCGTAACACGGCTTGCCGACGGCCGCACTGAGGAAGTTTCCGCCAATCAGGAAGTCGTGGCTTCACTGGAAAATGACACCGGATTTTCTGCCACGAACCGTTCCGGATATGTTGAAGCCTGGAAGAGCGAACTTCCACGGGATCTCTTGCAAGGCAAATGGGCCCACCCTTCGCCGGACAGTCCCGGAGGGGGAGTAGCCTCCCCCCACATTTGGAAAGGGGACCAACATGAACCTTCCAAGCCAATCCTGCTTTACACAGTCGTTGTTAACCCTTCTTCCGGTCGCCTTCCTCCGGTGCAAATCACAGAAGGAATCAGCTTCCGAATTCGGGGACGCCTCGCGCGGCCCTATCCGATTCACTGCGGGTTCGCCACCAATCGGATCAAGGGCGGATTCGGAGGGAAATATTCCCTCAAACAGGGCAGCGAGATTGAACTCAATAAAGACGGAAGCTTCGACCTCGAAATTCCATTGACTGCCTTTACACGAACAAACGATCGATTTCCGAAATCTCCGATCCGTCAGGAAATTGTCTACTTTTGGATCCAGACAGTGAAAGTCGATGCTGGCCTCGTGATTGAAAGTGTTAAGTTGAAATGATGACCCGATCTCCGTCCTCCACCAACTCATCTTCCCGACACCCTGCCCTCACAGCACGGTTCTTACTTGTTCTCGGAATTACTTTTCATTTTCATACGGCCCCGGGTGAAGGGGAACAAATCCTCCCTGAC
Organism: uncultured Verrucomicrobiales bacterium; assembly: GCA_913058215.1. GTDB lineage: Bacteria > Verrucomicrobiota > Verrucomicrobiia > Verrucomicrobiales > DEV007 > Arctic95D-9. Next base: position 32,587 of record CAJXQE010000016.1, read on the forward strand.
ATAACCCCATCACCGGTTGCCGCGAACCAATACGCGGCCCTTTTGGAAAACCCACCTTTCACACGAACCTTAGACTTTTCTGAATCCATTCAACTCACTGGCCTCGCCGTAATCGACGGTAAACAAGTTGCTACGGTACGGAATAGGAAGGACAAGAAAAGCTACGTCATTTCCACCACTCCGAATGAGGATGGATGGAAAATGATGGAGGTCGAAAAAAACGCCGACCTCGAAAAAGTATCGGCAACCATCGCCGTGACTGGTGGCGAGCTAGTCACCTTGCATTTCGACGAAAGCCAGCTGAAACCGGGAGACGGTAAATCACCGAATGGCCTCAAAGCTCCACAAGGCCCTGATAATCGCTCCCGCCCCACTGACGAAGAAAAAAGAAAGTTTGGGGAATGGGTGCGTGGACGAATGAGCAAGATGTCCGATGAGCAAAAGAAACGAGTCGGAAAAATCATGCAGGAGAAAATGAAGGCGAACCCCAAACTGAGCGATCGACAGAAAGGCGAAGTCTTTGTGAAAATCCTCGATCACGTCGAGTCCGGAAAATGAATTGCAGGCGATTTTCTATCGCCGGAGCCCTGGCTGTCGGCATTCTCTTTCAAGCATCGGCTCGCGGCTCTGACACGGAACAACATGTATTGAAACTGGTATTCCTTCCTACTCCTTTGAATTCAACTCAGTTCTCGCCGCTTTTTGATCGATCGCCATTCACCCGAGCTCTGCTCCTTTCCGAGTCGCTCATCCTGACCGGAGTTGCCCAGGTCGACGGGAAACCGGTTGCCACCCTGATGGATACCGAAGAAGCACTTTCCATCGCTGTTTCGGAAGAGTCCACTCAACGCGGCTGGAAATTGGTGGGCATGTCAGGAACTGAAGACATCGAAACGGCAGTCGTGACAATCTCGGTGGAGGGCGGTGAAGTGGTGAAAGTTCGCTATGACAAAGAGCGGATGAAGACGGCAAGCCAGCGAATGAAATTCGCAGCACAAGCCCGTGCCAGGAGAGTCGCCGCGCAAGCCGCCAGTCGGCAATCACAGAGCGGAGGAAATCAGGCCATCCCCGCTGAGCGCGTCGCGATGCTGAAAAAAATCGAACAACGGGAATTGCCCAAAGGCTACAATCCGGGAGCGGGCAAAAATCGCGAGGAATCCCACAATCTTCACCAGTCCTATGTGGATCGGCGTCTCTCAGGAATGAGTGAACGACAACGCGGGCTCGTCGGACAAATGTGGAACCAAAAGCAGACCGTTGCTCCGAACATGAGTAATCGTGGCGCTTCCTTTGTCCGAATCATGGAACACGTCGCGGAGAACGAGAAATGATGAGTTCAGCGATTCAAAGATCGAATTTCCTGGCAGAACGAAGCAAGAGAGTCTCTTCATCGAACCAAACCTCTTGCTTCGTTTTTGCAAAACTGATCGTTTGTTTTGTTTTCAACAGCGCTCTTGCCGCAAAAGAAACCGGAACAACAACGACGGCGAATCTTCCCCAAAGTGTAAGCGCGAAACATTTCGATGCGTTAATGAAACAATCGCCCTTCACCCGGGCTTTCAACCTTTCCGACACCCTTGTCCTCAGCGGCGTCGCAAAACTCAACGACAAGCCGGTCGCCACTTTGATCGACACAGTAGACGGCCAAACCATTGCCATTTCTGCATCCCCAAATCATCTGGGCTGGAAGTTGGTCGAATTTGAAAGGCCGGACGATCTCGAGGTGGCCATTGCTTCCGTTGCGGTCGACAACGGCGAGATTCTTCGAGTTTACTATGACAAGGAACGCCTCCAAAAAGCCAGCCTGTTAGCCGCTCGCGGTGCCCGGGATCAAGCGAGGCAATTCGCAGGGCGAATGATTGCGCGCACCCTGCCGGACTGGATCAACAAGATCGAAGACCCCTTGGAAAAAGGCAAGGCCATCGCGAAATACATCGAAGGCGGTGGTTTCGACAAATCACCTCTCGACACGGTAAAAATGGCGCTCTCGCAATCCGATCCGCAAGCTCGCGGAACAGTGATGTCAGCCGCATTCGGCAGGCTCGGATCCGGAGTCGGCAATACTCAGGTCAATGTTGCCGTCGATCGGCTGAATTCCCTGGAAAAAGGACGGGACCGGGATTTCGCGATCAATGGATTGGCTCACGGTCTCGTCGGCAGAGACCCGCAAGGCGCTCTAAAATGGGCAAACTCCGTCTCCGATGAAGGATTCCGAAAAGTGGTCGTCGAAAATGTCACCCGCCGGATCAACGCGCGCCCTTCCCGCAAGTGAACAACGAAGCAATACGGTTCGATTGATGAACCAACAGAGTTCATTCATAATTCAACGGGGATGCGCCCCTTAATCCAAGCGATCTGCGCAGCGGTGACGACACTGTTGGCGATCTTCACGGTTGTGACCCCGCTGTCCTGCAGCATTGCCGAGGTCACAGACGCCAGCGGAGTCTGTGGGCGGAAGTGTTGGGCCTTCCTTTGCTGCGCCGCAGGCAATGGCGGGATTCTTCGCCGAATCTCTTGAAGCGATATTGTCACTATCGGAGTTTTATGAGGCAGTCGACCGCACCGAAGGTCGCTCATTTTACATTTCTTAATTGATTCAGCCGTGAGTCTTGCTATGAAGAGGAAGCATGATCGTTTCGCGTCTCGTCATTTTTGCCTTTTTCGCCCTGTCGCTGTTTAGCGGTTTCGGTACGGTATCGGGACGGGCTGATACGGCAAATGACTGGCTCGATTATCCTCCTGCTTTTCAATCCTTGTTTGGGAATCCTGAGCTTGTGATTACCCGCCGTCAAATCGGCGTTGATAGTGTTTCCCTTTCAAAGGTCGGCACTTTTTCTCCCCGTAGGGGATTTGATAAGACTCCGGACCGTAATGTCGTTCGGCTAACCACCGGAATCACAGCGAGTGACGCAAGCATTCGTGTTCAGTTGGCGAAGGGCCTGGCGAACCTCTTTTACTCAAAAGTAGTTTCCCAATCGGCGCGGAGTTGGAATGAGAAAAAGCTCAATATCAGCGAACTCGTGGATATGAATCGCGTGATCTTTCTCGATCTTGCAGTGAAGCGGCTCACGGGTAAAACGGTGTCTGACAGCGCTCTCAACGCGTGGTGGGATGCGCGGATGGGGAATACCCTTACTCCGCTACCAGACTACCATTTGGTGATTATCAACATTCACTATGACTACAAAGGGGAGAAAGAAAGTGTCGGGCATTTCTGCTTTGCCTTGAGAAAACGAGGAGGAAGCCCTGACGGGGACAAGTTGTTCGATTTTCGCGCACCCTGGTTTGAAGATCGGGTACCCCGTGTGACGGAGTCGGTTAACATTCACAACCGCCTGAAATTAAGTGCCTATACAGAAAATTTATACGATTGGATTTATACGCAGACGGAATACCGAAACTGCTATGCGAAGCTCTGGTTTTTGCCGGTGATGAAGGAGCAAAAGGCCTTGCTCGATCATTTTGTCGCTTCCGGAAAGCCTCATCTCGCGGGTAACTTTCGTGTCTTTCGAAAAAACTGCGCCTCTTTAGGACTTCGTTTTTACGATCGGATTCAATCTTATGACGATCCGACTCCCCATGGGGGGCTGCTTTCGGATATGCCTGTGCTGGCGGCCTCGCGAATTGTGGATCGATTTGAGGACGTTCCACTTGTCGAAATTCCCAACGTTACCGACAAACGTGGCCGAATGCCTACCGCCAAGTCGAAGCTGCACGCGGCACAGCCTTCACGGGCAGAGTCACCTTCTTTCAAAATTCTTGCCGCTGAGCCGAGGGTGAATTAGAAAGCGCGCTTCGAGGCTCGAGTTCTCCCGGGGCAATTCTGCATTTTGCCATTCCTCAGAATCGTTTTGCTGCCACGACTCGTCCGGAGGCGACAGGTCTTCTTCTGGAATTGGCCCCACCGTGGTGAATGATTGAAATTCAGGCGTGAAAACGTCAGGATGATATTTCTCACCTTCTTTTCCGAATACTTGTCTGGGGCGCGGAGTAAAGGAAAGCCATCATCATGAAGTTTTCGATTTTCCTGTTTCTCTCCTTTCTCGCGGTCTCCCTTGCCGATGCACAATCGAACGCCGAAAACTGGCATCAATGGCGCGGGCCGGAAAACAACGGCGTCTCTAAAACAGCGAAACCGCCTCTGGAATGGAGCGAAGAGAAAAACCTCGCGTGGAAGGCTGAAATCAAGGGGCACGGAACTTCCAGCCCGATCGTTTTTGGCGACCGGGTTTTCATCACTACCGCAATCAACACGGGAAAAGTCGATCCGAATTTGACGAAGCCGGAGGATCAGCCGGAGCGGGTTTTTGGAATCAAACATCCCAACACGACTTATGAGATGGTGGTGCTTTGTTTCGATCGCAAGACGGGGAAACAACTCTGGCGTGAGGTGGCGAACTTGATCGTGCCGCACGAGGGGCATCACAAAGACGCGAGCTTTGCTTCGGCCTCGCCCTTCTGCGATGGCGAACGGGTTTACTTTTGGTTCGGCTCGGCGGGGATGTTTGCCTATTCACTCGATGGAAAAAAACTGTGGGAACGCGATCTCGGCCCGGCAAAAGTTGGCGCTAGTCTGGGTGAAGGCAGTTCACCGGTCGTGCACGATGGAAAGTTGATCATCGTTCGCGATCACGCCGGGAAATCAAGCATCGAGTGCTTGATTTCTGAGTCGGGAAAAACTCTTTGGAAAAAAGATCGCGAGGAAGGCAACGCCTGGGCGACTCCAGCAATCGTGGAGCACGACGGAGTGACGCAGGTAATCACCACCGCCACGAATGCGGTGCGTAGCTACAATTTGGATAATGGAGAAGTCATTTGGACCGCAACCGGATTGACCAATAACAGCACACCCTGCCCGATCGTCGACGGCGATACCGTCTACTGCATGACCGGCTACGAGGGGCACGCCTTACTGGCCGTTCCGATCACTGGCAAAGGCGATGTTACGGATACAATCCGATGGAAAGCTGACCGAGGAACTCCCTACGTCCCCTCCCCCATTCTCCATGACGGCCAACTCTATTTCACGCAGTCGAATCAGGGAATCCTAACCTCACTACAATCAAAAGACGGGAGCGAAGTGATCGCGCGAACTCGAGTGCCGGACCTTGGGGACATTTATGCCTCGCCGGTCGGAGCCAATGGCCGCATCTATTTCACCGGACGAAAAGGAACCACCGTCGTCATCGCACCCGGCAAGGAATTCAAAGTCCTCGCCACCAATCAGCTCGATGACAATTTTCACGCCTCGCCGGCACTGGCAGGAAAACAGCTTTTCCTTCGCGGGATGCGCTTTCTCTACTGCCTCGAAGAAGGTGGAAATGCCGATGGAAGGAAATTGCTGCCTTCATCCACTCCCAAACCTTCGGCGACAGAATCGACGCCCGTTGACCCGAAGAAGACCCTGAGCGACCGGCTGCGGCAGATGGTCGAAGCCGGAAAAATCACCGGCGAAGAATCCATCTGTCTCTTATACACATCTCCGAGCCCACGAGACCGA
>CAJXQE010000017.1 GCA_913058215.1 uncultured Verrucomicrobiales bacterium
GACGATCCACATCGGCAGCGTCGAAACCGGCCGATTCCTCAAGCTGTGCGATTCCCGAACCCGCCAGGGCAGGCCGCAATACACGCACGCTCATCCCTACATGACACCCGACAAGCGCCATGTCATCTTCAACTCCAACGTCACCGGCGTCACCCAGGTTTACGCCGCTACCGTGCCGGCTGCGTTCCTCGAAAAGTTGGCGCCTGCACAAAACGAAAAGCCAAAGCCCCAGCCATGAAACGATTCATTCCGAACACCGCGGCCATCCACGCCACAGGCCTTGCTCTGTTGACCGGTGTTCTGTTCCTGGTGACGCCGGCGATTGCTCAGTCGGATGGCGGCCAGTCCCTCACACTTGCCGAAGCCAAGCAGACGCGTTACCAGATCGTGTCGGCCACGGATGCGGACGGGATCGAGGCCTATGCGGCGAAGACGCTGGCGGGTTATCTGAAGGAAATGACCGGAGCGGAGTTTCCAGTCGTCTCGCCCGATAAATACAAAGCGGATCGGTCGGCCATCTTCGTGGGCCTGAGCGAACCGGCACTGGCGCGGCTGGAGTCGGAACCGCTGGCGAAGTTGCGCGATCAGGAGCACGTCGCACGCAGCATCGGTCCGGACATCCTGCTCTACGGCAAGGGTCATCGCGCGAGCCTCGACGCCGCGATGGAGTTCCTCGAGAACTCGCTCGGCTGGCAGTGGTATTCGTTTCTCGAAAAGCCCGTTGTGCCAAAGCGGGCATCGTTGACACTGAAGCCGTTTTCTCGGAAACGCGGTTTCGATTTCGAGTCACGTCAGCTGCCGTTGCGATTCGGTGCGGACTTCTATTTGCAGCAAGGCGTCAACATGGGGCTCGAAACGAAGTTACTTCAGCGACAACAGGCAGTGCCAGGGTATCTCAAATCCTGGCTGCCGAATGAGAATTTTGTCCACACTTCATTTTCGTACATACCACCGACGCCGGACGATAGAGCCGCGAACGGATTTCCCTGGGTCGAAAAGCGGAACTATTTCAAGACGAATCCGGAATTCTTCTCTCTCAGCGAATCCGGAAAGCGGGTTCCGAACCTGCAACTCTGCTACAGCAATCGCGGATTGCGGGATGAGCTGACCCGTCAGGTGCTGCGGCACATTAAAATCTTGGGTCAACGCCAGCTCATCATGATCGACGCTTTTGATCGACCAGGGCGCTTTTGCCACTGCGATGACTGCATCGAACGTGAGAAGCACTATCAGACTCCCGGCGGCCCGCTGTTCGACTATCTCCTCGAGCTGTGCAACGCGCTGAAGCTCGACCACCCGGAGACGCAAGTGAAGACGCTGGCTTATCGCCGCAGCCAGACGCAGGTTCCGCCGCGCTTGCCCGAGGGCGAGAAGCTACCCGGTAACCTCGTCATCGCCTTCGCGCCCATCGAGGACTGTTACTTTGCCGACTGGACGCATCCTGACCCGAAGATTCAGGAAACGTTTCAGCATCTGAAGGACTGGGCTGCGATCACCGCTCCGGGAAACCTCTGGGCGTGGATGTATCCGAACCCGTGGGGAACGGGGCACGAGATGCCTGTCGGCAATGTCGAGCGAGTCATCAACAACATGCGACTGATGCACAAGGCCGGCGTACGCGGAATCTTCCTCGATCACCACGGCGTCAACTCACGCAGCGGCTGGAGCGAGCTGCAGGCTTTTCTTGTGTTGAAACTTTCGCAGGATATTGACACCAATACCGACGCGTTGATCACGGAATTCACCGACCACGCCTTCGGTCCGGCAGCTTCGCGGATGCGGCAGTATCTCACGGAACTTGAAACTGCACGCAAGGCGATAACCACGCTGCCGCCGAACGTGGGCTACAAGTCCCGCAACCTCGACGACCGCACCTTTCCCTACTTGACGGTCGCGAACCTCCACCGTTGGCAGCAGTGGTTTGAGGAGATGGAAGCCGTCACAGCGAAGCTGCCGAACAAACTAAGCAACGTGCGCTCGCAGCGCCGCGAGTTGGACCTCGCCACGCTTTGGAAATGGTTCAACCTGCGCGATGCCTGGCCCGCCGTTTACACCGACCATCAACAAGTCGCCGAGCGTGTCCTGGCCGCGAACCGGGCGAAATCGGATGCCGGTGTCGCGCCGGTCTGGAAACTCGGCGAGGCGCTTGTCGCCCGCTTCGTCACCCTGATCGACGCTGGAGGCGAAAAGCCCTTGCCGACGGAATTCGATGGCATTGCTCCCGACCGCATCCGCACTTTTCTACCGAGAAACACTGCCCGCGGCGAAAAGAAACGCAGCGTCGAGGACGACGAAGCCGCCTTCGGCACGGCCGCTGTGGTGGATCAACCCGGGGAGCCCTTCCGCTGCGGCTTCAGCGAGTGGAAAACCCGCGTGCCCAGTGTCGTCACTCATGGTCCGCGTCTCGAAATCCCGCGCGACCGGATCACCCCGGGAGAATACCGCCTTTATCCGCTCGGCGAGTTTGACCTGACCACGGACGACAGCTTGATATGGTTTGGCCGCAGTTGGGCGACCAATCTGGAGGTAGGCTCGCAGTTGTATTTCCCCGGTGAAATCAACCACTGGAAAGCGTGGGTGTCCCTTAAGTTCATCGGCCCCAACTACGGTGGTAAGGGTGAAGACCAAGTCCTCTGTGACCGAGTGATCCTGGTGCGTCAGGGCGCGGAGTGAAACGTTTAATAAGTGGCAACCGTGCTCATTTGAAATTGGAGGAAATGGGATCAGGCAACAGGGGGCGAGCCTACTACATCACCAAAGCCGAGACGGATCTCAGCAAGGCGCTACCGTGGACCAGCGACCCGGAAGCCCGCGACGCGGTTCTATTGATGCTCGCCCAGAACCGGGAAAACAACCTTGGAGACGACGACCGCGCTTTCGAAGCCTACGATGCGATCGTCGGCGGTCGTGAACGCATCGGTGGCGCGAATCATTTCTATGCGCTGCAGGGGCTTGCCCGGATTCTCACCAAACGCGGTCAATTCGATGAGGCCCTGAAGACTCTGGATCGCGCGAATCCAGAGAAGTTGCAGGGGAGTTGGAAGGAGAACATTCTGCGATCGATTGAGGAGGTGGAGGAAGCGAGAGGGGGTGGGGCGAAGTAGGGGTACCTCCGTGCGTCCATGCGATGGATAATCGGTTGCGACCTTGTTTCGTCATCCCCTGCATTGCCAAGAGTTGGAGAGAGAGGCGTGATGTAAGGGGTAAATCGCGCACCTAACACCTATCCCGGATTTGGCTGGCCCCGACTGAGAATGCGCCCTCGCCGTCGGCTGGACAAAGAGTGGGTGATTGGAACCTCCTTTTTTAAGCTCTTTCATCAAGCCGCTTCCGACCGGTGGGTGGGCGGATGGGGAGCAGACGCAACCCTATTGGATCAGCGACCTCACCCTGTTGAATCGGCCTGAGATTTATCAACAACCGACGACTCGTTTCGGCGTACCTTGCAAACCCTGCCAGCGCATGACAAAATCAGGTAAGATCCGGTGTCCCAAAATGAAACGTTTTTCAGTCGCATTATCATTCCCAGGAGAGAAACGACAATTTGTGGAGAAAGTTGCGGATTGTCTTTCCGCTGAATTTGGAAGAACAAGGGTTCTTTATGACAAATATTTAAAGGAAGAGTTTTCGGTTCTCGAACTGGATGTCTATTTGCCAAGTCTCTATCGGAAAGAATCTGATTTGGTTGTCGTCTTCCTTTGTGATGAATACTTAAAGAAACGGTGGTGTGGTCTTGAAATGCGACACATCAGAGAGCTGATCGCAACTGAGGATCAGCATCGTATTATGCTAATCCGGTTTGATGACAAGATTACCTACGAGGAGTTGGGTATATTGTCAGGCGATGGATTCCTACCTATTGCAGGGAAGACACCCGGGGAAGTTGCCGCGTCAATTGTGAGGCGCAGCCAAATCCAATATGATCCCGTAAAGCAGCGACCCGATAGCAAAGAAGTATCTCGTGATTCTTCTGATCTGCACGTCTTCTACGGAAGACAACGGATAAGGATATACGAAGACCTTCAAACAAAATGGCTCTCAAATAATTTGGTGTCGATTGCTGTTATTCAGGGAATTCCCGGTATTGGGAAGTCTCAACTCGCTCGACAACTGGTTTCGGAATCCAAGATGCGAACTCTCTACCTCCCGATCGAGAATTTGTCAGGTGACTCAGCATTTGAAATTTTGTCTGAGCTGCTTTCACTCCTTGGCAAAACAAATCAGAGTGAGACGATTCAAAATTCAGTTTCTACCGACTCTGAATTCTTCGTAAGGTCGATTCACGCACTCCTTAAAGAGAATGAAATTGTCCTTGTGCTTGATGACTTTCATAATGGCTTTGAGCAAGGCCGTGACACGATTCCAGATGTTTGGCGAAAGCTTTTCGAGAGAATTGGCAATGAACCAAATTTCCTCGGTAAAGTGCTTATCATAAGCAATCGCTCATTGCCTTCTACGCGTTGGTCTGAAAATGCCTTTGTGAGAACCTTGGAGGGGCTCGAAGAGAAACAGGCGGAAGAGTTCCTGCTGAGCTTGCTCTCGACCAAATCAATCGAGGTGGAATCGCTTAATGATCGAGCTGCTGAGATTGTTCAGAGATTAGGAGGAAATCCAAGAGCGATAAAAACTCTCGTGTCGGGACTCGAATACAGCTCCCTCGACGAATTGCTCTTCTTCGCGCCAAAGAAGTCCGACCTAAGAGATGTCGAGCTAAGCACCGAGTTGTTGGAGGGTTTTGAGCGTGAAGTCCTCTCACGAACACTCCCTGATCTTTCAACCGATTTGACCGCGTTTTTGAGGGCTCTTTCAGTTCATCGGCGACCGTGGAGAAGGGAAGCAATATCCTTCTTGCAGAAAAGTTTTCAGGACTGCATGAAGTTGAGAAGGTCTCTCATTGATCGGTTTTTCCTTGAATGCTCACATGGAGTTGAATCGATTCATCCTTTAGTAAGAGAAATCTGCGTTTCGAGACTTCGCGAAATTAGCTCTGAATGGAAGCGCGCTCACGATGCAGCGGCAAACTACCATCTAGATGGTTTCAATCTTCGGAAAAACGAGGATTCGAAAAAGGTTTCGACGTCATATTTGGAGTTGAGATACCACTTGTTTGAGGCGAAGCGCATGTCCGAACTCCGGACCGCTACTAAAAAGCTTTGCGCATTCATTCTGAGAGTAATTCAAAAGCAAAAATTAGCACATGCCCCTAAAGATCCAGCCGAAATCGAAGAGCACATCGTGCTGATCGATAGTCTTCCATCAAATGAGCGAACACATGGTCTCGAATTTCACCTAGCGTTGTGTTTGCGTGAACGAAACCTAACAGGCGATTTTAATCGTGCGCTTGAACATGCTCGGAAAGGTGTAAGCAGGAGTTCCTACTATGCCGCCTGGCTGCTACTTCTTGAAATCGAATACGAGATCAATGGTGGTGATTCCATTATTCCAGTCGCTCGCCGGGCATTAAAGGCGTTGCAGGGAAAAGGCAACGCATTTTCGATCTATTTGCGGAGTTCCGATCTTCTCGACAAGTCAGGTCGTACGAATGAAGCAATCGCGCTCTTAGAAGCCGGTATTTCTGACGAAAAGCTGGAATGCAGGTCAGTCTTACTTACGAATTGCACCCATCGGCTAGAGGAATCTGGGCGTAGGGATCGAGCTATAGAATTGATCCTGTCGAAATTGGGCAGCTTTAAGCCGACCGACCAAGGCCCACTTCTTGTTAGGTGTGCGGGATTGTTAATGGCAGACGGGAGGGCCAATGAAGCGATTGACAAATTGAGAGCAGGAATGGGCGTCGAAGGCATCTCAAAAAGGCACGTGTTTTATCTTCAAATTTCTGATTTCTATCTAGCAGAGAATGAGCCTGAAGAAGCGATTCGAATTCTTCGGGCTGGAATTGCAGATCCAGAAGTTATTGACCCTAAGAAGCTATTTTCAAAGTGTGCTCAAATCTTAGCTGAAGGCGGGCGAGAGTCCGAGGCTCTTGATCTTCTAAGTGATGGTATTGATAATGAGAAGTGCAGGGACGTGGCACCTGTCATTCATTCGATCGCTGATATCTTAGAGAAATCGGGCAAATACGAGGAAGCAGTCGCGATAGTGGAGAAAGCGCTAACCGACAGAACGCTCGCTAAGGAAGTTTCGATTTATCTAGCCTGCGCAAAGTTGCATTTTCACGCGAGGCGCCTGAGCCCGGCCCTCGTTGTTTTAAAGAGGGGTATTGCGAAGGAGGGGATAAGAGATAAGGAACAACTCTATCACATGGCCGGCGATATCGCAGCACACCATGGAACAAATGATGACGGGATAAAAATTCTGTTGGAAGGAATCCGAACTGTACCTTCGTCAAATCGATACGGACTTTATATGCTTGCCTCGAAACTTCTGACAAAAGACAATCGAATAGATGAAGCAATTGACCTTCTGCAGTCTGCAATCGAAGCGCCAGCACTGAAAAATAAGGCACCAATAATTCAGGCGTGTGCAAAATTACTCATTCGCAAAGAAGAATCGGCGCAAGCTCTAAAGTTACTGGAGGTCGCAATACGAATGCCAGGACTGACTGGAATCGTTGTCATTTACCAATACTACGGCGAGCTTCTCGAAAAGAATGGAGAGCGACGGAAAGCGATTGACCTTCTAATTGAAGCGATAAAAGGTCCAAAAATTGGGAATGTTGTTTCCCTCTACAAATTGGCAAGCGAGATGTTGACCCGGGAGGGAGAGGCTGAAACTGCAATCGAACTACTTGAACTAGGATTAAAAGCATTTCCAAAGGACGGAGCTTTGAAGTCGGCTTTGACACGACTTAAGGGTATTCGGCTGGAGTCACGCTAGTAGTCCTAAGGGGCCGGGGTCAGGGCTGGGAGCAGGCGACCAATTCCAAAATTTAATCACCCGCAGAAAAACGGAGCGTCAGAGGTTGAGCGGGACGTTTCCAATTTGTTGATCGCGCACCTGACTCGTTTCCCGGGTCCCGTTTGATTCGCAGTGGCTCGGTTCTTTTATCAATCCTCCGCTTCGTCAGTCTCCAGTGTCCAGCTGACCGGGTTGACCAGCAGGCGGCGGACATCCGCCAACTGCATGTCCTGCGGGGCGCCGTGACAGTTTGCGCGTCTGGGATCGACGGTTGATTTGTCGAAAGTTTTTGGCTGACCTCAAAAACTCCCCGCAATCCAAAAAAAGGATTCCGCACTAGGCGGCAACTAGTGCCGCAATCTGCGCGATCTCTTTCGGTCGGACTGGTGAGAATACTTTACGCGGCTTGTGAGAAATATTCCCATCTCGACCTGGATTCCCTCGCTCTCCATCTGGTCCACAAAAATTCCCGGGGACAGGTGATTTATTTGGTGTCAAAAATGTTGATTTCCATGTTTTTTCCTAATTTCCGCAATTATAAGCACGAAACGAGAATTATAATTCGCCCGTCCGTGCGAATTTGCTAATTTTGCGGAGCAGTAGAAACTTAAGTTTTTCGACTTTTGATATTCAGAATCTGCTGGAAAAAGGGCTCCTGCAGCGAGTGAGGTCACTCTGATCTAGCTGGCTCCATTCAAGCTTCTTCCATTTCGACCGCAGAAGGAAATAATTTGAGAATGTCGCCACACTCTTCTTCGAGGACACCGGTATCGACAAACTCGTCTCCCCTTATGACCGCTGCCGCAAATCTGTGCTTACCATCGTGAATACGCACATTGTGTGCCGAATCTAACGGCTCGATAGCCAGAATAATTCGGTCTTTGATTTCACTTCGATATAGCGTGGCAATACGATTGACGTGAAATGCTTTGGACTCTAGGGAGTTCCCGTTAAAATTGTATTTAGCATCGTTCCAATTGCGGTTTTCGATTGCGCCTTCATCAATCGCTGCCCAGACCTCTTCAATCGAAATGGATTCGCCACTCCATCCGTCCTTCAGGGGATCGAAGTGGGCGGAAATTTCGACAGTCTTTATCCGATAGAATGGCATTGCGGAATCATTCTACTACGAATTTGGCGGAGAAAAAGGCGAGGTGGGTTTCAGGCATAATCCTGGAAAGAAGCTCAAAAAAATGTGTTGCGCGATTTGTGATCCCCTCACGGGAAGACAAGGGTCCTACCAAGTGCGTTCAGCATCAATCTAAAGATTTTCTTTCACTTTTGTTTTACGAACCAACAGGGTTGCCTCAACGAACGTACCCTATTGACTCGTGAAGCACCCCTTCGTTTACGCATGCGCAACTATCCGCCGTCGCTTGCATCCGGATGGTTCGCATCCAGTTTCTCTGATTTTGGTTGATTGGGTAGCGTGAACGTCGCAACCACAGCACGGTGGTCAGATGGATAAGGAGAAACGACAATGTCCGCGTTGGACATATTTTCACCGACGATGTTTGCTCCGGTCACTTTTACGCCTTTGCCTTTGAAGTAAATAAAATCGATGCGGTCGTGGTGGGTCTTGGGGTCATCAGCCTTCATGATGGGCGTCCAGGTGAAGCCGGGATTTTTCATCTCGTCGGGATAGACCGTGCGCCAGGCATCGGCAAAGCCTGCTTTGGTCATTGCCAACGAGTTGGGATATTCGACTTTGATGGGGTGGCGACCGGACTTGGCAGCGGCTTCGGTCCAGTCGAGGTGGGAGGGTTCGTTAAAATCGCCTACCACAAAAACAGGGGTTTCTTTGTCGGGGAGGGAATCTATCTGCTTGAGAAGTTCAGAGATTTCCCCGCCGCGGGCCTTGCTTGCGCTGGCAATCGCCTCGGCTTCGGTCTTGATGAAAGGAGTATCCTTGTGTTTATGCCACTTTGGTTGAATGCCCAAAAGCTGGTAGGGCTGATAGGGGTTTGATGGTAGGTGCAAGTTGAAGATGTAGGCATGCTGACCAGAAGGCAGTTTGACCTTGATGCCATCTCTCTTCTCCTCGACAATCTCATAACGCGTTACGATGACCCTATTCCCAGGGTTCACATGGTGATTCCAGCCCAGCAACTCTGCCAACTTCTCCGCATTAACGTCGCCCGGGGAACGCGTTTCCTGGATACCGACAATATCTGCCTTTGCCTCCTGAATCACTTTGACCGTTTGGGACAAGAGTTGCCCCCGCATCGTGCCGCCGCGATAGATATTGTAAGACATGACCTTTACGCCGGACTCTTCGGTTTGCGCCTGCAGGGGATTCCGTGGGAACACTAACTCCGCCCAGATGGGTTTGTGATCAGACAAAGGCTTTTCCAGTTCGATGATACCTCCGTCAGTTGCCTTGGCTCCAGCCGAGGTGTTGTATAAGATGTGATCGATCACCCCCAGATTTTTTTTGGGGTCCTGGGCGTTGTAGGTAAACTCCTTTGAGACATCAATTTTTAGATCGTTCCATGTCGGTCGGAATCCCGCCCCCTCGATTGTTTTCATGGCAGCATCGCCAATCTTGTTGTTGAAATCACCGACCACGATCACCCTTTCAGTTGCCTCCTTAGGTAAAACCTTGGTCGCAAGGTGATGGGCATGGCCGTCACTTGCGCCCGACTTACAGATATGTAGCGAGTAAAATGCGAACGAAACTCCATCAATTTTAGTCACGGCTCTGACCGCCGATGCAGGATTCCAACCACGGCCCGTGCTCGTGAGCTTGTGTTCTTCTGTGCCTTCTAACGGTGTTCTGCTGAGAATCGTCTTGTACTTATCCTTGTGATTTGCCGATGAGATCTTGCCCACATAGCTGTGTTCCATCCCGAGCACCTTGCCGACGCGAGCTGTCCAATCGCCATCTGGAGCTTCGTCAAAACCGATGATATCCAGCTTGTATGGCTTGAACATCTCACCAATCTGTTCCGGGGTCGCGCTTTTGCTGAACTCAACATTATAAGAAGCAACACGAACCGTAATGGGTTTGTCAGGCTCTGAGGAGGCAAGACCAAGCGTCGCTCCGCACATGCAGGTAACAACAAAGGATAATAATTTAATGGCTCTCATTCTAAGCTCTATTTTTTCTTGTCTTTCAAACTGAACTGTCTCCGATCACCGTGCTGCTTGTGCTTGGGATTGATGCAGTGTAACTCCAGGTCAGCGGACATTTCAGTGAGCTTCATATCGACCCAGCCATGTGCATGGCCTTTTCCGAAATAGTAGCTGACTGCCGGTTGGTTAACGAGATGGAGATGATCCCGTTGATCATGCTGCCACTCATGGGTGTGACCATAGAAATAGCCCCTGGCATGCTTTCGTTCGGCAAGCAGTTTCAATAGAGCCGCCCCATCACTCATGCCCTTGATGGGACGCACGCCTCGGTTCGGATACGGGTTGAAGTGACCAAAGATAAGGGCGGGCTTATCCGCTCGCTCGTCGAGTTCTTTAGCGAGCCAGTCCAACTGTTTTTGCCCCAGGATTCCCTTTCTTCCTGAATCCAAAAGGACGAGGTTCGCGTGCGGCAGTTCAATCACGCCCGCCTGAACGCCCATGTGCTCCTTCTTCAGGAACGGGAGCAATTTCCACAGGTTCTCCCTATTGTCGTGATTGCCAATCGTCACATGAACGGTAATGCCCGCAGCACGAATCGGCTCAACCAGCCGGAGGAACTCTTTGTATTCGGTTTCTCTACCATTGCTCATAGCACAGTCGCCGTTGACGATCAGGTGAGCCGGCCGGGGATTGAGAGCGATGACGCTCTTGGCCGCCTCTGCAAGACATTGTGCCATGTTTACGCTTTCATGCTCGTCCTCCCCGACGGGAGATCCAGGCCACTTCGTCCCAGGGTAGACAAGATCGGGATCGGCACTGGATCGGGATCGGGATCGGCACTGATGTGGGTATCCGCAAGCAAAGCCACCCGGTTTTGGTCCAACCCGGCAGGTTCACTATCCGCGGCGTCCAACGCGCGAGACGTCATCATCGCCGTGCCTCCAAGAGCGAGTGTGCGCTTTGCGAATTGACGACGAGTGATCGGTGGAAGAATGATTGGCATTTTGAACTTTCTTGTGTTTCAGGCGGGAGGCTCGGCCTTGCTATTCAATCACCAGCTTCGCGAAGCGTTCGGGCACATGATAGCTGGGCTTGCCGGTATGTGGAAAGGCCCAGGCGGTTTTGCCTGACGAACGGACACGGGTGCGGCCGACGTTGATATACCAGGGGGTGTCCATGCCGGGCTTCGCGCCGACGACGTGGTGATTCGGGTCGGCGGCTCCTTCTTCGGCATCGACGACGGGGATACGAACGACGACGCTCCAGAAATCGTCGCCGTGCTCGGTCTCCACCGTGGCGTTCGATTCCCAACGCTGATTCATGCGGCCGTGGCGATCGGCGTCGAAGACTATCCCGTCCGGATTGACTTCGATCTGGTAATACGCGTGGCCCTGGGTTTCGAGCAGGATCGCGATGCTATCGCCGGTCCACACGTCGTCAGTCACGTATAGGTTCTCCATGTCGGGCTCGTCGCATTTGATTTCGAAAATGACCGCGCCCTCATCGTCCCAGCGAACTTTGAAACGCGTCTTGGTTCCCACTGCTTTGCCGGTCTCAATGTCGACCAGCGCGAAACTTTGCAAGAACTTCTTCGAGTCGGTCGGGCGACCGACAATCGTCGGTGCGTCTTTGCGGGGATCGCCCATTTCGGCCAGCCGCGCAACGGTCTGGCGCAGATCGTCCGGCTCGGGCAGTTCATCCAACATCATCGCGATACGTTGGCGGTAGACCGAACCACCGGCGGTATCGCGCGCTTTGGCGAGCATTTCGAGAAACTTCAGCCGGTCTTCGAGGGAGACGTTGGTCGCGCTCGTCGCCTTCACACCGGTGAGAATCGGAGCGTCCGTATAGGCGCGTTCAGCGAATTCGATCGCGGCCTTCATTTCGCTTGCGACGGGGCCGAAGAATTTTTCGTAGTAATCATCGAGCAAGGCATCGACGTCCTGATCTGCGTCCCAGTAGAAGCGGGAGAGCACGTAGAGGTTCATGTGATTCAGGGCGGGGTGATACCATTGCGCATGCCGCTGGCTGACCTCGTTGCAGTCGCCGAGCGACAGGCCTTTGAGGGCTCGCATCTCGCGGGCCATGGCGTGAGTCTGGAAGACGGGAAAGGGCTCGGGCTCGCCGTCCGTGCCCCAGAGGCTGTATCGGTTGTTCTCCACGCGCAGCAGGCGCCCGGGGTGGAGTTTTTCGCGCCACGCGTCGACCTGAGCGGAGAAGGTTTCCCAATACTCGTCGTTCATGAACCGGGGCCGACCGCGATTGGAAAGGAAGACGCCGACATTGGGCGTGAATTTCTCGACGTTTTCCGGCGGCTCGACGTAGCTGGTGTAGGCCCCGCCCGAGACCAGCCGGTCGGGGTGCGTTTTGTAGAGCGCACGACCAACGCGATCGATGAAGCCCCAGACAAGGTCGGAAGCCGACTGTCCCGCGCAGCTGTCGCATTGGCAGCTTTTGAACCCGTCGGTCGGCCAGAGCGAAACATGCGGTTCGTCGTAGTGATCGAAAAGGAACTGCGCGAATTTGATCGTCTCTTGCTCGAGCCCTTCGGAGGTGTAACAGGCGGTGCCGTAACCGCGATGCGATGTGTCGCGCTTGTCGCCAATCAGTGCGTAAAAATCGGGGTGAGCCTCTTTCATGGCGTCCCTGCGGTGCACAATAGCGTGACCGTGGGCATAACTGAGGTTGCCGAGCACGTGGTAGCTGGAATTGATACCGATTCGGCGGCCCCAAATGACATCGTGCCAGGAAAAGGCTGCGTAGTTGTACCAGTTAGCATAGCGCAGCGGGTAATCAGGAAGCGTCGTTGTATCGGGTTCGAGATCGTCGATTCGTACCGTATCCATCCGGGGCACGACCTCGCCCACTTCGCCAGGCATAAACCAGCGCACGCCCAGAGATCGGAGCAAATCGTAAACGGCGTTGAGGGAACCGCCTTCGTCCTGCATCCAGAATCCACCTCCGGTGTGCGTGTGATCGCTCTTTTGCCACAGCTCGCTGTTGTCCTTGCCATAACCTTCGAACATGACTTGGAGTTCAGCGCTCTTGTTCCAGACGTGTTTGTATAAGGTACGGTGAGGGAAACCCCAGGCAGTGTCGGTGTGTTCGGCTGTGATTTTGTCCCACTCGGCCCTGGCGCTGGCCTCGAGTTCTTCGCTACGTTTGTGGGGATAGGGATTCGGCGGGATGTAATCGAAGTCATTCCCGATCAACGTCAGCCAGTTTTCGCCCGAGGCGATGCGGTAGGCGCCGTATTGGAGTCCTTCGGCAGTGACGCCCAGTTTGTCGGTGTGTTCGCTGCGCCCGACGTAGATTTGAACCGGAGTTCCGTCGGTAGGCTCATGCACAATGGGCAAAAGCGCTTTGGTGATCTTGTGCAGATAACGCTGCAATTCAAAGGCGGCCAGGTTGACCATGCGAGGCGGCTTTTCGGCGATGATGATTTCGGCCCGAGGCTGGCCGTCTTCGATCAAAGTCAGCGGATCGGCAAAGACCAGGGACCCCGTGAAAGACAGCATCGCGGCAGCAATGGCGAGCGAATGGAAAAAGGTGAAACGATTCATCGTGGGTAGAGTTATTGATTGATTAGAGTTGTCTATTCAGACGAAGTGTCAGAAGAACGCCTTCGGGCGGGTGCCGTTGACAGCCTGATGGGCAAATTCACGAAGCGATGCGGACCGTTCGCCAAGAAACCCGGGGTTATTCGTGATTTTCCGAACGTCTTCTTCAAAGAAAAACTCATACCATACACAGGCCGCCAGATAGCTGCCTGCCCCGTTGGCATGGGAGCCATCAAGTTTGAAGACTTTGTCGGCGCCATCATTGTCTCCACCGGTGGGCTCTCGCCACGCAAAGCCGCCATTTAGTGAATTGGGTTCTTTGGGAAGCTCAGGATATTTTGGATTGTTGTAGTCGAAATCAGGATCTCTCGCGAATTTCCACTCGGGAGTTTCCTCAGCCAATTGGAAGGCATTCCCGACGGGAATAATTCTCCGAATCCCAAGCTCTTTGGCGATGGTGTGGTAGTTGCGGGTGAGCTCCTGATACATAAATCCGGGAGGATTTCTGTCCATATTCATCCTGTTATGATCCGGTCTCCAGGCCCAAGTCTGGTGAAAAACAAGCTCGGCTTCTGGGGTATACTTCTTGATGTAATCGTAGAGGTTCTGTGCGTATGGCCTGTAAGTGTCGATCTTGAAGCTAGTTGGGCTGGATTGCTGGATGGTCACATAATCCCACTTCTCGGCCGTCAGCATCTCTTTCAGAGTCATCTTCTGCTTATTATACTCGTAAAGCTTCGCTTTCGGGTCCTCAGGATTCGTCTCGCCAAGCAATGCGGCTTCGTAGTGGTTCTGGATCGTGCGTCCCCCCGGAGCAGCAACACCGAGAATAAGTTCATGCCCGGAATCCTTCACGATTCCTGGTAGCATGTTGGTGGCGTTCTTAAGAAAACTGTTGCCAATCCCGAGGATTTTCAGCGACTTTTTTTCTATCGAGGGTGGTGCCTGGGCATGAACACTCTGCGTCAAGGCCAACGAGCACATTGCCACGGCCAGAGCTGCTGTATATCGAATGATTGAGTCTACGTATTTATTAATCTCAATTTTCATATTTGAACTTTCCTATTCTGTTTGTGGAGTATTAGGGGTTTCATGGTTCCTTCCTAAAGCGGCAGTGAGGCGAAGCCTCCAACCATCCATGGAATCCATGTTCAATCCCTCTTCATCCATGCAAAAAAGACTCCCATGCATTGCAGTTTAGCATGGATGGAACATGGATTAAAAAGGATGACATGGATAAAATTTAGCATGGCTGACATGGATGTTCTGGCTCGAAAATCCAAAGGTGAACGGATAGCATCGAACGCTATGAAAATTGAAGATGGAGATCTTACATATCGGATCATTGGATGCGCTATGCGTGTTCACACTGAATTAGGTCCCGGTTTGCGGGAGAAGCCATATGAAAATGCATTGGCAATTGACTTTGAGGAACAAGATATTCAATTCGCCCAGCAACCTTCTTATCCGATCTTTTACCACCGTCGCCCGGTAGGTGTTTGCCAGCCGGATTTCGTGATCGAAGACGAAGTCGTTGTCGACTGCAAATCAATTCCATCAATAGGTGAACCCGAGGTAGGCCAAATGTTGAACTACCTGCGAATTGCAAAAAAGGAAGTCGGCCTGATTTTAAATTTTCGTGGAACGAAGCTGGAGAAAAAGCGCGTCCAGCTTTGACAAACCATGGGAAGCTCCAAGCCCAAAAACATCCATGAAATTCATGTTCAATTATTCCTCTATCTATGCAAAATACGCCCGCATTGAAATTTAGCATGGATGGAACATGGATTGCATGGATAAATTTGGGTTCGCTGAATCAATTTTTTGATTTTAATTTTGTAACGTTAACTTTCAGAGGAGATGTCATCCGGCACCGTGTGACGAGGCGAGGCCTCCAACCATCCATGAAATCCATGTTCAATCCTTCCTCTATCTATGCAAAAAGCGCAGGCATTGAGATTTAGCATGGATGAAACATGGATTGAAAAGGATGGCATGGATAAATCTTGACTCGATGAATCAATTTTTTGATTTTAATTTTGTAACGTCAACCTTCAGCCTCGCTTCATCCGTCACCGGCTTTCCCGCGCGGATGTCATCTTCGCGAAACACCGCCAACTGCACCGAGCCGACGCCTTCTTCACCCTGGCGGTTCAGGGTATAACGCTGATGATCGTAAATGATGTAGATCGTCCCCTCCCCCGCCTGCACGCCATCGGGATAAGACGACTCGCGTTCATCTAACAGAAATCCATCGCTCCACGTGACGCCGCCGTCACCGGACAGGAACGCGGACAGGTGAGAACGTTTGCCATCCGGCGCGTTGTTCCGAACCATGAGCAGCGCGCCCGACTGCAGTCGCCGAACGAAGAAGCGCTTGTTCGCAAACGTCCGGCCTTCAAGATAGATCGAACCTTCCTTCCAGGTTTGCCCGCCATCGGTCGAGACGCTTTGGGCGATGCCGCCGGTGTTGCGCAGCAGCATCCACAAACTGCCGTCGTGGCGCTCTACGATCATGTGTTCGTCCACGCGCGTGCCCGGGATGCGGACCTGTCCAATGCGCTCGAAGCTGGCGCCTTCATCGGTCGAGCGAAAGACGTTCGAGCCGCGTTCTTCGCCGAGGTCGTGCGTCAACATTTCCACCGTGTAGGGCGCGAGCTCGTCCGGATCGAAACTGACGTTCGGCACGTTGGTGTTGTCGCGCCAGAGACCGATGCAGAGCAACCAATCGCCATTTTTCAGCGCCGTCGGTTTGTTCAGCATCACGCCGTTGGCGATTCGGCGCGGCTCGCTCCACTCCGGTTTGTCGGCACCAGGAATTTCGGACACGATCGCCCAAACACCCATGCGGCCGTCCTGAACTCCGGCGCTCTGAGCCCAGAAAAACCAGAGCCGCCCACGCGGATCGATCCAGAGGCAAGGGTCGTAGGTATGGACAAACCGGCGCGCCCGGACCAGCAGCTGCTCGGACCACGT
The DNA here is from genome assembly GCA_913058215.1 of uncultured Verrucomicrobiales bacterium. GTDB lineage: Bacteria > Verrucomicrobiota > Verrucomicrobiia > Verrucomicrobiales > DEV007 > Arctic95D-9. Next base: position 16,470 of record CAJXQE010000017.1, read on the forward strand.
GACGCCGTCGTCACCACTCGTGGCGAGCACAACATAACTTTTCGAACTCTCCACACCTCGCGGGCTCGGTCCCGCATACCAGGATGCCCAGAGTCGTCCATTCGCGGCGCGTTCGATCGCCGGAACTCCCTGCGCGCCGCGAGCGCTCTTCACGGTATCTGGATCGAACTCAGCCGTTACCTGCGGCGGTTGCAAGGCGAGATCGGACAAGGCCGCCAAATTGTCATCACCCTTGCTGGGTTCGCTCGCGACGGCGATGACACAGAAGGTCAGGATATAGAGCGGTGTCTTCATTGGGTGCTCAGGTAGTAAACGCCTCGGAATGCGATTGGTTCGCAGGAAGCTTGGCGGCAAAGAGAGGGGCCGCGCCCCGGGACAGAACAGAACTCATGACGAGAAACGAAATGATTAAGAACGATCGAATCGAGGGCATGATTTTTGGAAAGTCGTTTTTCACCGCAGAGATTCCAGATACGCCAACAGGTCGACAGCCTCCTGCTCGGTTAACAAATTCAGCAACCCTGCGGGCATCAGGGAAAATGGCTGCTGCTTGGCCGAATCGATTTCGTCGGCAGGAATCTTTTTCGATTGGCCGGTGGCGAGTTTCAGAGTCAGGCCTGCTTCAGTCCTGTCGATTAGAAAGCCGGAAAACGCATCGCCGCTTTTGGTCTCCACGATCCAGAGTCGGTATTCGGGAGCGATGGTCTTTGAGGGCTCAGTCAAGCTCTCCAGAAGTTGCTGGCGATTCAAACGCGAGCCAACTTGCGTCAAATCAGGACCGAGAGAGCCACCCGTTTTACCGATCTTGTGACAAGCGAGGCAGCTGGCGAGCTGTCCTGTTGCGGAAAGCAGTTTCGCACCGGCTTCGGCATCGCCGGTGAGATTGAGGAGTCGGCCGGGATCGAGCTTTTTCGCTTGAGGCCTTTCACGAGGAGGACGGAATCGCTCGAATAGTGCGCGGACGTTTCCATTGGGTGAGGACAAGCCATCTGTTATTGATTCAGCGCGATCTTTTCCAGTGACCTCACCGATTGCGATTCGGTGGGCAGATTCCATTGCTGCAGTAGTATCACTATACCCTTTTGAATCATTGACCGGACCCTCTTGAGTCGGCATTTTTCCGATCCAGTCCCAGAGCAGCTGAGCCCCGTGATCGTCCACTTCCCGCGGTCCGAGTGGTGGCATATGGCCGTTGCCAATCGTACTTACGCGGTAATTCAAAACCGATCGCGAGGGCTGTCCGGGGACGATGACTCGGGCATCGCTGAGGCCGAAATCACCGCGCGTGGGAGCCTGCCAGAGAGTGACGGACTCCGTGAGGGTTCGGTCAAAATTGATTTCCAATGGAGCGCTGCCTCCTCCGTGGCGACGATGACAGTGGGAGCAATTCGCGTGAAGCCAGGAGCGGGCCCGTTTTTCCATTGACCCGGAATCCCGGCTGGCGGTGAGTTTCCCCCTCGCTTCATCCTTATGGAAAAATCGCGCATTCGCCAGGTCGAGGGAGGTCGCAACTTCCCGGGCGGGCTGACGAGGAAAATCAGCAAAACCCGCCAACTGCATCGGTTCGAATGCGGGAGTGAACTTGTTCCACATGTTGTGACAGCGCATGCACTCGGCCCGACTCACGATGCGGTAACGCGAACCACCTTTCCAGTCGGTCGAAGGCACCTCGAATTCCTCCCCTTCGGCTTCGACGAGTTTGGCATCAGTCGAGTCGTCATTCCATCGATAGCTGTATCCATTCCAGGCGTCGCCATCGAAATGAAGCAGCTGCGTTTCCACCGGTCGATCTCCCAATTGAATCGTCCGGGCAAGCACGGCGTCGTTCGGCCAGGTGGTGCTTGCCCGGTAGGAGCCATTTTCACGATAGTCGTAGTCTGTGTTGATACTACGGTCCTCCGGCAAGGCGATGTAGCGGGTCGCTTTGGCACCGTCTTCCCACATCGGTTCGTGAATATCAAAGGCATAGACTCCCGCCGCAGGAGTTTGCTTGGCGACATTTGAAAAGAGGCCTGTCTCGCTGAGTTTTCGAGGAAAATCGGACTGCTGGCCTGCTTTCGGATTGATCGCTAATCGATAGATCTGCGAATCCTCTCCATAGTGAATGTAGTATAGCTCACCATCGTTACCGAGGCCGAAGGTAGAAATCTTGTGCGGGGTGTCAGCGATCACAGTGTGCTCGACAACTCCTTTGCCATCGTGACGCAAGGCCCAGATAATTCCCGTTTCGTAATCGCCATAGATATAGGCGCCGCGCAGCCCGGGAAGACGCGATCCGGTATATTCAAATCCCCCGGTAATAGACGCGGCTTCGGTATGTGGGTGAGGCGCGACCGGCGGTGTAATGGGGACCAAAGCACTGGCTGTCTCGGGTTTCACCGGATTGTCCCCCTCCATCGCACTCCAGCCATAGTTCCCGCCTTTCTCGACAAGGTGGATCATCTCCCGGAGTTCCCAGCCGACTTCACCCACCCACAGCCGCCCCTTTGAATCGAAGCTCATTTTCCACGGTTGCCGCAGACCAAATGCCCAGATTTCCGGGCGCACATTTTCTATACCAACAAAAGGATTGTCCTTTGGGATTATGTATTGGTTTTCACCTTCCGGATCATCGATGTCGATTCTCAAAATACAGCAAAGGAGATCGGAATTGTCCTGCCCTGTATTGAGGCTGTCGGGCGGATTTGGCGGTGTCGCATCTCCGGTCGAGAGATAGAGAAATCCGTCATCGGGTCCGAATTGAATATTCCCTCCGTGATGCCCTCCGTCCCGCCATTTAAGAATAAATTCTTCACTGTCGGAATCCAGGATCGGCGTTCCTGATTCAGAATGGCTATACCGAAATCGCGAAAGCTGGTTTCCTTCCTCGACGTTCCGGTCCGCCACAAAAGTGAGGAAGACCTCCTGCTTTTCCGGATGAAATGCCATGCCAAAAGCCTGCCCATTAACTTCTTTCAACTTGAGATCGCAAAATAATTCCGGTTTCGGGCTTGTATCCTTTTCAGGAAACGACCAGATTTTCCCGTTTCGCTCCACCACGAAAAGACGACCATTGTGCGGGATCATCTCAACGCCGTTTTCGATCTTCAGATTCGTAAAAACGGTCTCCGGGACATACGGCTTCGGGGGATCAGGAGCCCCCTTGATCCGCGACGTCGTCCACGGTTCGCGGACGGCAACAGATTGGGCGGAGCCAATTTGGACCATCAGAAATGCAGCAGACACCCCTGCAACAACAGCAAACGATTTCATGAATGGATTTCTATTATAGTGAAGCGAGGGCTTTCCGGACCCGCTTGCGATGGGTTTCGAGAGCCGCGAAATTCGAGTTCAGCCCAATAAGCACGAGCGATCATCGGACCGGGGTTGGAGGGAGTGCAATATAATCACGAGACTTCGTTGCCACTTCCGCCGTCTCCGAATCGCCGTGATGAAAATAGATTCGGTGTCTCAGCTTCAGGCTAGCGTTGGCCGCAATGGTATAGTCGCCGTTGCGTGAATTGCACGCCGGGCATTGGTCGCCGTGAGGCCGACACGAGATCCCTTTTGCCTTCAGAAACTTCGCGTCGAAATGATCGGTCCCGAATCGGTTCGCGGCGAGCAATCCGTAAGTTCTCGAGTGCCAGTGCGTTGGATACCGCAGGTTCGACGGATGATCGAACATAGCGATTCCGACCGTTTTGCCGCTCGCGTCGGGGCCGATGTAGTCGACCCACTCGGCGCGTTTGCCCCAGGTGACAGCGTCCCGGTCGTCGTGACTGTTTAGCAGCGCCCCTTTCAGTTTCCCTCCGCCAGCTTTATCACCCTCCGCTACTCTCATCGTCCCCGCGACGCGCACGAACAGGCCGCCATCTTTCATGTCACCAAACGTCACCGGTTTCGCTCCCGCGTGAAGTTCGACATCGTAATCCATCAGCACCTGCCGGTTCTTGAGTGGTGTAAAAACGACCCGCATTCGTTCTCGCACGACAAGTTTTTCTCCATCGAGCCATCGACACCAGGCGACGAACTCTCCGGTCTTGCCGGAGCGGATGGACTCGATTTTTTCCAATTCGATACTCGCGGAATGCTTTCCTTCCTTTCCAGGTCCCCAATACCAAAAATTGACACCGTTCACGTCACTGTGCGCAAAACGAAGCGAACGATGATGGGGATGATCCTGGCTCTCATGCGCGACGCCTTCCTTCATGGGATAATTCCGCGTGATGTTCTCTCCGTTGGGTCCCACCACTGGATAAAAGTAGGGAGCGAACCATTCCTTGTGCCGCCATTCAGTGAAGAGTTTCCCGTCGATCTCGACGCGGATGCGGTCCTCGAGCTCGGTGACCTGGACATCGGCCCCTGCCACCTTGCCCGGCGGGAATAAGAGGGAAATGAAAGTAGGGATCAGGAATAGGTGTAATCTCATCATTTGCTATCGCTGGTTGATTACCGATTTGATAGTTTAGCGATCGCCTGTTCGGCCTTATCCAGCAGAGACTTGGCAGCCGATTCGTGTTTAATCACGGCCCGGTAGTTTTTCAGTGCCTCGTCCCTGCGACCAGCAGCGGCCAAGGTTTCCGCCATGGAAAACAACATCGATGGAGCCCAACTTCCTCCCAGTTTCCCAACGTCGACCTGATTCAGGATACTCATCGCTTCGTCGAACTTGCCTTGTTTGGTCAGGATTTTCGCTGCGCCCTGCAGACCGGAATAATACTCGGCGCTTCCGATGTTGGTGGTTGAAGCTGCGATGCGACGAAACGTTTCCAGCGCCAGATTGTCGTCTTCCAAAACGGTCTCCCGATTTCTCGCCATTGCGCTGAGAATGCTCACGCGGGCCCGGGCATCGGAAGTGAACTCGAGGGCGAGTAGAAAATCTTTATCCGCTTTCAAGCCGGCCTTTGCTGCGTGGAAGGCTTTACCTCTAATCGCGGCGGCCGCTCCGACCTCGGTGAAGGGCCACTTGCTCAGATCCTCATCGCCAAACTGCTCAATGATGGCATCCCGATTTTTCTGGCGGGCGAGGTTTTCCATCTTAGCGACTTTCGCAATGGATTGGAGTGGTATCCGGCTGGCCAGTCCCATGGCCTTGTCGTCATCTCCCGCGAACCGGGCGCAGGCGGCCGCTTCGGCGAGGGCTCTGGATTTCTGGTAGTCACTGGCTCCTTCGTAATCGGCCAGTGCGACGAATTGAGACTGCGCTTCCGCGTATTTACGGCTTCTCTTCGCCTTCGCAGCGGCGGTAAACTCGATAAGAAAATCGGTGATCGTTTCGTCAATCTCGAACGCGTGGGAATGACCATCGTAGAAGTGTGCAAACTTCAGTGGAACGTGGAAGGCTTTGGTGCCGGTGGGTGCCATGGCCGAGAGCTCGGTGCCACTTTCACGTGACCGTTGTCGGCAGATGTTGAAATGCCAGGGAAGGCTCTGCGACGGCTTGCGACCGATCACAAAATTGAGTGGATCATTCTCGTCCTCCGTGACCGGGATTCGGATTTCGATATTCCAATGATCATCGGCGACATGGGTCGCCACCTCGGCCTGTGACTCCCAGCGGAACCATCCGGATTTGGCCGCGCCACGATCGAGATCAACGAGGGCACCCGCCGGATTGACAGCAATCTGGTAGTAAGTGTGAGAATCGGTATCGAGCAGAATTTCCACGGCATCACCATACCAGAGGGCCTGATCATCGTGTTTGCTTGAGGTGATATTCAGCTCTTCTCCGGGGCGTTCCTCGCAGCGAATCGCGAAGTAAAGGTTTTGCCCGCCCTTGTCCCATGCCGCCATGACCGAGGTGCCAAAGACCGGTTGCTCGCCGGTCTGTAGTTCGCGGAGTTGTGCTACGGACCAAGCTTTGTGACGGATCCAGAATTTGTCGTCGAACTTGCCGTCGATCACGATGGGTTCGGTAGGTCCCCAAACGGTCCGGACTTTCGGAACCGGTCCCCTCCCCTGACTGAGTTGCTCGCCCTTGCTGCGGAGAGCGTTGAGAAACTCGTCGATCCGGGCGAGTCGCTGAGCATGAATCGAATCAGACGGCACGCTGGATTTTGCTTCATCGAAAAGAGCCAGCGCGGTTTCGAGTGGCTCCGGATCATCGTCCATCGCCTGGTAGTTGGCTTCGCAGTAGTCGAAGAATTTCAACATCACGGGTCCGGCCGCTCCGTAGAAGGTATCGCAATACTCCTTCAGCAATTTCTCTACATCAGCATCCTCGCCGCCCCACCACATCCGCGCCGTGAAGTAAACCTGGAAGTGGTCAAACCCGATATTTGGATCGTCGTGATCTCGTGGGAAACTCAGCCAGATATCTTCTCCCCGTGACAGTCCCTTGGTCGCATTGATACTTTCGCCAATGGTTCTGGCAACGAAGGCCGGCAGGTAGGTGCCGCGACCAGTGAATGGGTAGTTTTCAAATATAATGATCGGGCGGTCGGATTTCTTCAACCACCCGGCCCGAAGATTGTCCACATATTCCCGCTGTTCGGGGAGGCTGTTGCGGGGACGACGTCCCCCGACGATGATCACCTGAACGTTCGGCTCCAGTTTCTCGATATTCGTTGGAACTTCGGTATTGGCACCATACGCACAGCAACCAACAAACTTATCCGGATGAGTTTTTGCGACTTCCCGCGCGACTCGATTCGCGAAATCCCACGCGTGATTAGAAAGCTTTCCCCGCGATCCCATCTCATCGATTTGTTTCCCTTCGCAGAGAGGACACTGACAGATCGAGCCGTAGGCATCCGGCGGCATGATCGAGACGGCATCGTAATCGTAAACATCGAACTGGGCCTGCGCCCACTTCACCGTTTCTTGAAACAGCTCTTCGTTCGAGTAACAGAGATGATTGAGCCGCTTACCCGTGACGGTGTCGCGTTTGCCGCCATAGAGTGCGAACCAATCCGGCTTGTCGGTTTTGAGTTTCTCAGGATGCGTCATCGTATGCATCCCGTGCGCGATCATGAGTCCATAGACCTGGCGGATACCAAGGCGCATTACCCAACGGGTCACTTCATCATCGGTGTTTCCCAGTCGCACGCTGAATTGCCGGATCTCGAAATCCGGTACCGCCGTTTGATCGATATCCGGAAGAGCGATCGAATCCATTTTCGGAATCACTTCACCCAATTCACCCGGCATGTACCAGCGGACGCCAAGGCTGCGGAGAAACCCGCAAACCGCGTTGTAGGAACCGCGTTCGTCGAAGGCCCAGAAGTTTTCGCCCTGTTCCTTTGCAAGGTGCTCCGGCATGCGTCGCCGGTTTTTATACATCCCTCCATTGGGGACGCCGTAGGGCAGGCCGCTCGCTTCTTCCCACCGTCCCTGAAGAGTCTTCCTGCCTCCGTTGTTCGTCGCCCATGGCTCGATCGGTTCGAACTCGGTGTCGTCGCCAATCAGCGCCAACCAGTTTTCGCCTGATTTGATGCGATAGGCTCCGTCCTTCAGGCCATCCGCAGTGACGCCAAGTTTCTTCAATCCGGAACTTTCCCCGACATAGATGGAAAGGTTCGTGCCACCGGCTTCGGTGGTCACGGGAAGTTTTGTGCCGGATATTTTCTCCAAGGTCAACTGCAACTCATCCGCTGCCAGGCGGGTCGTCCGCGAAGCGTCTTCGGCGATGACGATTTCGGCGTTCGCTTGACCGCTCTCGACAATGAACGGGGCGGAAAGAACTGGATGCGTTAGCAGGAAGGCCAGTGTGAGAAAGGTTGGAAGGTATTTCATAAAGTTCGGATTGCGGTAAGTCGTTGATTCATTGATTTAGCCATTCGGGCAATAATTCCAGCTCCATGCATGAGACACCTTCGCGACTTTTCATTTCAAGGTGTTTCAGGCTGATGCTCCCTTGCTTCAGCTCTACTGCAACGATTTCAGAAACACCACTAAATCACCAAGTTCCTGAGGACTGAGCACGGCGTCCATCCCCAAAGGCATCAGCGAAACCGGTCCGGGTTCGATCTCTGCGATGTCCGACTTGGCGATGCGCTGCTCAGCTCCGCCCGGGCCGAGGACAAGTGCGACATGATCGGATGAGGCCTCTTTCAGGATACCGTAATGAGTAGTTCCTGTCCTGGTCTTCAGACTTACGGGTTCGTAACTGCGAACAAAATTTGAACTTGGGTAGACTATTGCTTCAAGCAGATCACGTTCGGTTCGGATCTTGCCAATGCGAGTCAGGTCGGGGCCCATTTTGCCGCCGACGTAACCAATGGAATGACAGAGCGAACAGGCTGCCTTCTGACTGTTATAGACAAGATGGCCACGCTTCCCGTCACCCTTTGCCACGCTTTCCTCCAGTCGATCAAGTTTCTGTTTTTGTTCCTTTTCACCTACATTCACCGACGATAGCAGGGCTTCACCCTTCTCCCGAACCGATGGCGGGAAGCTTTCCAGGAGCGGCTCGAAACTGTCGGAACGAAGGGCGGATTTCGCTTTGGATTGACTGAGAGAATCAATCAGTACGTTTGCGGTTTTTTCGTTACAAGCTTTGAAGGGTTTCAGCAAAATCGATAACTCCATGGGATTGATGTTCCTGAGAGCCACGGCCAGACTTGACAGTTGTTCTCCGCTTAGTTCGGATTTCTCCAGGACCCCGGCAGCCGTGATCCGATCCATCGGCGGGCTCGATGCCGAAATGCTGGCAAGCAGAAGATCGAACTGGGCCTTTGGAGGAGTGGTTCGCTTGATTGAGGACAAGACATTCAGTGCGGACAATCTCAATCCTGCGGGGTATTTTGCATTTCCTGCTACAGCCAACAAAGGTTCTTCCAGTGCAGTGCTCGATCCCTTCGCGGGAGAAACAGCACGCAGCGCCGCGACCGTCTGCTTCAATACCTCCAGGCTGGATGAACTGAGAGATTGCGCCAATCCATCTGACCAGCTCAAGGGCATATTTTTCATCTGAGTATGGGAAACCGCGGTCAACAGAACCAATCGTGCTGCGTCACTCGTGGTAAGATCAGAAAGTGCAGTCGAAATCAATTTCTGAACCGGTTCGGTAACGGCGGATTGTGCGATCCGGGTTTGCAGTGCGTCTCTCTCTTCTTCGCCAAGGCGATCGATACGGGTCAACTGCTCGCGGTAGTAATCCGTCAGTTCTCCTCCCCATTCCGGATGAAACTGAATGATCCAGGCGGCAACCTCTTTCCTCGCAGTCTGTTTTGAGTTCAGTAACGGCACCACTTCATCGGCCCGTAAATCTCCGCCGTCCATCTGGTCGAGTGCTATCAGGGCGGCTCGATGCTTCCGTATGGCCGTCTCCTCTGCCTGAGTGGATAATTTCACGATGGCTTTGCGCAAAGAATCCGCATCACCGATTTCGATCAGCGCGTAAATCAAAGCGTGCTCGAGGGAACGGTCCGGTGATTCTCCGAGGCCGTCGAGCAATCTCAATACTGCATTCTTTGTTCCAAGTTGCCCCAGTGCGGTGGCGGCCTTGCGGCGGAGATGAGGGGACTCTCCCTCGAGACATTTTGCGAGCCCATCATAAGCGTCGGCATCCCGGTGAATGCCCGCCGAATGACAAGCTGCCTGCCTGACTTGATCGGAGTCGTCGGAAAGCGCGAGTCGCACACTGGTTCGTGGCGCCGCGCCATCGATGCGAGTGAGCGCCCAGACTGCGTTCAACCTCGCCTGTTCGGACTTCGATTGTTTCAATACATCGGACAAAGACGCGACAGCTTTTTCACCCCGCTTTGCAAGCGTGGCAATCGCACGGTCCTTCACCGCCACCCGGGAATCGTCGAGCCGTCTGGCGAGCTCTATTTCGTCTGCCTCTTCCCACGCTAACTTCAGCCCCCTCGGATCCACCACCTTCTTTCCGTCTCTGCGAGTGATTCGGTAAATCCCTCCCATGACTTCCGGTTTTGCGATTTGTGATGTCGGGCAACAGATCCGATACCAACCTCCGGTATCGATTACCACGAGGCTCCCGTCCGCATCTTCAAAAACATCGGTGGGATGAAATTCCGGATTGTCGGAAACGAGAAAGTCGCTGTCTTCTGTCTCAAAGGTCGATCCTGATGACTTCAGGATATGTCTCTGAACCCGACGGAGATTGAAATGGCAGGAAAACACATTGTCCTGAAAGTCTTTTCCGAGGATCTGGGATTCGTAACGGGTCACTCCGCAGGGCACGGCCGAGCCCAGTTGAGTCATCGGAGGCATCAGTTCGCCCGTGCGCACCAGTCCATCGAGCACTCCATGGACCTTTCCGAAAACACTACCGTAAGTGGTATGAACGAGAGCATCCTTTTTCCCTGCGTGGGGGCGATAGAAAAATGTGCAGGTAAATAAAGGATCGCCTGCCGGTGTAAAAGTCATTCCAACCGGATTGTCCATCCCTCCGCTCATGATGGAATCGTTTGCCGAACCGTCGGCGCGCCTGCGGAAAATGTGCCCCGCGGAATTCGTCACTGTTTTGCCACCGGGTCGCTCGTAGGTTTGCTCGGCGAAGGCTCCTTTGGTCCAGTAGATCCAGCCGTCCTGTCCGAGATACGGTCCGTGGAGATCGTTGGCGCATCCGGTCATAGTTTTGCCGTCGTGCCAGACGGTGCGCTCATCAGCGACACCGTCGTCATCGGTATCCACCAGTTTCCAGATCACGGGCACTGCCGAAACATATACTGCGCCCTCATGGCAAAGAACGCCTTCCGGAAACATCATCCCGTCGGCAAAGACTGTGCTCTTGTCGAAAATCCCGTCGCCATCAGTATCGACGAGACGCATGATGCGATGGTCCTTTTTTTTGTATTGTTCCTCAGATTTTCCGGAAAAGCCGCTTGAGTCAGAAACAAACAAACGCCCTTTTTCATCGAAGTCCGCCTCGATCGGGCGATTGACGAGGGGCGGTCCCGCTATTTTTTCAACCTGAAATCCTTCCGGCACGGTCAGGGTCTGACTTTCAAATTTGAATTCAGCGGAGCGGGATTGCGGCGTCAGGCTGATGACAGCAACTATCACAAGGGACATTAAAAAGGCTCGGTTCTGTTCCATGATTCAGTGCGTCGGCCGCCGGGAGTGACGGGTAAATTTGCCTCAGGATTCTCGCATGGGTGGTTTTGGACTGCGATCTGATTTTGATACGTGAACGAGACAGCGTGTTGACTCATAAATAAAGACACCGAAGCGCCAGCTTCGGTGTAAGAGCGGAGGTTCGGTTGACTCAAAAATAGGACACCGTGGCAAATGGCAGCCACGATGAGCCAGAATACCCGAAACGAATACCTCGAAAAGATGCGCGAGCGGTACTTCCGCATGACCGGTCGGGTGGCCCGCAGTAAGCTCCTCGACGAGTTTTGCGAAGTGACCGGACACGAGCGGAAATACGCAACGAAACTTCTTGGTCGAAAACGTTGCAAGAACCCCGGCCTGACCCGACGCGGGAGGCCACCAACCTATGGTGAGGCCGAAAAGATCGTCATCAAAGCAATCTGGATAGGCTGCGAACAGCCATGCGGAAAGAGGCTCAAGCCTGCGCTTCGCGATTGGTTGCCCGCCTATGAAAAACGGGAAGGGCTGCTCGATGACGGAGTCAGGCAACGAGTTCTTAGAATCAGCCCTGCCCAAATTGATCGCCTCCTTGCCTCCGAGAAAATCAACTCAAAAGCCAAGTATCGTCCCGGCCTCAAAGCTAACGCTGCAGTTAAAGCAACCATCCCAATCCGAGCTGAAAACTGGAACACCGACGAGCCCGGTTGGACCGAAGCGGATACAGTGGCACTTTGCGGAGGATCAATGCAGGGAGACTTCGTCTGGGCGCTTACCTGCACCGATATTGCGACTGGATGGACGGAAGCCCGCGCAACATGGAATCGTGGCCAACACGGCGTCTGTGAAGCGTTTAAGCGTATCGAAGGCGCATTGCCCTTCAGTCTCAAAGGAGTCGATACCGACAACGGAGGAGAGTTTTTGAATTGGCACCTAGTGAGTCATTTTGCCGACCGCGAAGTAAAAATCGAACAAACTCGATCCCGTCCCTACCACAAAAATGACCAGGCCCATATTGAGCAGAAAAATTACACGCACGTAAGAGCATTGCTGGGATACGACCGCATTGGATACGTCGAAATAACCGACTCCCTCGACAGGTTACTGGCATATTGGTCACTGTGGAACAACCTCTACAGTCCGACGATGCGCCAAGTTGCAAAGCGACGGGAGAAAGGCGGAAAAGTCGTAAGAACTCACGAGAAGAATCCGAAAACGCCCTGTCAGCGAGTGCTGGAAAGCGACTGTTCGGAAGAAGTCTCGAAAGCCCTCAAGCAACTTCAAAAGCAAATCGACCCATTTGAAGGGAAAGAGAGAATCGAAAAATGGCTGAGCAAAATATGGGAGCTTGTCGGAAAGATGAATCGAGCTCAAAATGAAGGAGAAGACACCTCGGAAATGGCGGCAGCGTGGCAATGCCCCGGCCTCCGCTACGCTCCGTCCGTGCCATTGCCACGCACACCCTCCGGGTGCACAGGCAGCGAGAAGACAGATAACCAGGAACTGAAACCTAAGACCACAAAGACCCGAACTACGGAGTCCTCTGAAGCAACCGCACCGTCCGCAGCCTAACACTTTACCAGAGTGTCTTTTATTTATGAGTCAACAGGGACAGTCTGACCGACGTAGCTTGAACTATAGTGGTGGAGATGAAGGGAATTGAAATAAAACGTTTTTTGACTGCTCTCTGGTTCGTGGGTTTTCCATTTGGTCTGACGGGCGCAGAAGAAGCACCGGCGAACCCCGCACCGGTTCCTAAGCTATCGGTAAAGAGGACTCTAGTGGTGAGTGGGCAGGGCTATTTTCCTGTGGCACTTCGATTGAAAGACGATCGGATTGCGGTTGTCCTGCGCGGAGGTGGAGGACATCTGAGTATCAAGGGCCGGTTGGACATGGTATTTTCCAGTGATGAAGGGAAGACCTGGACAAAGCCAATCGTAGTAGTGGACTCACCTGCGGATGACCGGAATCCTTCACTGGGCCAGGCGGAGGATGGCACCCTCGTAGTCGGTTTCTGGAGGACGGAAACTTACGACGAAAACGGCCGCTATAATCCGAAGCTCGATAAACCGCGTTCCACCTGGGTAACTCGCTCAGCCGATGGCGGGAAGACGTGGGAAAAGCCGAAGCAAATCGATGTCGCTGATATTTCTTTTGGTAGTCCATTCGGACGCATCGTCACCTTGGCGGATGGCACGATGTTGATGGCTATTTACGGTTACGATGTTCGACAACCGGATGCGGAGGAGGGAGGAACCCGTAATCACAGTTATGTGTATCAGTCGGGGGACAATGGGCAAACCTGGAGACGGATCTCGGAAATCGGAGACGGGAAACAGCAGCTAAACGAAACCTCATTATTGCTGCTGCCGGAAGGAAAACTGCTTGCCGCGATTCGCTCCCGCGCCGGGGAAGCCTGGGTCTCCGAGAGCAGTGATGAGGGGCTTACCTGGTCGAAAACCCGTCAGATATCGCCTGTGAACGGGCATCCGGCGGATCTCTGTCTGCTGCAGGATGGAAGGGTGTTGATGACGGTGGGAAATCGTATCGGCCCCTTCGGAGTCGTGGGAATTGTCGGGACCGCCGCGGGTGAGTTCGATTGGGGAAAACGCTTCTCACTGGTTGATGATGCCAACAGCCGCGACTGTGGATATCCCAGCAGCATTGCGCTCAAAGATGGCCGGATTCTGACGCTTTATTATGCAACCCGGGCCAAAGAGCAGGCCGAGTGGCGAGTGCATTGCGGCGCGGTGCTTTATGCGGTGCCCACCGGGTAGCCCCAGGTTCGACTGCCAGGAACGGAATTCTTTATGGTTTCGAAGTCACCTGGAGTGTTGATCGAACCAGTCCAGAATCCGGTTCAATTTGTCAGCGCGATGGCGCGGTTGGCGAATTCCGTGCGGTTCATCCGGGTAGATGATGAGTCCGGTGGGAACCCCTGCCTGGAACAGGGCCCGGTGGAAGGCCCGGCCCATCGGCAGCGGGCAACGCCGATCGTCTCTTGAGTTGAGCAACAGTGTCGGAGTCTCGACCCGACCTGCGTATGTCAGAGGACTGTGATGGTCCATCGAGTTAGGCACCTCCCAGGGCTTGCCACCGAACTCCCATTCTGTCCAACTCTGCAAATCGCTCAGAGTCCACATCATCGTCATATCCGTGACTGCATTTTCCGCGACCGCGGCACGAAATCGATTCGTTTGCCCGACCAGCCAACTCGTCATGTATCCGCCGTAACTGACTCCGTAAACGAAGAGCTGATCCGGATCGGCCATTCCTTCCTCGATCAGGAAATCGACGCCGGTAAGAATATCGCGCATATCACCACCTCCCAGATCCCCGCGATTGGCATCGAGAAAAGCGAGTCCATACCCGGTGCTGCCACGAAAATTGGGTTTGAAGATTGCGTAAGCTTTGGAGGCGAGGATCTGATCGTTGAAGCCGGCCCCGAGACCGGCGCGATGATGTGGCCCTCCGTGCGGGAGGACGATCAATTTGTAGGGGGGCTTCGCGATATCCGGATGCGGAATGACGAGAGCTCCTTCTATCTTCATGCCTTCTCCGTTGTCCCATGAGACCCCCTGACTGGATGCGTTCAGTCTCGGCGGCAACTGCGATTCGACCCGGGGACGAAAACCACTCTCCCGCTCCCGGGCCTGAGCATAGGCCGTGTCTATTCCATCGCCGTCGGAAATCTCACCGGTATCGATGTTGATAATGAAACGTTTTGAATCCAGCCCAACACTTGAAGTGTAGATCATGTGATCATCGTTCTCCCAGCAATTCCTTAGCAATGACATATTGGGTGACGGTGTCTCCTGAAAGTCGAGCTCAGGATCACGGAAGTTAAAGAGAGTCCGTGTTTTCGGATTCTCACCGGGCGTCACCACAGCAAAATTGTATATATCCTGATGGGGACCACGACGTGGTGATGTCAGGCAAATTAAGCGTGACCCGTCAGGTGAGAATCGCGGTGAAAATTCGGGGCCCGGGCCGTTTGTCAGCTGCCGCAGTTCTTTCGTCTCTACATCGATTTCCCAGAGGTCGTAGTTTTTGTTGACGCTGTAGCGCGCCGACTCCTGATCGTCGGTTCGGTTGGCATGAACCACGATTGTCCTTCCATCAGGAGACCACTGCGGATCGCCGTACCAAAATGAGTCATCAGTCAGGCGCGTGATCCGTTCAGTACCAAAGTCTCCCGGTGCCCCTTCCAGATCGGCGATCCAGATTTCAGCTGGCCCAAACCCGGTATAGCCCTCGCCCTGATCCTGACGGGCTACCACAAGATCGCCCTCGATCTCAGCTTCTGTTAGTGGGTCCACGCCATCATCAGCCACGAACAGCAAACGTCGACCATCCGGCGAAAAGGCAATCCGACCGTAGAACTGATCCGGGTAGACTCGCCCGTAAGGCTTCTCAGGTCCAGCGAGCGGAATCGCCTCCCCGCCTGCCGTCGGGATGAGCCATAGATCAACCGTGGCTTCAGAATATGGCGGCGCGGCCGGAGTCTGCTTCCACCCCTCAGGGCGTGGACGCGTTGAAAGAAAAACAATCCACTTTCCATCCGGTGAGAAAAGCGGATCCCGGGCATCAGGTTCGCCGGGCTCCATCAGGTTGGATTCCAGCGGGGTTCCCGTCGATCGCCAGAGCGAGTGACGCTCCACTCTGTTATCAGGATCGATCCAGTTGTGAACTGAGACTCCCACCTTGCCGTCCGGCGACACTGAAATCGGATGAAAGCTCTCCGCGAGATAAAGATCGTCGATCTCCCAGGGCCGGGAATCCTGACCGAAGATCGAATTCGTCAGCAGGACAAAAAAGATGGGAAGAAGGTATTTCATGATAGCCCGGTGATTCAAAACTTGCTCCTCGGAAAACGCGAATCTGGAGACACTTGGTGGGTTGAAAGTATCACTCTGCCTCAGAAGTATTGTCAAGCGACGGCCGCATGTCGTAGAAAACCAGACTGCCGTTTTCAGGTTTACTTTTTCCACCCTGCGACTGGGCGACAGCCAGGTGGTGGCCATCCGGATGAAGGTCCAGGCTCAGGCTCGGGCCGGATGTCTTAATGTTGGCCAGAGGTTTCTCCTGACCGGGTTTCCAGAACCAGAGTTCGCCGACGGTAATGTCACCGGCCGCCGCAATAATGAAGCCCTGAGGGTGGAACTGTAGAGAGTAGAAAATCCCCTTGAACTCGGAGACCAACTTCTCTGTCTGTTTGCCACTCTTCCAATCAAATAACAACACGGTCGCAGGACCGTTGTACTGGTGACGTCCGCAACAAGCCAGACTCGTCCCGGCAGCGTCGAAAGCCAGTCCTCGCGCCCCACCCCATTCGATGTCCTCGTAACGCCGGTAGGCACTCATGTCCGCGGCATCGAACTCGCGGACTTTCTTACCCGTGCTCAGATCCCATTGGAACAATTTGTTGCCTTCGCGTTCAGCGGAAACCAGATGCTTGCCGTCGGGATGAAAAATCGTGGCGTAGACCTGACCGGAATGACCGGAGAATTCCCTGAGACGGTCGCCGGTTTCGGCTGACCAGAGGCGCACCTTTCCGTCCCGGTCACCGGTCGCCAGTTGTTTGCCATCGGGGCTCACCGAGATCGAACGCACCACTTGCGGATGGGCCTCGATACTCCATTTCTTCACGACCTCTTTTTCTGAAAGTGACCAGGCGATAAGCGTTCCGGTGTAGTCCCCGCTGAACAGAAGGCCCGGCCCCTTTGCCATGGTGCAGACCCAGCTTTGGTGACCTTCCATCAGGGTTTTCTCTCCCGTGGTGACATCGATCCTCTGGAGATGATTGTCCTGCGCACCGGCAAAGACGAACCGCCCCGTTGAATCATACTGACAGGTTAGCAAAGGCGTAGGATGCTCAACCTCCTTTACCTGATGCGTATTAACCGGATCGATATGGCTCACACCAAGACCTCCCTGATCGTCGAGCCGGCTGGGTCACCGGCGGGAATCGGCTGACCGGTCATCTGGTATTTCTCCCTTGGGCTGATGTCGAGCGCGCGAAGGAATGTGTTGAACAAATCACCGCCATGGACCTCCCCTTCGGCGACTTCGGTGCCCTCTGCGTTGGTCTTGCCATGGATAATGCCACGCTTCACACCGCAGCCGGTCATCGCCATCGACCAGGCCTTGCCCCAGTGATCACGGCCACCGCGATTGTTTATTTGCGGAGTACGGCCCATCTCGCCCATGACCACCACCAGCGTGTCTTCTAACAATCCCCGCCGATCGAAGTCGGTAACCAGCGCTGGAAAGGTGCGATCAAATTCAGAGCAACGTTGCTGGTGCCAGTGAAAATTTTCCTGATGGGCATCCCAATCATGACTGACCACCTTGACGCAGGAAACGCCGCTCTCCAAAAGTCGCCGTGCCATCAGGCAATGCCTGCCGAACAGGTGCGAACCATAGAGTTCCCGGTCGCTGGCAGATTCTTTTTCTATATCGAAAATCCCACGCTGCTTCATCAGGGCCACGGCCCTGGAAAAGGTACCGCCGTAGGCGCGGATTGGAAGTTCGGAGCGACCTTGTAAAAAGCGCTGATCGGAATTCACGCGCAATTGATCAACCACTTGAGCTTTCGATTCACTGAAGGTATCCGGGCGGATCAGGAAGTCCGGAGGCTCGGCATTGATGACTTTCACTGACTCATACTTCGGCCCCAAAAATCCAGCGTCGCCAACATCAGTATAGGCCTTCGGTCCGTCCCGACGCATCTCAACGTAACCCGGCAATTGGTCGCCGTCCTGCTCGAGAAGCTTGGCCAAAGCTGAGCCGATCACTGGGAAACCCGGCACGGTGCGTCCCGACTGCAAGGCGTAGTGGCCCTGGAAGTGATCAGCGATACCCGTGTTCAAACTTCGGATCACCGCAAGCTGGTGCATGACCTTTGCGGTGTTCGGCAGTAGCTCGCTGATGTGGGTCCCCTTCACCGAAGTCGGAATGGCCAGGAGCGGACCGCCGTATTTCGTTCCAGGTTTGGGGTCCCACGTTTCCAGCTGGCTGGGCCCGCCGGAGAGAAAAATCAGTAGCAGTTTTTTGCGGGACTTTTCCACTTCGCCGGCCAATAAAGGATAAGCGCCCAGACCCATACCCAACGAGCCGATCGTCCCTCCCAACATAAGCCGACGGGATATTGCTTGCGAGTTGTTCTGACTATCCATTGATTGGTGAGTTTGGTTTCAGTGATTCAAACGAAACTCGGCCGAAAGGAGTTTGGCCCAAGTCAGTTCCTGCAGCGCAGCCTCGCGATCCTTGCTTTTTTCAAGGTGCTGCGCCACTTCCTCGCGCTCCTCCTCCACCGGTCGCCGGGTCAGCACGCTCAGGTAAAGCTCGTCGGCTACCTCATCGGCAGTCTTCAATTCCTTGAGGCGGGATATCAATGATCCTTTGTATTCCCCCTTGGCCAGGTTGAAATATTTCTCGCCGTTTAGAAGGAACAAAGTCTGACCGACGGTAGGAGCAAAATCACCTTCCGCCTGACCGGGCATGTTGGCAAAAGCCTTGATCAAAGGAGCCGCCGTCTTTTCCAGATTGTCATAGATTTCCTTCCTCCACTTCAACTCTTTGCGTTGCTCCTCAAAGTCATCTGGACTCTCTTGCTTAAGTTTCTGTTCAGCATCGAGAACGCTCGCAGGCAAACGCTGGCTGGCCTGCAGAAAATTCCAACCAAGCTGCTCCGCCGAGAGCGCGCGCAGAGGAGCAAGGGCGAAGGATTCGGGTGACGGCTCCGACTGCCCTTCGGCAAACTGGCTGCTGAGTTGGTAAGTTTGGCTCAGGGCGATTTGACGCAAAAGAGCCTTGATGTCGTAGTTCGTCTCTTCCATGTGATCGGCGAGCGCATCGAGAAGTTCGGGATGAGACGGTGGGTTTTTGGCATGATGCATATCGAGAGGGTGCACCAGTCCGCGCCCCATCATCAGTGCCCACAAACGATTGGCAATGTTTCTCGAAAATCCATCGGTCTCTTTCCTGGGCAGGTGACTGGCAAGCTGCGATCGCCGACTGTAGGCCGGCACCGCCCGCACATCCTTGGCCGGAGCCACGGTGTATAGTTTTGCTTTCTCCATCTCCGGATCAGGGATCGCCTCCCATCCCGGCAGCCTGGGATGGGTTTCGCCTTTCTCCCCGGTGAAAACGGACGTGAAATTAACGTCGCCTTCAGCCTTCTCCGCCAGCATCGATCGGTTCGACTTCTTTTCCCGAAAATGACTGGTTCGGATGAGAAACGCATAGATACCGAAATAGTCCGCCTGAAGGTAATCCTCGTAACGCGGGTCATCATGGCACTGGGCGCACTGGTAATCCCTGCCGAGGAACAGCCGACTGACATCGCGAGTCACGACGTGTGCCTCGGTGCTCCGCGCCAGGAAAAACTTCACCCCCGGACCTGTTTTCTCATCCGTCCCATCACTGCCAAGAATATCGCGCGCCAATGTATCCCAGGGACGATTTTCTGCGAAAGCTTCAGTCAGGAAGGCTCGCCACACAGGTCCCTTAATATCGTAGGACGCAGTACTCGCAACGTTTCGCTCTGCGAGCACGACGTCGAACACGCGAGCCATGTGCAATGCATATTCAGGAGAGGCCAATAAGCTGTCAACTAAGCTGGCGCGCTTGTCATTTGTGGTGTCGTCAAGGAAAGCACGGGCTTCAACAGCCGTGGGAATGATCCCGGCGAGATCGAGAGACACACGCCGCAGGAACTCTGCATCCGATGCAAGTCTGGCGGGACGAATCTCGTGTTCCTTCCAGCGCACTTCGATATGCTTGTCGATGAGCGTATGGAGAGATTCAGCCCGGCTCATTTGTCCGGTGGCTAGAATCGCCAGTAGGATAGGAGTCCACCTGGCGGCAAGATTGTTAACTACGATGTTCATTCGTAAATCAGCGCGCGAGTGCTCCGCATAGCGGAACGCCCCTTCCGATACCGAAGCATGAGTATTGAAAAGGATAACACACCAAATAGAAAGGCACGAAATCGCGGGCTTAAAGCTCTCATTCCCTGGAAACCCCTTCGAAGAGCCTTCCCGGTCAGAATTGAGGGGGGGGGGCGGTGAAACACCTTCCTCTACAAGTATTTTCAATTTAAATCATATATCCACAGCAGGTTTCCAACTCCATGATTGCAGGCGACACATCCGGCAGAGACGGCGTCCCTCGAAGCCTTCCGGATATCGATCTTTCGTCATTGTTTCTTCCATGAAGAACGGCTCGCTGGCGATAACCGGCAGGTTGGGGCCGGAGAGAGTCAGTGATTGAGGCAATTGCTTCTTTCTTATCCCCAGGTAGAGACTTCGGAGTCCATTGAGGAACTGTCCCGGACCGACGGTTATCCCTGCAATCTCAATCGACGAAGGGATCGACTGCTCGTTATCGATGGCACGATCGATGAGACGTAGAGACTCGAATATGGCTGCGGAGTTCGCGTCGCCTTCCCCGGGTTTCTCTGGAATCGGAGACGTCGGACCAATCACGTTTCGCATGAAAACTTTCTCCGGCAAAACGCCGTCCTCGTGATAGGTCCTCAGCACCTGGACGAGCATGGCTAACACTTCAGCGGGTGAAACGGAATACGAGTCCGTGACGTAAGCATCGAGGCGTTCGCCGAGCAAAGCACAGACTTCGTCCAGTTCACCAAGGCTGAGCCAATGTCCCTGATTGTCGCAGAAGCCTTTGCGATACTCCGAAAATGAGGTGAATGCAGCTCGCTCAGCGTAGTACTTGATGATGCGTTTAAACAAGTCGAAACCCTTCCGGTACTTCTCCTCGGGAAGCAGTTCCAAGTAGTGCGGGTGCTCCTCGTAATAGAGCTCGTCGTCGCGGTAGATATTTGGCTTTGGATGTTCGACGGGAGGATACACCGCGTAGGCTTTGTAGGAATGCTGATAGGCTCTGATCAAAGTGCTTTTCTGCTCCTTGAGTTCCTCCGCATATCGGTCGACCACGGCCCGGTAGTACGTTTCCTTTTTTTGATAGTGGTCTTCCTCTTCCGGCTCGAGCCCGGCGCTGAAAAAACGTTCCACACCGATCGGGCTCTCGCAGCTTGGAACGAAACTGTTGCAGTACCACACCGCCCCGTGGCCTTTGGCCGGCACGGTCGAATAGCCGATCGTAGGCAAACCGACCTGGTTACTGGCGAAAACCGACTGCGGCGCTTTGTTGAACTCCGTCGTGTAGTAAGTCGGATGTCGCCCGAAAAGCTCCTCGACGACCTTGAGTCCCGGCAGTTCGTTTCTGGCCCATTCGGTGGTGCCGTCGCGCCAATTCATTTTTTCAAGATACCCGGCCATGAACGGCGCCGCTCCGTGATGGTTGCAGTGAAAACCAATCTCGTGCTTCCTCAGCGCTTCGACCACATCCAGCCTGCCGTGGCGTTTCAATGCCCTGGCGTAATCACCGGTCAGGTGGAAGTTGCCGACCAAGCCCTCTTCCGTCAAAAATTCGGCGAGCGCTTTGATGTGGTCGTAATCTTTCGGCACCTCTGCCACTTCGGTCGCGAAGGAGAGAATGACTTTCGTCCCCTGTTGTCCTTTTGCGCCGGTCGAGGTCTGTCTCTTATACACATCTCCGAGCCCACGAGACCGAGGCTGATCT
>CAJXQE010000018.1 GCA_913058215.1 uncultured Verrucomicrobiales bacterium
CGTCAGATGTGTATAAGAGACAGTTCATGGTCCTCGCCGGATCCCTGACATCACACTATCAGTATCGCTATTTGCCCATTCGCACCGAAACCTCCGAAGACAGCCTTCACATAGAATCTGACAACAAGATCTTTTCACTCAGCACTGATTTTTCCAAACAGACCGAACTGCCTGAAAATTCAGTATTCCCGGATCTCAAAACCGCCCGACTCTTCGCCGGCCCGATGCCTTTCACCTTTGATTACGAAAAGGAAACCCACTCCATGATCTCCGTCGAAGGGCGACGGACAAACTGGAAACCCCAAGCGGTTGATGTCGATATCCGGAGCATGAAACCCATCAGCGAAGGTCCACTCGCCGACCTTCCAACACCCCGACTCTCAAACTGTTTTCTAGTCCGCAATGTCGATTACAGCTGGGGGCGCGGAGTGCTTGAGAAACTCGAATGAAAAGCCGGGATTCATCGCACCGTACCCGCTTTGAAGGGCTGAGAAAAATCGTGCAGTTCAATTGGCCCTTCTATCTTGTCGGCGGCGCCCTCTTGATTGGCGGTAGTGTAGGACTGTTCCTGCTTCACCAGAGGCTCCCTCCCACCCTTTTTATCACCGGACTCGCCGCCATCAGTTTGGCGGCATGGTGGCTGATCGCTTCGCTGATCGCATCCCATTGGATCTACGACAGGGCGCGCATATACGACTTCCAATGGCTCAATCTTCCCGAACCCGATACCGCCGCAATCCTCACGGCAGGCTTTGATGAATCCCTTCCCGGCCTCAGTAGAAAATGGCCTGACACTGAGTGGAGGCTCCTCAATTTCTACGATGCCGAGTCGATGTCCGAACCCTCCATCCAGAGAGCCATCAATCGGTATCCCCTTTCGGTTGAATGGCAAAGCTGCCAGTTCGATCAATGGCCAACTGGAGATGCCAGGTTCGATCTCATTCTCTTTCCTTTCTCTGCCCACGAACTCCGCTCCCCGCCAGAGAGGGTCGCCCTGCTGAAAGAGGCAAAACGCAGCCTCAAACCCACCGGTCGAATTCTCATCATTGAACATCTAAGGAATCTGCCCAACGCGATCGCCTTCGGACCCGGATTTTTTCACTTTCATTCGGAGACAGCATGGCAATCCGACTTTGAAGAAGTAGGCCTTCACCTTCAAAAGGTTCAGAGACTGACCTGCTTTGTAAAAGCGTCACTTTTGGAATCCCTCTGACAATAGGAATTGCTCTTCCTGATCAATGCCAATCGATCAGTTCGAGAACCTTGCAGACGGCGATCTTCCAACCGCGAGCCCTCGACAAGGCCTTCGCGTCATCAAACGCCTCACTCTTAGAAAGCCGATAGTGAGAACTCCGCCTCTCCGATAATGAGGGAAGTGAAAAAGTGATGTCCTTCTCATAAATCACCACCCAACTCCCCACTGGCGGTCTCCAGAAATCCGCATTGGCGATTCGAAACTCCGGGTCCTGAGCTTCCCCGTCGCCATACCAAGTCTGCACATGCTCCATATCATAAAGCACAGTTCGACCCATCGGAATTTCATCCATGTAAATCCCAGTCCGCTCAGACGGCGCCATCGGTTCAAGAAATGAACTGTACTGATTACCGATTCTAAGAAAACAGGAACCGGTATTCGCCTTCCCTTCTTGCGAAAAGATATCACGCGCCGGTTGAACAGTTCGCGGAAGCAGAATTGTACTCGAAGCGTTCATTGCTTTGGTATGGAAAATTCCCCTCACTGACTCACGATCGGAGCAATCAGAGAACACCCGGCAAAAGATCCAACGATATACAGAGGCACTGTAGCTAATCCTACCAAAGCACCCACTGCGATACAAATCCCTTCAGGACCTTTCAACCGGCCGTAGACAGCTCTCCCCAGAAAAATGCCTGAGAGAATCGCACCGACTCCAATCAGGAGAATCGCCAGGGGAATAAACCACCCGCCCATCGATTCGTAGTTTTCCCCGGAAGCGATATCGAGAGCGAAATACGCAACTGCTGTGATGATGAAGGGGCACAGACAAATCAGGAACTTTTTCATACTCGCCAAATATTGTGCCGCCATCCCCGAATCGGCAAGCTCTCAATCACTCTCTCAGGAACCGTCCCCACACATTCAGTCCTTCAAAAACCTGCGCGCGTCTGCGTGAGATCTGCTCATCTACCCCAAGCTACTTTTCCCAAACCAATACACAAAAAAACCGGACGCGCTTTGCAGCACGCCCGGTCTTTGAATTCGTTTCCGCTTTAAAAAACGGAAGGAAGAAATGATTCTTACATCATTCCACCCATGCCGCCGCCGCCATGGTCGTGACCATGTGGCTCAGCTGCTTCAGCTTCCGGGATGTCTGCGATGAGACACTCAGTCGTGAGCAACAATCCGGAGATCGACGCCGCGTTCTGAAGAGCGCTGCGAGTCACCTTAGTTGGATCGACGACACCAGCTGCTACGAGGTCTTCGTATTCGCCGGTAGCAACGTTGTAACCAATGTTTCCACTTTCGTTTTTCACGTGCTCAACGATGAGGGCACCTTCGCAACCTGCATTTGCTGCAAGCTGGCGAAGAGGCGCTTCGATGGCGCGGAGAATGATTTCAGCACCAGTGGCTTCGTCTCCGGAGAGACCAAGATCACCAAGACCGGCCTGGGCACGGATGAGAGCTGTACCACCACCGGGAACGATGCCTTCTTCGACCGCTGCGCGTGTCGCGTGAAGGGCGTCTTCGACGCGTGCTTTCTTCTCTTTCATTTCCGTTTCAGTAGCAGCACCGACGCTGATCACAGCAACACCACCAGCCAACTTGGCAAGACGCTCCTGGAGCTTCTCACGGTCGTAGTCGGAAGTAGTTTCCTCGATCTGACGACGAATCTGGCCAACGCGTCCGCTGATTGCTTCGCTTCCGCCTTCACCTTCGATGATGGTAGTTTCCTCTTTCGTGATTTTCACGGACTTGGCGGAACCAAGATCGTCAAGAGTCACGTTTTCGAGTTTAATACCGAGGTCATCAGTGATAACACGACCACCGGTGAGGATGGAGATGTCTTCGAGCATCGCTTTGCGACGATCACCGAATCCAGGTGCTTTCACAGCAGCCACGTTAAGTGTACCACGGAGTTTGTTGACCACGAGAGTCGCGAGAGCTTCACCTTCCACGTCCTCAGAAATGATGAGGAAAGGACGACCGCTCTGAGCCACTTTTTCAAGCAGAGGAAGCATATCCTTGAGGTTGGAGATTTTCTTCTCGTGAATAAGGATAAGAACGTTTTCCAGGTCAGCAACCATGGTTTCCGCGTCAGTCACCATGTAAGGAGAAAGATAACCTTTGTCGAACTGCATCCCTTCGACAACGTCGAGAGTAGTATCGATTGCCTTGGCTTCTTCCACAGTAATGGTTCCGTCTTTGCCCACTTTGTCCATTGCGTCAGCAATGATGCCACCGATTTCGGTGTCCCAGTTGGCGGAAACGGTAGCAACCTGTGCAATTTCCTTGGTATCAGTCACTTCAGTCGAGATCTTTTTGAGCTCGGCAACAAGTGCTTCAGATGCTTTGAGGATACCGCGTTGAAGACTGGTGGGGTTAGCACCGGCAGTCACGTTGCGGAGACCTTCGCTGTAGATCGACTCGGCAAGAACCGTAGCCGTCGTAGTTCCGTCACCTGCAATATCAGAAGTCTTGGAAGAGACCTCTTTAATGAGCTGGGCGCCCATGTTTTCGTAAGGGCAGGAAAGTTCGATTTCTTTAGCCACGGTGACACCATCTTTGGTGATCGTCGGGCTGCCGAATTTCTTTTCAAGAATCACGTTGCGGCCTGCAGGCCCCAAAGTTGCTTTTACTGCTCTGGCGAGTTTTTTCGCTCCGGACAGCAAAGCATGACGTGCTTCTTCGTCGAATGACAATTGTTTAGCCATATTATATTAGTTTGTTAGTAGATTTTACTTTTGAAATTTGTCAGAGGACTTCGACTCAACCCTCTTGGGTGATCGATTGAACCCTCTTCAGTGACGTCTTAGGAAAGGATTCCGAGGATGTCGACTTCGTTAAGGATGAGACATTCGTCTCCGCCGATTTTGACTTCAGTGCCGCCGTATTTGGAGATAAGCACTTTGTCGCCAACTTTTACGGAAAACTCGATGACTTCGCCATCGTCGTTTTTGCCGTTACCGAGAGCAAGCACTTCAGCTTCCTGTGGTTTTTCTTTGGCGGTGTCAGGAAGGAAAATTCCTCCTTCAGACTTTTGCTCGTCTTCCTCGATACGCTTCACGAGAACGCGAGTGCCGAGTGGTGTGATGTTTGTAGCCATATAGTTTGGTATGGGTTGTTCTTTGTTGTTTGGGTTAAATAATCCGCTTTTCGCGGTATAAATCCCCGGACCCTGTTTTTCAAAACAGGGTCCGGGGAAAAGTTTTTTAGCTTAGGCTTTGTCTTCTTCGCTTACTTCTTCGAACTCAGCGTCTACGACATTTCCCTTTGCCTCTTTCGGCTCGTCGGAGTCATCGTCGCTATCATCCGCTCCTGCATCAGACGGATCTGCGCCTGCTGTAGCACCGGCGGCCGCAGCAGCCTGTTGAGCAGAAGCTGCAAGCTCGGCGAATTTCGCCTGAAGTGCGTCAGTGGAAGACTTGATGGTATCGGTGTCGTCGCCTTTAAGGGCTTCTTCAACTTCCGCGACGGAGGCTTCAATGTCAGACTTGGCGTCATCCGGAAGATGCTCCCCGAGTTCTTCGAGTTGCTTCTTCACAGTGTAGACTGCGTTGTCGGCCACGTTGCGGGCTTCAATGCCCTCCATCCGTTTGGTGTCAGCTTCTGCGTATTCTTCGGCTTCCTGCTTGGCTTTTTCGATCTCCTCATCACTGAGTCCGCTGGATCCTTCGATGGAGATGTCCTGCCCTTTGCCGGTTTCCTTGTCCTTGGCGGACACTTTAAGAATACCATTGCGGTCGATGTCGAAAGTCACTTCGATCTGAGGCACTCCACGCGGGGCAGTATTAATGCCATCGAGTCGGAAATTTCCGAGCACCTTGTTATCGCTTACGAGTTTCCGCTCTCCCTGACAGACTACGATATCAACCGAAGGCTGATTGTCAGCTGCTGTGGAGAAAACCTGCGACTTTTTCGCGGGAATAGTCGTATTGCGCTCGATCATTGGAGTCGCGACACCACCCATCGTTTCGATAGAGAGTGAAAGCGGAGTCACGTCGAGAAGAACAACATCACCGAGAGTCGGGTCTTTTGAAAGAACTCCGCCCTGAATCGCAGCACCAACGGCCACCACTTCATCCGGGTTAACGCCTTTGTGGGGATCTTTTCCGGCGAGTTCTTTCGCGGTTTCGATCACACGTGGCATCCTGGTCATTCCACCAACAAGAACAAGCTCGTCGATGTCGCTCGGGCTTACGCCAGCTTCTTTCAAACAGGCCTTAACCGGCCCTTTAGTGCGGGCAAACAAATGATCAGTCATTTGCTCAAGCTGTGAACGAGACAGCGATTTCTGAATGTGCTTGGGACCAGACTGATCAGCAGTTACGAATGGAAGATTGATTTCGTAAGTCTGTGAAGTGGAAAGAGCGATCTTGGCCTTCTCAGCTTCCTCTTTAATACGCTGAAGAGCATCCGGCTGACCGTTCAGATCAATATCGCTGTCCTTTTTGAACTCACTTACGATCCATTTAATGATAGCCGTGTCCCAGTCATCACCACCGAGTTGAGTATCCCCGTCGGTTGCGAGCACTTCGAAGAATCCTTCGTCGATTTCAAGAACCGAGATATCGAAGGTTCCGCCACCAAGGTCATAAACAGCGATCTTTTCCTCGCCCTTTTTATCGAGACCGTAGGCAAGCGCAGCTGCGGTTGGCTCGTTAACGATTCGCTTCACGTCGAGGCCGGCAATTTCCCCGGCTGCTTTGGTCGCGTTCCGCTGAGAGTCGTTGAAGTATGCTGGCACCGTAATAACGGCTTCGGTGATTTTCTCACCCAGCTTCGTTTCGGCGTCTGCCTTCAGCTTGCCTAGAATCATCGCGGCGATCTCCTGAGGGCTGTAGGTTTTCTTTTCGCCGCCAACATCAACTTCGATGTGAGCGTCACCATTGGATGCTTTTACGATGTTGTAAGGAGTGTTCTTTTCTTCTTCGTTCAGCTCGTCGAACTTGCGGCCGATGAGACGTTTTGCGGAGAAAATGGTGTTAGCGGGATTCGTGATGGCCTGGCGTTTCGCAGCCTGGCCGACGAGCCGCTCGCCATCTTTGGAGAAAGCAACTACTGAGGGTGTGGTGCGGGCGCCTTCCCCGTTTTCGAGAACGGAGGGCTGACCGGCTTCCATCACTGCCATACAGGAGTTGGTTGTTCCAAGGTCAATTCCAAGAATTTTACTCATAATGTTTTTCCTTTTCTATCCACCCGAAGGCGGAGAAGTATTTTAAAAATGGTTAGGGGTTGGTCTTTTGTTTGGCACGATCCAATGCATTCGTTGTGCCAACAAGGGGTAGTAAAATGCAACACGCTATTTACCAAGGCCTTACACCGAAACACTGATTGTATTCGACCGGGAATATTTTCCTGAGTGCGCAAAAATGACGCAAAACCTGCCTTTATCTGTGCCGAATTGGCACAGTAAGGTCAAAATGACTCTTCCTGGTAAATTCCCCTGCTATTCTGCCGAGGAATTCGGACCCGAATTTTCAACCGGTGCCGACATGGACTTTTCAGTATACGGTAAAAGCTTTTCCCTAATCTGCTTCTCCAGCTCGGCCTCCGTCGCCGATTTCAGGTAAAAATTGCCATCGCGCCGGTATTTCCAATCTGCGTTGATTTTGAAATCCACTTGTTTGGGTGGAGACGCTTTGCACCTGAAGCCTCCCAACCAAATCGAATTCTTACGATCATAGATGGAAACAATCGCGTCGATGCCGCCTCCGGTGAATAACCTTTGATCCTCGTCGATCACGGGCTCGTCATACATCACAAACACTGCCACGATGAAACGAAGCGCCAGGATTTCCTCCAGCTCTTCCCTGAACCCTTCGGCTGCTTCTTTTTGTCCATCGTGTCGATCTTCCAGCGTATTGACCAAGTGAATTCTTGGACCGACGTCGACGAAGTGTTCCCTTTTAAAACCCACGTCGGAATCAATAAAAGCCAATTGAAAGGTATCAACCAGAAGCGCGTTGCTATTCTGGCTGTCGGCTCCGAAAAATCGGAGCGACTCTTCGGGTTCAGAAGAGATGGGCTGAGGCTCCATCGGAAAACTCTCCTGGACTGCTGCCATTTCTTCAATGAACGCATCGATCCGAGCGATCATTTCCGGCTCGTGACCAATGTCCCGATTGGTCTGCTTGCAGGCAGTAAGGAAAAGCCCCAGAGACAGGAGAATGAAATATCGAAGCAACATTGGCACGGTGAATAGTGCAGTTCGAGTTCAATGAAAAATAAAGGGAACCCCAAGTTCCTCGAATTCCTTCTTCTCGGTCGCCATGTAGCGATCCGCCAAAACATCAAAACTTCCTTTCTCCTGATAGTCTTTCAGGAAGGCATTTACTCCCAGCCGCAATTCATCATTCCCTTTCTTAATCCCGATCGCCCAGGTCTCCTCGCGGATTGGCTGGAGGATGGGACGAGTCGCATCCTGATATTTCTTCCAGTAATTGTAGATCGAGATCTGATCGTAAATAAACGCATCTGCTTTTCCCTGCACGACTTCCAGAACACAGGTCGCTGAGTCATCGAGAACAACCAGTTCGATCCCCGGCAGCGCCTCTTTGGCAAAGGTATGGCCCGTCGTCGCCAGCTTCACCGCCACTTTGCTTTCACCCGGAATCAGATCGCTGACCAGTTGAATCTTGGAATCTTTCCCCACCAGCATGCAGAGCCCGTTGGTCACGTATCCCTCGGAAAAATCGATCGCCTTGGCCCGTTCATCGGTCCGGGTCATCGAGGAAATGATCAGATCGATCTTACCAGTCTTAAGAGAAGGGATGATGCCGTCCCATTCCACATCCTGAATCTCCACCGGTCTCTCCAGATAAGCGGCGAGATCTTCCGCCATCCGCACGCTGATCCCATCCGGCTCGTTCTGGGCGTTCCGCATTTCAAAAGGCGGATAGCGCATTTCCATTCCGACGACGAGAGGCTTCGGGCCGCTTGATTTTTCGGATTCATCTCCACAACCCGATAATACGATCACGGAGACTGCGGAGATCAGGAAGCGAAACAGATTATTCATGATGGGGCACCATGACGCCAGCCCGCCTAAGTTCAAGCCGTTTGACTTCATACCCTTCCCAATCGAGATTTCTATGGAATCTGCCATGCACGAAAAACTGACCGCCATTCTCGAGAAATCTTCTTCCCCCGATGCCATGCGCTGGCTAAAGGAAGTAATAGAGTCCCAGCAGAAAAGTTTTGAGCGACGACCGTTCTACTACGCCTTCAGTGGCGTCTCACGCCATTTTGATAAACGGGGAGGTCTGGAGGTTTCAGAGGAAGACTTATCCGAACTGAACAAAGAACTTTCGGGATTTTCGATCGGGAACTGGGATCAGTTCCGATTGGCGAGAGTTTTGCTTCTTCTTGTATTGGGAGGAAGAGAGAAACCTGTCTTTCTTGAGACAGTTGCAGCCCTCCTCAATACTGCTGACATCCGCGAACAAACTGCTATTTTTTCCGCATTCCCTCTCCTTCCTCATCCAGAAGAGTTGGTCGAAACCGCCGTCGACGGATTGCGGACCAACATTGTCGACATCTACGATTCCATCGCCCTGAACAACCCTTTTCCTTCCCAGCACTTCTCCGACGAAGCCTGGAAACAGATGGTGCTGAAATCCTTCTTCATTGAGCGTCCACTCCACCGTATTTACGGAATCGATTATCGGGCCAATGCAAATCTCTCAGAGTCACTTTCCAACCTGGCCCACGAACGCTGGGCCGCCGGACGCTGGGTATCTCCTGAATTATGGCGCAGCTGCGCAAATTTCCTGACCGATGAGATGGTGGAAAACATCACTCGCGTTGCCGGAACAGACGAGCCCGGTCAAAAAGAAGCCGCTGCTTTGGTCCTTGCCGGGGACGAAGAGGGCAAACTCGATCACATCCGGGATCAGGTGAAGACTTTTCTGGATGATGTTGCCGATGGAAGACTGACCTGGGATTCGCTGGGAGAGCAATTGTGAGACGAGCGCAACAGGACACCACCTTGAAACTGAACACTGAAAACTTGAACCTTTGCTAGAATGAAATTCTTCGATTCTCACGTTCACATGGTCTCCCGGACCACTGACGACTACCAACGCATGGCAGCAGCAGGCGTCACCGCAATTGTCGAGCCTGCTTTCTGGCAGGGACAGCCGCGGACCGAGGTTGGATCGTTTAAAGACTACTTCAACTCGCTGATTGGATTCGAGCGCTTCCGCGCGAGCCAGTTTGGTATCAAACACTACTGCACGATCGGACTGAACCCGAAAGAAGCGAACAACGAAAAACTCGCAGAAGGAGTTATGGAGCTCATGCCACTTTATATCTGCAAAGAAGGTGTCGTCGGTATCGGTGAGATCGGCTTTGACGACCAGTCCCCCGCTGAGGAAAAATTTCTCCGCATCCAGGCGGAAATGGCACTTGAGGCAGATCTCCCTATTCAGATCCACACTCCTCATCGCGACAAAAAAACCGGCACGATCCGGACGATGGACGTTCTCGAAGATGTGGGTGTAGATCCGGGAAAAGTGATCATTGATCACAACAACGAGGAGACTGTCAAAGAAGTTCTCGATCGCGGATACTGGGCTGCCTTTACGATTTACCCCCACACCAAGCTGGGCAACCAACGCATGGTGGAAGTGATGCAGGAATACGGCGCCGAACGTATCGTCGTTGATTCCGCAGCCGACTGGGGCATCAGCGATCCGCTGGCTGTGCCGAAAACCGCAGCTCTAATGAAAGAGCGCGGACTCACCATCGAGCAGATTGAAAAAGTGACTTATCACAATCCTCTAGCAGCCTATGGTCAGAGCGGTCAGGTCGAAGAAAGCGATTGGGCAGATGCCGAAGGTGTTGATCCTGCGGCCCTGTTTGAAGGAAATACCCTCCTGCGCGGCGGGATGGATGTCGAGACAGCGATGTCGCAGTATTTGATCGAATAGTCTTCAAATGAGCGATTATCGCTCATGACATGGAATTGGCAGCTATCGGATTGGCCGAATTTTACCTACGACTCGTCGGCAAGGTCAAAAGCCCTTCGTAGAATTCCGCCGCCTCCCGGAATTCTTTTACTTCCTCTTCCGACAGCACGCCTTCGTGCCTCGTAATCTCGTCGCGAACCCGCTTGAGGAGAAACTCCACTTCTTCTTTCCGCGGTCGCAAAGGCTTACCCGGAACATCGACATATACGGGTGATGAATGGGCAAAACTTCTCCGACCGTTTCCCCGGTCAGCAAAGGCACGAACAACGATCCAGGAGGATTCTTTCACAGAGACCTCTGTCGTGATTTCTTCCCTCGAAATCAATCCACCGGGCCTGGTCTCTTTGGATGCGACCGGGATCGACTCCACGACCTTTCCGTTCACGACAATCTCAATCTTCGTAAGAGCCTGAGAAACGGGACTGGAAACTTTTCCACGAACCTTGACGACACCGGTGCCCGATTCCACCAGAGAGATCCTTTCACCCGGCCCCTTTCCTCCTACAGTCACTTCCAGCATCGGGCCGGTCGTTACGAAGCTCCGGCCTTTTTCCAGTCCCTCCATCCAGGCATCATAGTTGAATTCGCCCTCAAGCTGCACATAGACCCGACCGTATCCCAGCGGAACCGGATGAACCCCCGACGCAGTGCCCCCGCTTGGTTTGATATTGAAACCGCAATTGAGCAGCGCGTAGTAGTTCTGAAATCCAAAATCAATCCACCCGTTCTCGGTAAGGCCGGTTTCGTCCTTCTCAATATTCATGTAGTCCGCGACATATTCAGGAAACCAGGATTTAAACATGAACTCAGTTCGCCAGATGTGATTGTTGGTCAGCTCAAACAGATTCACCTTAGTCTGCGGGATCAACATCATCGACCATGGCCAGTTCTGTTTGTCGAGGTCAAGGATGGCCCCCTGTCGACGAGCCTCTTCAGCAACTGCACGAACCGGCATCGCCGGCAGCCTGAGTTTCTTCTGATGGTTCAAAACGAATAGAGCACCAAGAACATGCCGCTGCCCATTCACCGAGGTAATCTCATACTCTGTGTTCCGCGGCCAGATCACATGGGTGTCGTCAATTTTGATCAATTGCCCGGGCGGAACCGGGTCGGTATTCCGATTATTGAGAAACGGCGTGTCCTCCAGCTTGCTCACCCATGCCGTGAGGGGCAGAGCAACATTGAGGTCCTCACACAGCATTAAAGTCTTCAAATCATCGATCGTTCGATGGACATGGGTCTCTCCACTGAACCAGCCGCCTTCACTCATATCGATCCAGCGCTGCAAACTCAATACGACTTCAGGAGCCCCTGCACTGACTGTCACCTCCCTCTGAACGGGAATGAACTCCTTCCCTTTTTCTGCAGTGAAGGTGTATTTCCCGGGAGGGAGGACCACGGAAAAAGGATGAGCACTGAGAGAAGTGTGGACTTCAACACTTCCTCCCCGCGTTATCTCATAGGGGATTGCAATTCCGCCTTCAGAGATGGCGACGAAATTCTTTGCCTCTTCCGATTCGATATAGAGCCGGGCGTGAACAGCATCCCCCGGCGAATCCGAATCGACAATTTTGCCTCTGATCTTGACTCCCTCTTCACCCCGACCGGAGAGACATAAGAGAGTGACTGACAGGAAGTAAAAAACAAAGCGGTGCCGGTTCATACCCACAACTGTATGAAAGTTTTCCGAATCTGGAGAAGCCTCAATTCGGGCCCGATTGCGGAGAAACAGTCTTCTGTTTTCTGAGAGTCTCCTGCCCCTATCCGATACCGCCCCGCCCATGTGGGGGCTCTCCGTTCCCTCAATCACGCCATCTATTTTTGAAAAAGGTTCAATTTTAATTTGCTATTGAGACGCAGTCGCAATAAGACTTGGGGAGCTACAAAAACTATTCATTCAAATGACCTACTCGAGACTACTCAACGGACTTACTGCTTCTGCATTAATTCTGATCGCGAATCCATCCTCCACCAGCGCTCAAGATCTCGACTCCGTTGTTGTCGAAACAACTTCGGAAAATACTGCGGCGGTCAGTGACGCTGAAACCGTAGAAGAAACCGGAACGCTTGATGTGACGGTTGTAGAATCCACCCCCGCTCCCGTAACTGCGCCAACAGTTCGTCGTGCCACGGTTTCCCGCCCGGTGGAAATCGAAGTTTACGACACAATTGAAACCGACATCTTTGACGGCGGAGCAGAAGCAACCGCCGCTCTCCCCGGCTCCGGATTTTTCATTACCAGTCAGGACATTCGCGATCAAAACTATGTGAATGTGAATCGCATCCTCGCCAAAGTCCCCGGAGTTTACGTCCGTGAAGAGGACGGGGCCGGCCTTTTCCCCAACATCTCGATCCGCGGTGTTGACGGAACTCGCTCGGAGAAAGTCACGATCATGGAAGATGGAATTCTCCAGGCGCCAGCTCCCTATGCAGCGCCTTCGGCTTACTACTCTCCCAATGTTGGCCGTATGGCAGGTGTCGAAAT
This sequence comes from uncultured Verrucomicrobiales bacterium, assembly GCA_913058215.1. GTDB lineage: Bacteria > Verrucomicrobiota > Verrucomicrobiia > Verrucomicrobiales > DEV007 > Arctic95D-9. The sequence goes on from CAJXQE010000018.1 coordinate 12,656, forward strand.
TTTGAAAGGCTCCAGCCAAGTCAAATACGGTCCTCATACCACCGGCGGCGTTATCAACTACCTCTCCACACCCATTCCTGAGCATGAGCAATTCTACTCACGAACCACTTATGGAAGTAACAATACCGTTCAGGCTCACTTTCACTACGGGGATACTCTTGAAACCAAATCCGGGAAAATCGGCTACCTCGCGGAAATTTACACCAAGCGCTCCGACGGCTTCCGCACCATCGACGCCGGAAACGGAATTCCTGCTTCCGATAATACCGGCTACCAAGTCATTGAACCAATGGTCAAACTTTCATGGGAACCGAACACCGTTCTTGATCAGAAGGTTGAATTCAAATACGGCTTCAGCGACTCCGATGCCGACGAAACCTATCTCGGCCTTACTGAAACTGATTTCCGTGCGAATCCCTATCGCCGCTATGCCGGTTCATTTCTCGATAACATCAGCACACAGCAGCATCGCACCTACTTGAAACACAGCATCGCCCTGAACGAAGACCTCAATGTGAAGTTCGCAGGCTACTACAACAATTTCGAGCGAGACTGGTTCAAGATTCGTCAGGTAAATGGCGCATCACTCCACACCACCCTAGGACCAACGGGATTGCCAGCCAACCTCGCTACGCTCAAAGGACAAGCCCCCGGACTTCTCGGGTATCGTCACAACGCCCGGAGCTATGAATCCTACGGCGTTCAGGCATCCGCCGATTACCATATCGAAACCGGGGCCCTCGATCACACTTTCGAAGTTGGAGTCCGCGAACACAAAGACAATATTCGGAGATTTCAGGAGAATACCAACGTCACTATTGGCGGAGCGGGAACTTCTCCTATCATTGCGAACCAGGGCCCGGGTTCCGGAGGAAATCGACTCCAGGAATCGAACGCGACCGCAATCTGGTTTCAGGACAAAGTCAAAATCGGAAACCTTTCGATCACCCCTGGTGTTCGCCACGAACGGGTCGAACTCCACAACACGGACTTCGCCAGTGACGCGACCAATACTCCAACAGCAGTTCGCAATGGCGAGATCGACTGGTGGGTTGCAGGGATCGGATTGAACTACGAATTCGATGAATCCAACTCTGTCTTCGGTGGCGTCTACGAAGGTGTTTCCAGTCCATCACCAAGATCTCGACTTTCCAGCATGGTAGGTCTCGAAGAAAGCCTCGGATATGAACTCGGCTTCCGTCATAGCGGCGAAAACTTCAATGCTGAGCTCGTCGGTTTCCTCACTGACTTCAACAACATCATCAGCACAGCAGCTGGCCTTGGACAGGGAAGCACCCAGAACGCAGGGAGCGGACGGGTCGCCGGTATCGAAGCTCTCGCCAGTTTCGACCCGAACCAGGGGCGTGACATCCGCACACCTCTCTTCGTCAGTGCAACCTACACCGACACCACCCTCGACCAGGCATTGACCGCCGGTGGTGGTGAAGACATCTATGGAGACGGCACTGGTGGACCCGGTATCGCCGGAGCGAACCTCCCTTACATCCCGGAGTGGAAAATAACCACCGGTGTCGGAGTTGAAACCGATCAGTGGGGCATTGATCTGACCGCTTCCTACGTCAGCGACACTTTTGGAACAGCCCTCAATTCGCCCGTGCCCGTCACCTCGTCCCGCCAGGGTGAAGTCGACGGTGGTGTGATCGTTGATCTTGGCGCATTCTATCAATTGAATCCTAAAACCAAATTCATTGGCGGAGTCCACAACCTCTTCGAAGAAGTCATGCTCAGCAGTCGAATCCCTGAAGGCCCCCGTGCCAATGCTCCCCGTGAATTCTACATCGGAATGGAAATCCTCTGGGAACCTTCCGGAAAACAGTCTTACAAATAAGGAGACGCGTTTACTCTTCATCGCCCATGCTTACCGCTTTTTCTGCAAACAAAGTGTTACTCGCCATCGCTCCGATCTTTCTGATCGGGGAGATTGGTGTTTGTCAGGATGTTTCCCCGACAGCTGCTTCCGTGGAGGCCAAAGCAAAGCAGCTCATCGAAACCAGAAAAGCCATTGCAGCTGAATCGGCTGCATGGACGGAACAGAAACAACTTTTCTCCGATCTCATCGCTCTTCGGAAAAGAGAAATTGCGGGAATCGATGAATTCACGGCAAGCGCCACGGATCGAATCGCCGAGGTGAAAAAGAAGCGGGCCGAACTCGAGAACGATGAGGCAGCGCGAAAGCAGTGGCGGGTTGATTTTGAGAAACGCATCGCGATCCTCGAAGACTCACTGCGGCCCTTGGTCCTTCGCTTCCCGCCGCCTCTCCGCGATAAAATTGAAGAGTCACTCACCCGACTCGATGAACCCGACCCGGAGATCCCGCTTCAAAATCGATTCCGGGATCTCGCCGCAATTGTAAATGCTTCTGCCGAATTTCAGAATACGATCACGGTCAGTTCCGATATCCGTGAAGTCGGTGACCGCAGCATCGAAGTGGATGTTTTCTACCTTGGGCTAACTCAAGCCTGGTATGTCGACCGCACCGGTAAACTCGCCGGAACAGGCGTCCCGACCAACGACGGATGGAAGTGGACCGGGAATCCAAAACTCGCATCGAAAATTCGTGAAGCGATTGATATCCAAAGCAAGGTGGCACCTCCCGGGTTTGTCGAACTCCCCATAGGAGGAGAGCAACCATGATCTCCCGCTTCACAGTTGCCGTAGCAATTGCCGTCATTGGCTTAACGCTGAACTCCGGGATTCCCCTCAATGGACAGGAGCAGGATTCTGAAACGCCATCCCTTGAGTCCGTCGCAAAATCGTTCGACTCAGACCTTGAAGCGGAATTGCAGAAGCTCACGGCACTCCGTCAACAAATCGCAGAGGAGAAACCCACACTCGCTCGCGAAATGAATGAGACGGCGGCCACGCTTCGGGAAAAGCAGCGCTCCTATGACATCGCCCGTAGCACTCGCGAGGCCATTTCCGACGAGTTTGAAAAGGCCGAAAAGCAATTGAAGGTTTGGCGGGACGAAAGAACTTATATCGACGGACTGCTTCTCGATCTGCGCCGCAACCTTGAAGCTCAATCCAGTCTTGCCCGCGTCGAAGCTCAGAAGGAATTGCTGAAACAAGCGAGCAGCGAAGGTGATGACGGAACGACTGCTCGGCTCGATCTGCTCGATGCCGCGATCCGTCGCATCGCCGAAAGTGGAAAGGCTGAATCCTATACCGGCAGCGCCCTCGATTCCGAAGGTGTGCTGCAAAAAGGTACCTTCGCAGAAGCCGGACCAGTGAGCTGGTTCACTCCTTTATCCGGAAACGATGCCGGCCTCATCGCCAGCACCCCGGATCTCGTTCCTGAACTGATCCCCGATACTGCAGATCCTGACGAGATTCAAAAACTCATCGATGGAAAGCCCGGCTCTCCTTCATTCGATCCGACACTAGGAACAGCCATTGCTCTCGACCACGCTGACCCAACGATCATCGAACACATCCGTCAGGGCGGTCTCTGGATTTTTCCTATCCTTTTCCTCGCTCTGATTGCTTTGATTGCCGCAATTGGAAAATGGATTCAGTTGTTCCGCATTCGCGATCTCAAATCCGGAGTCGTTCAAAAAGTAATCGATGCGGTCAGTGGAGGGAGCAAAGAGGAAGCGCAAGGAATCATCGATGCGATTCAGCATCCGGCACGACACATCCTCGCGGAAGGCATCAAGTCTTCCGGTCTCGAATCTGACGACCTCGAAGAAGCCCTTTACGCAAAGTATATGGAAGCACTGCCACCTCTTCAGAAAGGTCTCCCGTTTATCGCGATTGCTTCAGCCACCGCACCACTGCTTGGTCTGCTGGGAACGGTCACCGGTATGATTCACACCTTCCAGCGGATCACTATTTTTGGAACCGGAGATACCAAGTCTCTAACCTCCGGAATCTCAGAGGCGCTTGTCACCACTGAAGTCGGTTTGATCGTCGCGATCCCTGCCCTCATCGCCCACGCTTTACTCCAACGAAAAGTACAGGGAATCCGTTCGACAATGGAGATGACCAGCGTGGCTTTCATCAACGGAGTAAAAAGCAGAAAGTAGATGTCTCTTTTTCAACAGCTCAGTTCAGAATTCCGCGACCTTTCCAGTGAAGGCGGGTGGATCTTCTGGTGTCTTGTCATCCTTGCATTTGCTATCGCATTCTCCCTCCTCTCAGTGTGGCAGACGCTCGTTTCATCCCACCTCAAAACAGCGCATCCTGAAACTTCTGAAGCGGATCTGGCAAAGGCTTCCCGGCGAATTCATTTTGCCTTTGTCCTCATCGGAGTCGCTCCTCTAATCGGTTTGCTAGGCACTGTGTCCGGGATGTTCGCCACTTTTCACGGAATGGCTTCCTCTGCGGCGGCTGCTCCTATGGACGCCATTTCCAATGGTATCTCGGAAGCTCTCATCACGACACAAACTGGACTGATAATTGCTGTTCCCACCTTCATCGTTTGTACGATCTTAAAGGGAAGACTCAAGACCCTCACCACTGAAACCTAACAAACTGCCAAGGTGCGACGCTTCCAACAGAAACAGGAGAATTCCGATTCGACCGGCGAGATCAATATCTCACCGCTGATCGATGTCGTATTCATACTCCTGATCTTCTTCATTGTTACGACGGTGTTCGTTGAGGAGACCGGTATCGATATCGACAAGCCTCGTGCAGCAACCCAGGAGGACCTCGAGAAAAATAGTATCCTCATTGGAATCAACCCGGCCGGCGGCGTCTTCTACGGAGGCCGTGAAATTGGAGCCGGCGGAGTAAGGGCGGTCGTCAGTCGTTTGATTCGGCAGGAGGAAATGCCAGTGATCATCCAGGCGGATCGACGAACTCCCACAGCCACTACTGTCGAAGTGATGGATGAAGCAAAACTCGGAGGTGCCGCAAAAGTCTTTGTATCAACGACCAATGAGTAGCCTTTCCCTCAGCAATCCCGCCGACGGAATGTCGAAAGGGAAAAGAAATCTGAAACGCCAACGCGTCCTTCCGTTTCGCAGTGGTTCAATGGCTCTGGTCGTCCGGCTAATCGGAGCGGTGGCCCTCACCACATTGCTCCTACTCTTTCTGGCCGTGTCTCGCTGGCTGGCCGCACCCGCTCCTCCGGAACTGACAATTCGCACCCTGCAAAGTGCCGATGCCGTTTCGCTCCCGGCACCTCCCCCGCCCCCTGCATCGGAGACGCCTCCACCACCTCCTCCTCCCGAAACGGTTCCGCTTCCAAAACTCGAGATTCTAATCGACAGTGTGGCTCCTCCTATCAAGGCAACAACAGAGAATCGGCTGGAACTCAGCATGACTCTTCCTGATTTTTCTCCGGCAATCGATCAGCCGAGGCAACGAATGTTGTTTTCCTCAAAGGAGCTGGATTCCCAGCCCAAGTTGCTGAACCGGCCTTCCGCAACCTTTCCCAAATCGCAACTCGATCAGGGAGTGACCGAAGGAAAAGCCACCCTCGAAGTCGTGATCAGTCCCTCCGGCAAAGTCACTGTCAGGCGGGTTCTTGAAAGTTCCCATCCTGACTTTGCGAGAATGGCTAGATCCTTTGCCACACGCGCAAAATTTTCGCCTCCGAAAAAAGAAGGGCGATCCGTCAGCTCCGTTTTCAAATGGCCTCTGGTTTTGAAGCACTGAAACATGAGACTCTTTTCCACAGTATTGATTTCACTTTTATCGGCAAACCTTTTTGCCGATCCGCTTCCTATCGATCCCCTCTGGAAGACCGATGCCTTCCGGAAGGCAATGACAGGAAGCTATGGGATCGATTCTCGAATTGAACCTCAGATTTCCATCGACGAAGAAGAGTTCCTGGATCTCGCAGCGAAAGAGATGGCTGCGGGGAATCGCGAGGCGGCTCTTAAGGTATTCACTGAGACATCCGTTCTTGAGAAAAGCCCGACTCTTCGCTTCGCACTCGCGAACCTCCAGTTTGAGCTCGACGACAAAGAGGCTGCGGTCGAGAATTTCAAAAAGGCCACCAAGCAGTTTCCGAACTTTCGTGATGCACATCGCAATCTGGCCATCGCCCTCGTCCAACTTGATGAAATTGAAGAGGCGAAAGGCCATTTGATTCGAGCGATTGAACTGGGCTCACGTGAGGGCCTGACGATGGGGTTGTTAGGATATTGCCACTCCGTCGATGAGAACTATCAGGCGGCGCTTCAGGCCTACCGCCTTGCGCAACTGACAATGCCGGGGGAAAGACAATGGATCATCGGAGAAGCACAGGCATTGCAGGCTCTCGATCAGTCCGCTGAAGCAGCCTCTCTCTATCGAAGCCTACTGAAAGAGTCCCCCGGAGAATCCCCGCTTTGGTTGAATCTGGCGAACGCCAACCTCCAGAATGAACAGCCCATCTCCGCAATCGCTGAAATGGAAGTGGTCCGACGGCTGGGTAAATTAAACGGCCCGGCCCTCCTCTCCCTCGGTAACCTTTATCTGAATGAATCACTCGTCGAAGAAGCCGGCAGCGCCTACCTGGCTTCACTGGAAGGTTCCGAACCACCCACCCTGGACAAGCTTTTGAATTCCCTGGAATACCTGAGTGATCGACAATTCTGGGGAATCGCCGGAGACTTCGCAAAAAGCATTCAGACAGTCTATCCCGATGCCAGGGATAAGCGACTCCCTCGATGCCTCGCACTAATCGAATTCGAAACGGGAAACCCGGGTTCGGCTCTGGCGAAAATCCAATCGCTCGTCGAATCCGATCCCCTCGACGGACAGTCCATCATTCTCTTGGCGCAATTTCACAGCAAGAGAGGCAAACGCGAAGAAGCTGAAATGCTTTTGGATCAGGCCGCCTTACTCACTGAACATCAGGCTGACGCTCTTATTGCTCACGGTAAACTTCTCGTCGAGAACGGCGATTACGAGAAAGCGTCACAAAAGATTTCCAGGGCCATTCAATTGAAGCCCTCCAACACGCTTCGTGAATATCTCTCCGCGGTTCAAAACCTGATCAGCGAGTAAAGCTGAGCAGGGAGTGAACTCCTGAATCCCACTCTTCGAGAAATTCCTGAGTTTGAAATCCGGCAGTTTTTCCCATCTCCAGAAGATGAGTATTTTCCTCAGGAAAGTCCGAAGTCATAATATGATGGCGGATTTGTTCCTTCTCACGCAGGCTCATCTCAGTCCACTCTGATTCGATCCAATCCAGGTATCGCTGCAGGGTAACGCTACGTGGTAATCCGGGAGGGCGAACACAGTCGAACAGGAGCAAACGCCCTGATTCTGCTAAGCGCTTACTACATGCATTGAAGAATTCCTGTTTCTCCCCTGCCTGTAGATGATGCAGCGAAAAGCCGGCGAGAATCAAGTCAAAGGAGGGCCCTTCATTTTTCAAATATGCCAATAGATCCGACTCAATGAACATCCCGCGGATGCTCGTTTTCGCGATCATGTCTTCTGCCTTTGATAGCGCCATACCCGAAGAGTCTACCCCAGTCAAAGACACCTCAGGTATCCCATCAAAGACCTTCGATGTGACTTCCATGTCCCCGCAACCCAGATCCAGAACCCTCAGAGGAGAACACCCTGCCACTTCCGTGGCCAGTCTCCCGGCAATTTCGACATGAGACATGTAGTCGCAATCAATCACCTTCCGGTAAATCGCCCACTGCTCAGTAAAAATAGCGTCACTGGATATTCCGACTTCACTCATCGCAGAAGAACTACCATCGATCACAATAGTTCACAGAGAAAAACCGAGCACGTTGACAATTTCCGTGAAATTCGGCACAATCTTATTCTGTAAAATGACCGATTTCACCCTCTTTCCCCGACTGCGCTCCGCATTCTCTCGGCTTTTCGCAACAGCACTCGCTTTGCTTATTATCCAGACAGGTAAAGCTGAGACTGTGGTCTTTGAAGACACAGCTTACTATGTCTACCATCACGACCCGGCAAAAGAGAAACTGGAGCTCTGGCTGTCTGAGGGACCGGGAAAGCCCAACACCTTTCCCAAAGTTGAGGCAAGGGCTAAATCCGCCGGGCGGAAACTCAAATTTGCTCTCAACTCCGGAATCTTCGAAGGAAACTTCATGCCCTCCGGCCTTCACATTTCTGAAGGGAAATTGATCACCAAAATCAATACCAAAGAGTTCGTCAAAACCCGTGAAGGAGAGTTCACTCCCAATTTTTTCCTCAAACCGAATGGAATCTTCTTTCTCCACCAAAGTGGAGTTCCCGGGATCATGGAGACCGGGAGTTTCGCAAAAACAAAACAAGAAATTCCCCGCCTCGCAACTCAGTCGGGCCCCCTGCTCGTCAACAACAACACCATCCATCCAATCCTTACGAAAGACTCCACCAGCAGGCGCTATCGAAACGGAGTCGGTTTCACCAAAGAGGGAAAGATCTTCTTTGCCTGCTCCGTTCTCGACCGGGAAATCGGACTGAGCAATCTCTACAACTTTGCCGCATTGTTCCGCGACAAACTCAAATGTCCCAATGCCCTCTATCTGGACGGTGACCTTTCCTATGTCTTCATCGATGACGAGACGCCTCCCCTGAAAGAGACCAATTGGTTCGCTGGGATTTTCGTAGTCACAGAACCGGCGAAGTGAACCGACGCGGCTCAAGGAAAGCAGAACACTCTGGAAAGGATTTGGTGAAAAAAACAAAAGCAGTAGGGCATAGGGCGATCCTGTTGAGCGAGTGCACGCTTGGCGCAAAACGGTCCCCTCAAAACCTGCGGCACGTCCAGTTTTCGCCACTACACTGAGACGTGATGAAAAATCTACTTTCTGCCTTTCGGAGGTCCCTTCCCCGGATCACTTGTTTACTCTTCCTATTCACTTTCACCTTACCGGCAACTGCTGCTGACCGGCCTAACATTCTCCTCATTGTCTCCGACGATCAGGGCTACAACGATCTCGGCATACTCGGAAATGGAATCATCACTCCGGCCCTCGACCGACTCGCCGCAGAAGGAACCCGGTTGACGAACTTTTATGTTTCCTGGCCGGCATGCACCCCAAGCCGGGCCTCTCTCCTCACCGGACGCTACCCACAGCGAAATGGCATTTACGACATGATCCGAAATGAAGCACCTGACTATGGGCACAAGTATTCGCCGGCGGAATACGAGGTCACCTTTGAAAGGATAGGTGGAATGGACCTTCGCGAAACCATCCTTCCGGCTTACCTCAAAACGTCGGGATACCTCAGCGGCATCTACGGAAAGTGGGATCTGGGAACACTGAAACGCTTTCTCCCGACCAACAAGGGCTTCGACGATTTCTACGGATTCGTAAACACCGGCATCGACTACTACACCCACGAGAGATACGGCGTCCCCAGCATGTTCCGAAATCTGGAACCAACAGAGTCAGACAAGGGCACCTACTGCACCACCCTTTTTGAGCAGGAAGCTCTTCGATTTTTAGATCAGCACGCTGGTGCGGAGCATCCTTTCTTTCTCTATGTTCCTTTCAACGCCCCTCACGGTTCTTCCGCTCTCGAACCCGAAATTCGCTCAGGAGTCCAGGCTCCGGACAAGTTCAAGAAACTGTATCCCCCTGTGGAGAAGGAGTACAAAGAAATTAAAAAGTTTCGCTATGCAAGCCCTGCGAAAGTCCTCACCACCGAAGCCAAAGTGCGAAACTATCGCGCCGCGGTCAGCTGTATGGATGATTCGATTAGGAAAATGTTAGACAGTCTAGACAAGATGAAGCTTTCAGAGAATACCATCGTCATCTTTTTCAGCGACAACGGTGGTTCCGGTGGAGCAGACAACTCTCCTCTTCGCGGACGAAAAGCCCAAATGTGGGAAGGTGGGATCCGGGTCCCATGTCTCGTACGATGGCCCGACGGAAAAATTCCAGCAGGGGCAGTGAACGATGCATTTCTCACCAGTCTCGAAATCGTTCCAAGCCTGGCCGAAGCAACGGAAACAAGCCTGCCGGAATCCGATCACTTCGATGGATACAATTGGTGGCCCGTTCTTCGAGGGGAGACCCAAGAATCACCCCGAAACGACATGTTTTGGAAGCGACGCGATCAACTCGGCGCACGAGTCGGCCATTGGAAATGGGTCGACATGGGAGGCAAATCGGGCGGACTCTTTGACTTGAGCAAAGACATTGCGGAAAAGAACGATCTATCAAAATCTCATCCGGAAAAATTGAAGGAACTGAAGGCCGCCTTCAACAATTGGCTCAAGAAAATGGAAGCCACTGAACCGCGCGGGCCATTTCGCGACTTCTAAGGGGAAGGTCGTCATCCACGGCATTCACTCATGCTCATGAAGCTCCGGCGGATAGGCTGCTGCCTGATTCGGCGAATGAAGCCGCCCCTTGAGGAAGCTTTCGCAAAAGAGAACGGCTACTTTGAAATTGCGGGGACCATTTTCCGGGTGGAAAAAGCGGTGGTCTCCGGTGTTTCAATCAAGGGAATGATGTAGGTCATTTGTCCCTCGAATTCTCTCGGAATCCAGTTTTTCGGGATTCTAGCAGAATCTACTTTGCCAGTTGGAACCAGCAAATACTCTACGCCGTTCTCATCCACGAAACCTTTTTTCGCTTCCCGTTTTTCCGGACCAAGCTCTGCCCCGTCCTTCAACTTTTTCTCACTGGCACCGGTTTGGCCCTGTCGCTTAACTTGATCGTCTGGCAGAGCTTTATTTGCGGCATCACCTGAACGGTCAACAGCCTTGCCATCACGTCCAATCAATCTGCGCAGCTTTTCTTTCTGCTCAGCCAGCAATTGAAGCCGTGGGTTCAGTATTGCGGGATGAAAATCGCCATGGAGCAAAGCGAGTTGCTTCAGACCTTCGAAGGATTCCTCCGTGGCTTGATATGCTTTCAGGAACTCACCCTTTTCCTCCAACTCCTTTGCCTGCTTCGCTTTTACAAAAGCACGATACCAAATGTCATTGGGATCCCCCGCCTTCTTGTCATCCGCAGAAAGCAATCCACCACAAACAAAGACCGCCAATAAAACTAAGATCCACTCCTTCATCGTAGAACCATTCTATGGAAAACGTCGTTCGAACTCAAGGTGAAAATCCAGCCTTACTCTGCGCTCGCAGGGGCTTCTGAACCTCCTGAAACACCATTACCGACAGGATCTCCATCCGGACCTTCGACCTTCGGTAAAACAGGCTCCTGAATCAGGGAAACTGGAGGGAATAATTCAGGAGACATCTCCCCCACCTCCTCCTGAGGAAGGTCTGACAGTTTTACAAATTGGGTCGTACCCCAATCCACCGTATCCGCGAGAGTTCGCCTTTGGAGGCTGCGACGTTCCCGGTTCAAGGTTTCACTCAACCACAATATATGGTTCTCCAGACGCTTGTACTGAGAATCAATTGCACTCCGAATCTCAGTTGGCTCAGCCTCAATCACCTCTTCCAGAATACTCATGGCAAACTCCAGGGTATCCAGTGACTCTTTGTAGTTCCGCGAATAACGCTTTTCGACACCCGTCTCCATTGAATCAATGAAGTCGAGATACTTCACCGTGATTTCATGATCTTTCGTCTCCAGTTTTTCCTGATTTTCCTTCAACTTTTCCTCCAAAGACTCGACCCGGTAATTTACAAGAACACTTTCAAAGGCCGGATACTCGGAAGCCACGCGCTGCAGTTTTCGATGCGCCTCGATATAACTCCCCTGAGCCAAAGCCCACTGCTCCTGCTCTTCCAAATTCTGACCGGTCTGAAGCCAGGCATATGCGTTCTCCCAAATCTCAGAGGCCGGATCCTTAACATCCTGACCGAACGAGATATCCGAAAGCAGCAAGACTGCGACGGCTGCTGCAAGCAGGGCTGTCAATTTTCGAAACATAGATACGTGGAATAGGGAATATGGAAGGCTATCGACGATAGCGCAGAGACATTCGTCTCGCAAATTGCACCTGTATGGCTCGCGAATATCATCCCACTCTTTTCCACCATCCTGAAGTGCGAGTTACACCTCAAAATATGACCTGGTTCCCGCACACAGGAGATTGACCTTTTCACCAGAAAATGAGATCATATTTCCAGTATGACAGATCTCTCGAAAGAATCCTTAACCACTCGCCGCAAAGCTATCAAAACTGCAGCTGGAGCCTCTGTGCTCGCGGGTATTTCTATTCCTCACGTTCACGCTCAATCGAACGAAGAAGTAAAAATCTCCCTGATCGGTTGCGGTGGACGTGGCACAGGCGCTGTTAAAAATGCGCTTTCGGTTTCCGGCGCTCTCGGACCTCTCAAACTCCACGCCATGGCTGATGTCTTCGATGACAAGATGGAGAGATCTTACGAAACCCTCGCCAAGGACAAACAGGTTGGAGACAAGATCGACGTGAGTCCGGAGCGTCGCTTCATCGGATTCGATGGTTACAAAAAGGCAATGGATGCCTTGAACCCCGGTGATATCGCCATTCTCACTACTCCCTGTGCATTCCGTTGGCCCATGTTTGAATACGCCGTGGAAAAAGGTCTCAACGTTTTCATGGAAAAGCCAGTCATTCAGGACGGCTTCTCCGCCCGAAAAATGCTCGAGATCAATAAGAAGGCCAAGGAGAAAGGTCTCAAGGTCGGAGTCGGCCTGATGTGTCGTCACTGCAAATCCCGGAATGCTCTCAAGGAGCGGATCGATGCCGGCGATATCGGTGACATCACCTTTATGCGCTCCTACCGGATGCAGGGCCCGATTGGTTCCTGTTTCACTCCGGTCAACGACACCGACATGAGCGAACTGATGTATCAGATTCGAAGATTCCACAGCTTCATCTGGCTGAGTGGCGGTGCTTACAGTGATTTCTTCATTCACGGCATCGACGAGATGTGCATGATGAAAAACGACTTCCCGATCAAGGCTCAGGCAGTCGGAGGTCGCCATTACAAAGACATCGATCAGAACGGTGAAATGGTGGAAGCTGTTGATCAGAACTTCGACAGCTACGGAGTGGAATACACCTTCGCTGACGGCGCAAAAATGATTTACGACGGTCGTAATATGAAAGGAAACTATCAGGAGTTTGCCGCCTATGCCCATGGAACCAAGGGCTCAGCTGTCATCTCCAGCGCCGGACATGTTCCTGCCCGCTCCCGTATCTACAAAGATCAACGGATCGACACTAACTGGCGCGCCAAATCGGACAACATCAGTTGGTCTTTCCCAACCGGTCCCCGCGATGCCAGTCTTGAAGGGAATCCCTACGACATCGAGTGGGAAGTCCTCATCGACGCGATCCGCAACAACAAGGATCACAACGAAGTCGATCGTGGAGTAGCCGCCAGTGTCACAACCTCGATGGGACGAATGGCAGCGCACACCGGACAGGAAGTCTCCTACGACCAAATGCTCAACAGTGAACATGTCATGGCACCCGGAGTGGAGAATCTCACACTGGAAAGCGACTCTCCTCTCATGCCTGACGAAAACGGTCGCTACGCCAAACCTGAGCCCGGCATCAAAAAGGATCGCGAGTATTGATTCGCTTCCGGTTTCAGTTTGAAATCAATTCCGAAAAAGCCTTCCCAAATCGGGAAGGCTTTTTTTGTGGGATTCAAGGAAGGAAATCAGGACTACAGCGTTCCCCTCACACTAACTTTCGAGACGACGAGGTGCGGATCATCCGTGGCTGGTTCGCACTCTTAGTTCCAATCAGTATAGAGCTTGAGAAGCAGGTTCCCATTGTTCAGCTTCCAAACCTCGACATGGAGCCAGTCGCCCACTGGCGAAGTGCAACTGAGCATATACTCGGGACTCGCCGCGCCTTCCCAATTCTTTTTCAACTTGGCGTATTCCTCGTTGCCCGGAACAAACGTCTTGGCGTCTCTCGGCCAGACGTTCCATCCATTAACCGTTGGACTCCCCGCCTTCTTGATTGGTTGCCTGCGTTCTGTAATCTCTAAGTTCTGAAGAAATGCCTCCAAGTCGATTGCACTGACTTCGCAAAGAGTCACTATACCCCGGTCAGGAATGTCTAAATCTTCATTGCCGCTATTCTGAATATTCTTTGCCGAATCAGGGAGAACCAATCCGTGCTTCGTTTTGATAATCTGCAACACCGTCGATTTCGGGATGGAGGCAAATATCGAAGAGCCGATGACGACAAATAAAGCTACGATGAGAGGTAGAGTCTTCATATTCCTGCCTAAGGTTTTGCCCAATCCTGGAGCGCAGTCCCGTTTCGAGAATAAGGATTCGAATCAGGCAAGTCAATCAACTCGCGACGGGATCGAGCTTGCCATCGTTGGCTTGTTTGCCCAACGGGGCGCAGGTCAGATCTGTCCCTCCACCGGTTCGACACTTGTCTCGACTTCTGCGGTCGTATCCCTCATTCCCCCCCGGAACCGCTCATGCTTCCGGGTTTAGATTCCTCAGCTACCCGGCGTCTGGCTGCAGCCAACACTCCATGATGTAGTTCAGGATCGGCACACCACGGACTTCGTGGGGGTTGTCGCGGGTGACGCGGAAGCCATGGCGCTCGAAGAAGGGACGCGCGGTTATGGAGACCTCGGCGTAGAGCCGGATCAGCTTGGACTTGCGCGCCTCTTCGAAGATTCGCTTCATGATTGCCGACATATGCCCTTTGCCGGCATGAGCCGGGGACACGTAGGTGCACTCGATATGACCGTCCTCCTCGAATTCGATGAAGCCCACGACCTCATCACCTACAACTGCAACCCAGGGTTGCTTGAGCTCGCATCGCTTGCGCCATTTCGTAGCCCAGGCCGCATCTGAATCAATGGGCGTAGCCCAGGCCTTGCGCTGTTCCTCACTGTAGTCGTCGCGGGTCAGTTCATGAACGGCGTCGTAGTAGATTTGGCCAATCTCGATTTCATCGCCGGCCTGGTATTTCCGAATCATGGTGCCCATCTAGTTGAAGAGAACGTCAAAGTTAACCTGCGCCTGACCAGGGGACGAGCGTCAATCTCAGGTTTAGGTTAGTAGCGTGCTTCACGATTTTAACTCACCAGCGGGTCAGGCGTCAGGTTCAACGTCTTGTTCGACTGCCTTTTCCTCGTACGCTCCTATCGGGTTAAGAACAATCGGAGCACCCGCTGGATCACGAATTAGACACTGATTGGATCCCTTAGAAATAATTGTTCCTCCAAGATCCTCAGCCCTCTTGCACTGCGCCTCAAAGTCATCGACCTCGAAATACAAGACCCAACCAGGAGTCCATCCTTTAAAGTTAATCTCATCAACTATGCCAAAAATCTCTTCATCTTTGTCATTGGTTAAACAGTATGAAACACGATCATTTGGCTCATCTACAGGCAACTGACCAAACCCAAGGAGGTCGGAATAGAAATCAGCTGCCTCTTTGGGGTCTGATGTGATCTGATCCGCCCAACAGATACGTAGAAGCTTCGGGTTCATAATTTCTAGTCCAACGTCTTAGACATACCGATCAAATCCGAGGGCGGCAGTCGCAGGCAGGGTTTAGTGTTGAATTATATGGGGGCTTTCGACTCATAGCGGGATCTGATTGGTATCGTCGCCTTGTTAGGTCATTGAGTCGTCAGAGAAAGGACGGTAGTCGTAGAGTCTGGATTCAGCCATAGGAACTCATTTACTCCATTCGGAATGGGTATTGAATCCGTGCGTCTCCCCGCTCCCCCACTACTGACTCGGTGAGCAGAGAGCACCAATGACTGTTCCGATACTCGGTGATCAAACTCGTAAATATTGAGGCCGGACACATTGACGATCTCAATAAGAAGATTCGGGCCATCGACCCCAAATTTGGCTTTGTAGTCGCCAAGTTCCTCGTAGGACATATTTGAGTAGAATCTGCTTCCCGAATTGTAGACTACAGCAACAGCAACGAATCCCACGAGAAGGAGGGAGATTGCGATGCTGATGCCGGCTTTCATTCTGTCTAGACCTAACAGTTGTAATAGTTCATACGCATATCAATATTCATCACGAATATCGAGCCTGTTTCCCCGCTTAGAAAAACAGACAGCCCTTAACCTGTCAAGGCTTTGGGGATTTTCTCGGAGTTCATTCCAATTCATTTCGTAATCCTGATATTCGATTTCGGTCAACAGGCTGATATTCCGGGCCGGACCATAGGAAACCATCGCAGTCTAAGGCTTTCCTAGCTTCATCCGGACGGCGATGAACGGAAGTTCTCCCGCCCAATCCGTTCCTTGAGAAAAAAAGTCCGCATCCTTGCCCCTTCCCTGCCAGCACTGCTTGACCGTGTGCCCTTCCGAGTTTCTGTTTCCTTCGCCCGGGGTGATCGCTTTTCGTTTGAACAGAGTCAGCGAATCGATTCCACCCTGTTGCGTCCCCTCTTCCATCCGAATGCCCATTATCCCACAGGAAACGATCGAAAAGATTCTCGATTCGACGAATATCGTCGAATTGATCGAAGGCTATTTCCCTTTGAAACGGGCCGGGGTGAATTTTGTGGCGGTGTGTCCTTTTCACAATGAAAAGTCCGCCAGTTTCAATGTGAGCCCTTCCCGTCAGGCATACCATTGCTTCGGGTGCGGCGCCGGAGGCGATGCGATCGGTTTTGTCCGGGAATACGAAAACCTTTCTTTCCCTGAGGCTGTTCGAAAACTGGCCGACAAAGCGGGAGTCCTCATTCAGGAAGAGGAAGTGGATCCTAAGGCTCTCGCCCGTCAACGCGGGCGCAAGGACGTCCTGCGGATGCAGAAAGCGGCCGCAGATTTTTTCCACAGCCTGCTCCTCAAGAAACAAATCGCGCAGCCAGCCCGGGACTATTTAAAAGCGCGCGGCTTCGGAATCGAAGTCGCAAAAACCTGGAAATTCGGTTACGCACCCGAAGATCAGCGGATGTTTTTTGATTGGGCCAACACCGAGGGCTTTGCCATTCCTCAATTGGTGGAGGGAGGTCTCGCAAAATGGCGTGACGAGGACAATCCCAACCGCGGAGCTTATTCCTTCTTCCGTCACCGCCTCATGTTCCCGGTGAACAACGACATGGGCGAGCCGATCGCATTCAGTGGCCGGGTTCTGAGCAAGGAGCAAAAAGGAGGCAAGTACGTCAACAGTCCCGAGACTTCGGTTTTTGACAAAAGTAAGACCTTTTTCGGGCTCGATCGCAGCAAGCGGCCGATCCTTCAGAATAAGCGGGCCATCGTCTTTGAGGGGCAACTCGACCTGATTGCTGCTTTCGAAGGTGGGATTCCCAATATTGTGGCGCCGCTGGGAACTGCCTTCACCGAGCATCATGCGAAAATCCTGAAGCGTCATACCGACGAAGTCATCCTTTGCTACGACTCCGATACTGCAGGACAGAATGCTGCGAAGAAGACCTTCCGGGTTCTGGCACCTTCCGGAATGCTGGTCCGGCTCGCGGTGCTGCCGGAAGGAGACGATCCTGATACTTTTATCCGGAAATTCGGAATCGAAAAATTCCAGGAAACTCTCGAGGCCTCTCAGGAATATTTTGATCACCAGGTGGATCGTCGAGGAAGCTCTCTGAACCAGGGATCTTTGAGAGAGCGCCTCGGCTTTGCCAAAGAGTTAGCCTCGGATGTCGCCCTGATGGATGACAAGATGATTCAGGATTCCCTGATCAGCAGAATCACCGTGCGCCTGGGCGTGGGCGAAGATGATATTCGGAGGCTGGTAATGCAGGCAGGAACGGATCGGGCCAAGGCCGAGAAATCGAAGAGCCGTCGCGAAAACCAGCAGAAAGCGAGGGAAGCGGAGTCTCCCGATTCAAAGCGAGTGGAGCCCACTGTCATTCCGAGTCGTGCCATCAAGTTTCTTTGCAAGGCTTTGCTGACTTGTCCCAACACCAGAGCGATTATCGCATCAAAGCCAATCCCCGACTTTTTCAGTGATCTTACGGACACAGAATTGCTCTCCAGAATTTGGCAGTCGGATGTAGATCCGGCCAGTCCATCGAGCGTAAATGCCTTCATCGGATTGCTCCCCACACCCGACCAGATTTGCATCAACCGACTCCTGATCGAGGAAAGCCCGGAGGGAACTCCGGAGCATGCAGAAGAATGTCTCTTATCCCTTAAGAAACAGAGCATTCAGAATAAAATTGGAGTCGCCAAAGGTCAGTTGGGAAACCCTGACATCTCGCCGACGGATGTAGAAATGTTGCAGAAACTACTCCTTGACCTGCGATCACAGCTCAACGATATTGCGAGACCTCGGTAGGAACAAGCCATTGCGGCATAATTTCTACCCTTGCAAGTGTCTAAAAGATGGCGGCTAAATCAAAGCAGAACACCAAACCTTCAGGGAAGAATACCAAACCCAAGGTGAGCAGTGCAACTGCAAAATCAGCGAATATTGCGAAGAAGAAAGCGGCTAAGAAGAAGAGACCTGCGGCCAAAAGCGCAGCTAAATCCTCTGCAGCCATTTCCGATAAAGCCGCGAAAGTGAAATCTCCTCTGGATGATTCGCCGGAACTTCAACAGGTGGTTCGCGACCTCATCCGCCTCGCAAAAGAGCAGGAGTACCTCACCTACGAAGACATCAACGAAGCTCTTCCTGTCGCTGACTCCGATGCGGAGCTGCTCGACGAATTGATTGGTCGCCTCCGGGCAATGGAATTTCGCATCATTGATGCCGCTGAGGTCGATGATCTCAAAGCGGGTAAAGACGATGATGATTCGAACGGCAGTACTTCAGTTGCTGTCAAAAAGCCGGCGCGGGAGCGTGAAGGCAAGCTCGACATACTCGATGATCCTGTCCGGATGTATCTGAAGCAGATGGGGCAGGTTCCCCTTTTGACCCGGGAACAGGAAGTGGAAATTTCCAAGCGAATTGAAAAGGCCGAATCCGCGACTCATAAGATCCTTTCCCGTTACGGATTCATCACCAGTGCCTATCTGGAAATTGCAGACCGTCTTCGATGTGGAGAAGAGCGCTTTGATCGGCTCATCATCGATAAGAAGATCGAAAGTCGTTCCCGTTACATGAAGGGCCTGGACAAGCTTTGTGATCAGGTAATGACTTCCGAAAAGCAATTGTCAGATCTCTATCTGAAGGTCCGGGCCAACGGCACAAAGAAGAACAAGAGGCTTTTCGATAAGTGGGAAAAATCAATCGATGCTCTCACCAAGACCTATAATAAGTTTTTCTTTAAACAAAAAGTCTCCGAAGACCTCGTCAAGCACGTGGAGACCTTTGCCAAGCGTTCAAAGGAAATCCGCAAGAGCGCAGAAAAGGCGGAGGATCGGAACTCTAAAAGCGAGGCGACTCGTTCCCGGACTGCTTTTGAAAAAGAGATCTGGGTGGATCAGGATTCCTTCGACGGGAATTTCAAAGTCCTCAAGAAGCATCTTGCTGAAGCGCGCAAGGCGAAGGACGAAATGGTAGAGGCTAACCTGCGCCTCGTTATTTCCATCGCCAAAAAATACACCAACCGCGGTCTCTCATTCCTTGACCTAATTCAGGAGGGCAACATGGGCCTGATGAAAGCGGTCGAGAAGTTCGAGTATCGACGCGGTTATAAATTTTCCACTTACGCGACCTGGTGGATTCGTCAGGCAATCACCCGTTCTATCGCTGACCAGGCCCGGACCATCCGGATTCCGGTTCACATGATCGAGACGATCAACAAACTGATGCGGGTGCAGAAGCAGCTGGTTCAGGAATACGGACGCGAACCCAGCTCCGACGAGATCGCTGAAGAAATTCATTTGCCGGTCGAGCGTGTTCGCGCGGTCTTGAAAATGGCGCAGCAGCCTATTTCCCTTCAGGCTCCGGTCGGGGACAGCGACGAAACCAGCCTCGGCGACTTTATCGAGGACAAAGGTGCGGAAAACCCGAGTGACATGACATCCCTGGCGATGTTAAAAGATCGCATCAAAGATGTTCTCGATACACTGACACCGAGAGAGCGCGAAGTTCTCGAACAGCGTTTTGGACTCGTCGATGGCTACAGCCGGACTCTCGAAGAAGTCGGCAAACAATTTCAGGTGACCCGTGAACGAATCCGTCAGATTGAGGCGAAGGCTCTCCGGAAAATGCGTCACCCCACCCGGATTCGGCAGCTTGAGGGATTCCTTGAAGCGCCACCCATTTAATTTTTTTCTCACCGACCGCGAAACTTTCCTGAAAACGGGGGGTTTTGAATAGTGAAATGAATAATCAGGAAAAAAACGATCCCGCCTGGGACCTTCTTCAAAACGCCAGCAAAACGGAAGCAAGTCCGTTTTTCGCCCGCAATGTCGTGCGTGAGATTCGGCAATTGAAAGATAATCAGGGGCTGTTTTCAGCGATTCTTTCGTTTTTCCGGAAGCCGACAGTGGCTCTTGGAGTTGCAGCCGTGGCATTGGTCCTGTTTGCAGCATTTCTGATGGCAGATCGGCCCGGCACGACTGGCAATAACAGCGGAACCACCACCGCGGCAGTCGACCCTGCCTCTTCCACCAATTTTGATGAAAGTTCGTCTTCGGCATTTGACCCTGCCGGGGAATTTGAATCCATTGAATACCTCGGGCAACTAATGGTTGTGGCCGACCCAGGGCAGCTCAGCGATGACGCTCTGGCCGACCTCTTCTTTTAGGGCTGTGTTTCTTTCCGGTAGACTATCGGAGAGACCAGCAAATCCAGATCAAGAGATTGGGCAATTCTTTGCCTAATCTTGCCCCGTATTCTTCCGTTCTCTATTGGGAACGGTTTTGCTGTATTCCCTATTCTACTTTCCCGAAATGAAAAATAAGTTCGCCCCATTGAGCGTTGCTCTCACTTTCCTCATCGCCATCGTCGCCGTGGCCTGCACCACCGTAGTTCCTGACACTGGAAGGAAGCAGGTCAATTTCCTGAAACCCTCCGATGAGGCCGCACTGGGACTTTCAGAGTTTCAAAAGCTGAAAAAGGAAAAACCGATTTCCAGGAATCCGGAATACAACAATCTCGTTCAGCGGGTTGGCAGTCGCCTTTCTCAAGTCATGCCCGTCCCCAATGCCCAGTGGGAGTTTGTTGTGTTTGAAGACTCGTCTCCAAATGCTTTTGCTTTGCCCGGTGGAAAAGTAGGGGTTCACACCGGACTTTTTCAGATCACTCAAAACGAATCCGGACTTGCGGCTGTGATCGGTCACGAAGTTGCCCACGTCGTAGCGCGTCACTCCGGGGAGAGAATGTCGCGGGGACTCGTTACGGCCGGAGCAGTCGCCGGAGCAGCGGCAATCATCGAAGGACGGGGCGGAAACGGAGCTCTAGCCGGTGGCATTATCGGCGCTGGAGCCCTGGTCTATTCGAGAAAATTTTCACGGAGTCAGGAATTGGAATCCGATAAACTCGGCGCCCTTTACATGGCCCGTGCCGGATACGATCCGCGCGAATCGGTCGAGTTGTGGAAGCGTTTCGCCGCATGGCGAAATCAAAACGGCCAGTCGAACGGTATGGCATTCATGAGAACCCATCCAGTCGATGAAGTTCGGATCGCTCAACTGATTGAGTTTATGCCTCGCGCGCTCAGCGAATACAAGCAATAGTCCAGTCGTGGAAGAGGAGTCCGATCAGCAGTCAAAACGAAGCACTCGAAAAGAGTGTTTTTCGAGGATCAAAGCCCTTTCCTCCAAAGAAAGGACGGCTGCTTCAGTCGCCATTTGCGCCCATATCCTCGGGTTGGAGGATTTCCGCAAGGCAGACACCATTCTTGGATTCCTCGCTATGCCCAGCGAACCCAATTTGTCCCCTGTCATTTGGCGAGAGGACAAAGCCTGGGGATTTTCCCGTGTCGAAGCTGACGGAAAGATTGCTTTCTTCCACGCAGCAGAAGCCAGCGACCTCGTGATTGGAACTCACGGATTTCTCGAGCCGGTTCAGAGTCTTACCAACGAAGTACCGGACGACCAGGTCGATCTGGTTCTCATTCCCGGGGTAGGATTTGATCCAGTTTCCGGAGATCGCATCGGGAGAGGCAAAGGACACTACGACCGGTATCTCAGCCGACTGCTTGCCACCCCAAGTCCGCCGGTTCTCATCGGAGTGGCATTCTCGGTTCAGTTGACTACGCTAGAGGCAGAAGCCCACGACATTCCGATGAACGGAATCGTCACCGAACACGGACTGGTAATTCCTCCGGGAAACTAGCTTCTCTTTCCTCAAGTGGAATTAGAAGCCCGGAAAAAAGACGTGGGGTTTCTCCTACTGAAATGAGCCACCGTATCCTGCGGCACGCAGAGCGGACATGACAGTGTAGGGATTCAGTTTTTCGCCTGTAACGATAAAGCGGCTGGATCCCTCTTTTACTGTTGAATCCTCGAATCCCTCCACAGTCTTCAGAGCTTTCTCTACGCCTTTCACACAACCACCGCAGCAAAGATGGACATCACGAACCGACATCGTGTTGGTCTCGATTCCCGCATCTTTCAGGTCGGCAATTTTAAGGGTTTCATGATCGGATTTCCCGTAGAAGCCTGTAGCCAAAACCGCTTTCAATGCGTTTTGCATCGCTTTCCCATTGGGTGCCTTGACGATGATTGCATCATTGCTGCGATCGCCTTCAAACTCCACTGCCTCATCAACGGCAATTCTGGAATTCGCTCCGGCTGTAGTAACCGCCTCTTCGCAATCCCGACAACACATGTGAACTCCGCTCAGAGTCACTGTCACTTCTCCCTCAGGAAGTGCAGCGGGCTTGCTCCCACTCTCTGGCTCTGCGGGCTTGGCTTCACTGTCACCGCCGCCGGCCATCTGTGTTTTCACAAAGTCGTTATCCGCCGGGGAAAGGCTTGCAAGGGGAACATCAAAAGCGCGACCGTTCGCCATTTTAATGGTCACCGTTTTGTCGTCCTTCATCCCGACATATTCACCATTGATCTTTTTCCCGCTGGCAGCCTGAGTCCATTCTCGGGATTCCGCCTGAAGTGAAAGAGTGAAAACGGCAACAACCGAAACACTTGTAAGAAGTAAATAGAGGTATTTCATACCCGACGGTAATCGAAGAATGACCTCTCCGTCAATGGTTTGATGACGTGCCCCGGAACCTCCAATAGAAAGGCCCTCACTCAGGTCAACATTGGAATGTACACGCCAACATCATTTTTGTCGATGTTACTGCTCTATCTATCGATTTTGTAAACGGGAATATTTCAGCAATGGTTTCTTCAGCAAAGAATTGAAGAGTCCGATGAAACCTGAAAACAAAGCCACAGCCCTATCCGCTTTTGCGCTGGGACTGATTGCGCTCTGCTTTCTGACTCTCCTTCATGAAGTGGTCATATCCCAGAAAATGTGGGCGGAAATTCCGCGCATTATCGCCGGGCTCTTAGCCCCGGTCCCCATCGCAATCTTTTTTGGATTCTCGTTTGTTCACCTGGGAAATGGCACTGCTATCGAACCCTCGCCCGGAAGGATGTCTCTTCTACTCCTTTTCTCCATCCTCTTCACTGTCGGGATCGGATGGCTTCTTCAATCTCCGGATACTGGAGTGGAAGCAAGCACCGGAGCAGGTCCGGCCATCGCCGAATCTTCAGTATTCACCGCGTCCGTTCTAAATTTCTTCTTCCTTCGCAGCCAGATCGTCGCAGCCCTGCTTAGCGGTGTCAGCATTGGTCTGACCGTCTTTGTCATCTTTTTAACATGAATGAAAAAACACCACCACCACCACTACCCGAAAAGGATAATCAAACCATGAAAAGAACCAAACTCTTCAAGCTTCAGGGAATGCTCTCCATTCTCCTCGTCATTATTGCGACAGGTCACTATGCCTTGAACGCAGCTCCAGCAGAATTCTTCAAAGTCGCCATCGCACCGTTCGGTGCCATTTCACTGCTTCTGTTTTCCTTCTTCGTTTACAGCAAGCGGCGCGAGGATCTCGATGACACCACATCTTACGGAACGAAGCGAATTCTCCTGAATCTCGGAATCGCCGTAGTCACCGCAGCAGTGGTGGTTCTACTGACTTCTATCCTCGGTGACCTGACAAGCAGCCTTGATAGAATCATCTTTATTTTCTCCGTTCTGACAGGAGGCGTCGTCTTCATCTACGAGAAGTTAAGAGATTTCAAATCAATGGCAATTCTCACCGGGATCGGTGAGGGAATCACCATTTTGCTGATCTTCTTTAAGTAAGCCGAAGTATCACCGCGATTGCGCATAATTGAGCCTGCATGTCACGAATACATAGACGTCTGACAATTACAATTGAATGAAGCTTGAAATTACAGGAGCAGCCGCGCTCATCTTTCTTGGACTCGCGGTAGTGCTACTCGGATCTTCCGAGGTAAGCTCCAGTCGTGACTATTCTTCAAAAAAAGAAAACAAGGCGGAGAAATCTTCCGCGCTCGACCAGTCTTCAGTCAGCAAAAATTCTAAAGAAGAGATCAGTTTTGCAGAAGCGAACAGTCTTAAAAAAAAATTAACGATCAAGGCTCCCTCGGAATTACCCTCCTCACAGCAGGCGGCAAAGTTAGTGAACCTTCCCGTGAAAACTTCCTCCGACTCCGGGCTTCCCCGGAAGTCGCTCGAAGAAATCCCGAACTGAGGGACAGACCCGCTCAGCAGAAAGAGGAACTCCGGATTCCCCGGGGCGAGGACTTGCGGCTCGTGGTGAAATTTACGGACGACTTGCGGGCACGCCCCGATGACGAAGGAACTCTTCTTATCAATTCACTAGAAATCCCTGAGCCCCTTCAGGAAATTCTATCGCGCCATCGCCTGCGCTTCTCTCCCCTTCTCGAAGGTATCGAAGACGATCTAGCAGAGGCTATCACACGGGCCGAAACAGAAAGCGGAGAACAACAGATGGATTTCGGCGGCGTTCTCATTGCGGAAGCCGGGGCTGGGGACAGAGATTCCAGAATCGCGATCGCAAAGGACCTCAACAGTCTCGAACTCGTCGAATATGTAGAAGTCGAGGCACTGGACAATCTACCCGCCCCACCGGGTGACATCTCGCCAGTTTCCTCCAACCTGAAAGCTCATCAAAGATACCGCGAAGGAAACCCGGGGATAAACATCGATTATGCCTGGGACCAGGGAATTCGCGGTGCAGGGGTTCGGCTTTCCAATTGCGAATATGCCTTCAACAAGCAGCATGAAGATTTGCAGGATGCCTCTATCCAGTCGTCCGGGATACCTCACTCCAAGGCCAAACAGCGCTATCAATATCACGGCACAGGCACCATGGGAGTGATCTCTGCTCCGGACAATGGATACGGAGTCTCCGGTATGGTCCCGGACTCAGAAGCCAGATTCCATACCGAATGGCCCCGCAAAGGATACAACCGACCTTCTGCAATTCGGAATGCAATCAAGCGTTCCCGTAAGGGCGATGTCGTGATGCTCGAAATGCAAAGTTCTGAATTCGGTCCCGCAGAACTGGATCGCACGGTTTACA
Organism: uncultured Verrucomicrobiales bacterium; assembly: GCA_913058215.1. GTDB lineage: Bacteria > Verrucomicrobiota > Verrucomicrobiia > Verrucomicrobiales > DEV007 > Arctic95D-9. Next base: position 37,886 of record CAJXQE010000018.1, read on the forward strand.
ATCTGTCTCTTATACACATCTCCGAGCACACGAGACCGAGGCTGATATCGTATGCCGTCTTCTGCTTGAA